>NZ_JAANNX010000004.1:0-371155 GCF_013363615.1 Streptomyces sp. CAI-85 | reverse complement strand
CGGTAGGCGACCAGGCTTGCGGGCTGCTCGAGGAGAACGGACACCAGGCCTCCTGGGTGGGGGACGGGCCGGCTCGTGGGGGGCTTGTGGGGAGGAAGCCGGGACGAACCGTGCTTTCAAGGTCACAGTCGTCTTCGGCAGCGAACCCGGCGTCCTTTAGAAAATGATCACGATCTAGTGAGTAACAATCCGTGCAATTCGGACACGCGATCGATCATCCGAAGATCGAATCGGTTTGTCTGAGTGCATTACGGGATCGAAAGTGGCCGTATCGACAAAGAGATTGCCCATCGGGACGGCCGAACGGGTGGGAAGACCCACCCGAAACCCGAACGTGCCCCTCAGCGCGACTGCGGACCCCGCCGCTGCGGCAGCGTGACCACCGACGCGTCCCCCGGACCGGCCGGCGGCAGCCCCGCCACCTGCGCCAGCAGATCGCACCAGGACGCCAGATGCGCCCCCGTGTCCGGCACCCCGCCCAGCCCCTCGCGGGGCGTCCAGGACGCCCGGATCTCGATCTGCGAGGCCGCCGGCCGCTCGGCCAGCCCGCCGAAGTAGTGCGAACTGGCCCGGGTGACCGTGCCGCTCGGCTCGCCGTACGTCAGCCCGCGCGCCTGGAGCGCACCGGTCAGCCAGGACCAGCACACCTCCGGCAGCAGCGGGTCCGCCGCCATCTCCGGCTCCAGCTCGGCCCGGACCAGGGTCACCAGGCGGAACGTTCCGCGCCAGGCGTCGTGTCCGTCCGGATCGTGCAGCAGCACCAGCCTGCCGTCGGCCAGATCCTGGTCGCCGTCCACCACCGCCGCCTCCAGCGCGTACGCGAACGGGGCGAGCTTCTTCGGGGCCGGCGTGGGATCGATCTCGATCTGAGGCCGCAGCCGCGCCGCCCGCAGCGCGTCGACCGCCGCCCGGAAGGGCAGCGGCAGCGACCTGCTCCCGTCCCGGTCCGCTCCGTTCGCCCCCAGCCCCCCGTTCCCCCCGTTCGCCTCGTCCATCCCGCCAGCGCCGTCCGACAGTCGTCCCTGAGCCGCAGCCATGCGGGGAAGATTAAGGGGAACCGGGGCCTCGCGCAGGGCAAGACACCCGCGCGGCCACCTCGGACGGCTGCGCGCTGGGCGAACACGCGCACGGGCCCCGGGCGCTCCGGGGCCCGGCCGGACGGCCCCCGACGGCGTGGGAGACTTGCCGGCGTGAGCGCGAACGAGAGCCCCGCGGGCCGGCAGCCGACAGCGACCTACGACAGTGCCTTCCTCAAGGCGTGCAGGCGCGAGCCCGTGCCGCACACGCCCGTCTGGTTCATGCGGCAGGCCGGGCGCTCCCTGCCGGAGTACCGCAAGGTCCGCGAGGGCGTGGCGATGCTCGACTCCTGCATGCGGCCCGACCTGGTCACCGAGATCACCCTCCAGCCGGTCCGCCGGCACGGTGTGGACGCGGCGATCTACTTCAGCGACATCGTCGTCCCGCTCAAGGCGATCGGCATCGACCTCGACATCAAGCCCGGCGTCGGCCCGGTCGTCGAGCAGCCCGTCCGCACCCGCGCCGACCTGGCCCGGCTGCGCGACCTCACCCCCGAGGACGTCGCGTACGTCACCGAGGCCATCGGCATGCTCACCGACGAACTCGGGTCCACCCCGCTGATCGGCTTCGCCGGCGCGCCTTTCACCCTCGCGAGCTACCTCGTCGAGGGCGGCCCGTCCCGCACGTACGAGAACGCCAAGGCGATGATGTACGGCGACCCGCAGCTCTGGGCCGACCTGCTCGACCGTCTCGCCGACATCACCGCGGGCTTCCTGAAGGTGCAGATCGAGGCGGGCGCGAGCGCCGTCCAGCTCTTCGACTCCTGGGCCGGCGCCCTCGCCCCGGTGGACTACCGCCGCTCGGTGCTGCCCGCCTCCGCGAAGGTCTTCGACGCCGTCGCCGGCTACGGCGTCCCGCGCATCCACTTCGGCGTCGGCACCGGTGAGCTGCTCGGCCTGCTGGGCGAGGCCGGCGCGGACGTCGTCGGCGTCGACTGGCGCGTCCCGCTCGACGAGGCCGCCCGCCGGGTCGGCCCCGGCAAGGCGCTCCAGGGCAACCTCGACCCGACCGTCCTGTTCGCCGGCACCGAGGCCGTCGAGACCAAGGCCCGCGAGGTCCTGGAGTCGGCCGCCGGACTGGAGGGCCACGTCTTCAACCTCGGCCACGGAGTGATGCCGTCCACCGACCCGGACGCGCTGACCCGCCTCGTGGAGTACGTCCACACGCAGACCGTGGGCTAGGGCCTGGGCCTGGAACGACGGCCCCGTTCCGTCCGTTCGGCTGACGTGAGCGTCCCCCCGGCCCGATAATCGTCGGCGACGGCGAAACGGGGGGCGCGGTGGCGGGGGAGCTGGAGGGGGCGCTTCCCCGACGGGTCCAGATCCAGGGGCGTGGCGGGGGGCCGGCCGGGTCCGGGTTCCTGATCACCCCTTCCTACGTCCTGACCTGCGCCCACGTGGTGACTGTCGCGCTGGGCCTCGATCGGCACAGCGACGACGGGCCTCGCGCGTCGCTGCCCGTGACCTTGCTCGCCGCGGCGGACGAGCCTCCCGAGGAGGCCCGGGCGGAGGTGCTGCCCGGCTGCTGGCTGCCCCTGCGGGACTCCTCGGGGGACGCCGCGCTGCTGGCCCTTGACCGGACCGGGCGACTGCCCTCCCCCTTCCGGGCCGGTGTGGCCGAAGCCGGTCGGCAGGTCCGGCTCCTCACCCCCGACGGGGAGCTTCGGGCCGCCGTCCGCGAGGCGCCCGACCCCGGCGCTACGGACGACTGGGGCTGGCTCGACTTCGACGCGGCGCTGCCGCGCCCGGGCAGCAGCGGCAGCCCGCTGGTCGATGCCCAGGGGGCCGTGACCGGCATCCTGACCGCCCTTCAGGACACCCCGGGCGGGAAGCGTGGCCGGTTCCTGCCGCTCTCGGCGGCCCTGGACCGGATCCCCGGCCTGGCCCCGGCCGACGGCCTCGCCCTGCGGGAGCACGGTGAGCTGGTGGAGTCACTGGTGGCGGTGCCCGTGGTGCGGGACCCGTTCCTGTTCCCCCTGCTGGTGGACGAACTGCGGACGGGCCTGCCGCCCGGGACCGACCTCGGGTCGGACGCGGTCGTGTCCACCCGGGGCAGGGCGATGCACCTGGTGCGGCAGCTCGGGCGGGAACCGCGGAGCCTGCGCCTCCTGGTCGACGTACTGCGGGTGTACGACCCCGGCAGCGCGGAACTGGAGGCGTTCGCGGCCCTGGTGGACAAGCTCTCGGCGCCCTTGCTGCTGCCGGTCGGTGCGGTGGGGGGCCGGGAGGTCTGGGAGCGTACGGGATGGGAGGCCCTGCCCGTCACCGCGCCGGAGCCTGAGCGGCTGGTTCTCTCCTTCCACGTGGACTCGGCGCCCTGGCAGGAGGCGGCCTATCACCTGGTGTCCACGGTCACCCGGCCCGACGGCAGCACGCACGTGCTCCAGCCAGGAGCCTCGGTGCCCCGTGACCGGCTGCCGGAGCTGGTCCTGGACGTCGTGCGCCGGGTCGAGGCGCAGGAGACGGCAGCCGCCCCGCTGATCGAGTTCGTGCTGCCGTACTCCCTGCTGACGTTGCCCGTGGACCTCTTCCTCGACGCGACGGACCCCGTACCGTCGGCGCTCGGCTGGGACCACCCGGTCGTCGTGCGCCCCGCCGAACTGATGGACCGGCCCGGCGTGCGCCAACGCTGGCACCGGCGGTGGGACCGGCTCAAGGACACACCTCCCACGGCACGTGAGCCACGCTGGGTGGAGGGGGCCGGGGGCCGGGCCCTGGTGCTTGACGCCGTCGGGCTGATGTTTCCGCGCTCCACCGACCAGGTCGCCGTCGCCCTTCTCCAAGGCGTCCCCGTGCTCATCTGGGCACCGGACCCGCGGCCCGCGACCGAGGCCGCCCTCATGGAGCTGGCACGCACCGTCCCCCTGGAGCGGATCCCGGAGGCCGTCCGGTCCTGGCGGGCACGGCAGGCGGCGGAGTACAGCGGCGAGGGCCCTGTCCGGGTGACCCTCGTCTACGCGGACCCGGAACGGCCTCTGCCGTGGGCGCGGTTGGAGCTGCGAGACCCCGTGGGCGACGGCGGTGCCCCGTGACCCCGTCCGCCCTCCTGACCGCGCTCCGCCCCCTCGACGGCGGCCCGCGACTCACCCTCGACCTGGTCGTCGACGACGCGCCCTCGATGGAGCTGTGGACCCAGGCCGTCCGGGATCTCCGTACCGCCCTCGACCGGGCCCCCTTCGACGGCGTCCGTGTCCACACGATCGACAGCTCCGCCCCGGGCGAACTGCGGCTGGACACCGCCCCCGAGACCACCCCGGGACACCACGCACTGCTCGTGTTCAGCGACTGTGTGGGCCCCGCCTGGCAGGACGGCCGCGCCGTCGAGCTGCTCGAACGGCGGGGCCGTTCCTGTGCGACCGCCGTGCTGCATCCCCTGCCCCCGCCGCTGCGGCACCGCGCGGCCGTCCCGCTCGCCCCGTTCCGCTGGCGTGCGGCCCGCCCCGGCACCCCCACCGCCTGGCTGGAATGCCTGCTCCGGCCCGGCAGCCTGGAGGCGGCCGCCGGACTGCGCGCCGAGAGCGCGGTCCCGTTGCTGCCCCTGGACGACGAGGGCGCCGTCGAGGGCTGGGCCAGGCTCGTGGCCGATCCCACGAGCGGCTGGTACGACGGCGAGGGCATCCCCTCCGGCGCCGGAACCGGTGTCTGGGCGGACCTCGCACCGCCCGCCCCGAGCACCGAACCCGCCACCCTCATCCGGACGTTGGAGGATCTCGCCGGACCCGTGCCGGTGCGGCTCGCCGCGCTGCTCGCCGTGTCCCCGCTGGTCACCGTCGAGCTGCTGCGCGCCCTGCGCCGTGACCTGCTGCCGGGGGCCGACGGGACGGACGCAGCCGTCGCCGAGGTCTTCTACAGCGGTCTGCTGGTCCGCGCGCCCGAGCGTGACCGGGACGCCGGTGGACAGCGCGCCCACGTCCTGCGCGACGGAGCGGCCGGGCTGCTCACCGAGCGGCTGACCCGCTCCGACGCGGGCCGCGCGCTGGAACTGGCCGGGACGATCCTGCCCCCGGCCGTCTGGGCGCGCGGCGGTGCCCCGGTCCCGTCGGGCACGTCCGCGTGGCCCCCGCTGCGCGTACAGCGGGACGGCCCGCCCCTGACCGTCCGCGGCGTCGCGCCCCCGCGCAACCAGCACTTCGTGGGCCGGGAGGAACTCCTGCGCACGATCCGCGCGGCCCTGGTCCGCCCCGGCGGCGACGGACTCTGCGTGCTGCACGGTCTCGCCGGCGTCGGCAAGACCACGACCGCGCGCGAGTACGCCCACCGGTACCGCGACGACTACGACTTCGTCTGGTGGTGCCGGGCCGCGGACGACCAGAGTCTCGCCCTGTCCCTCGACCGGCTCGGCCAGGCCCTGTCCGTGCCGGGCCCGCGCGACGGCCGGGGTTCGGTGGACGCCGTGCTCGACCGGCTGCGCACCGGCCGCGTCGACCGCGGCTGGCTCCTGGTGCTGGACAACGCGGGCTCCCCGGAGAAGCTCTTCGAGTACCTGCCGCTCGACGCCGGGCACATCCTGGTCACCAGCCGCCACATCAGTTGGACCGAGCGGACCGAACACCCTTTACGCGTAGGGCCGTTGGACCGCGACGAGAGCCGGGCGCTGCTCCGCGACTCCGCGGACTGGCTCACCGACGAGCAGGCCGACGCGGTCGCGGGGCGCGCCGGGAACCTGCCGCCGCTGCTGATCCAGCTCGGCCGTTCGCTGGCCCAGCGCCGGCTGAGCGTGGCCGACCATCTGGAGGGCTTCGACCGGCTCTGCGCCGAACTGCTGCTGCGCGGCGGCCCCGCCGACTACGACGTCCGGCTCGCCGCCGTGTGGAAGCAGGCGGTGGCGGAGCTGGGCGAGACCGATCCGGCCGCCGCCGAACTGCTGCGGGTGCTGACCTGTCTGGGGACCGGCCCGGTCTCCTTCGAGCTGCTGTCCGCGGTCACCGGGCCGGGGCCGGACGACGCAGGACCGGACGGTGTGCTGCACGACAAGATCGGCCTCGATCTCGCCCTGCGCCGGCTCGCCGACGAGGCGCTGGCCGTCGTCGACCGCGATGTCGTCGAGACGCATCCGGCCCTGCACACCGTCATGCGGGCCACGGTGATGGGGCCCAACGAGCGCGCGGCGGCCGAGCGGTCCGCGCTGGCCCTGCTCACGGCCGCCCTCCCCAAGGACCCGATCGACCCCGCCGATCCCGCGGCCCGGGCCCGGATCGCCGAGATCGCCCACCGCCTCGATCTGTCGGCGGCACTGCGCGAGCCACCGGAGACCACCGGCGCGCTGGTCCTCGCCGTGATCGAACACCACGCCGCCGCGGGGGACACCGAGGTCGCCGCGCGGCAGGCCCGTGCCGCCCTCGCCGTCTGGTCCCGCTCCCTCGGCCCCGACGACCCCGCGCTCCTCGCCTTCCGCGCCCACGCCGAACGGGTGCCCGCCTGAACGAACCGACGCGTCTCCGCCCGCTCTCGCGCACGACCGAAGGAACCGTCTTGTACCTGCTGACCGACAACCCCGTCACCGAACCCGCCGACGACGCCTTCCACTTCGGGCCCTACGTCGACATACTGCACGCCGCCGTCGAACGGGCCGAGCCCCTGCCGCTCACCGTCGGCGTGTTCGGCTCCTGGGGCACCGGGAAGTCGAGTCTGCTGCGGTTGTGGGAGCACCGGCTGAAGGAGAAGAAGGTCTCCACCATCTGGTTCAACCCCTGGAAGTACGACCGCAAGGTGGAGGTGTGGGCGGCGCTGCTGCACACCATCCTGTCGGAGATGAAGACGGAGGAGGGGCTGAGCAAGAAGGCCCTGCGCCTCGCCAAGGCGGCCACCTGGCTCTCGGTGCGCGCCGGTCTGGGGACGGCCGCCTCGCTGGCCACCGGCGGGGTGGTCAAGAGCGGTGACGTCGACACGATGCTCACCGAACTCGCCGAGGGGGACGCCGAGCAGTACCGGCAGATCAACCGCTTCGAGAACGACTTCCGGGAGGCGGTGGAGGAGTTCGTCGGCACCGACGGGCGGCTGGTCGTCTTCGTGGACGACCTGGACCGCTGTACGCCGGAGTCGGCGATGACCGTCCTGGAGTCGCTGAAGCTGTTCCTCGGCGAGTCCCGGTGTGTGTTCGTCCTCGCCCTCGACCTGGACGTGCTGGCGGCCGTCGCCACCAACAAGTTCGGCGACGCGTTCAAGGACGCGCCCGCCGAGGTCGTGTCCGGCCTGGCCTACCTCGACAAGATCGTCCAACTGCCGTTCTTCCTGCCCGACGTCTCCTTCGACACCCTGCGTTCGGCGTTCGCGCCGCACGTCGTGCAACGGGGGGACGACGATGCCTTCTGGGAGCTGCTGCGGCGCGGGCTCGGCGCCAACCCGCGGCGTCTGAAGCGCTTCGTGAACGTCTTCAACATGGCCCTGGGGATCGCCGCCGCCCAGGCCGGATCCGCACAGGACCGGGCGTTCCGGCTCCAGTTGGCGGCGCTCCTGGTGATCCGCAGCCGGCACCGCGACTTCTTCCATCTGCTCGCGGCCGAGCCGACGTCCTGGGAGACCCTGGTCACCTACTTCCGGCGGGTCCAGGACGCACCCGACAGGCGCGGTGAGTACCGGATCGCCCTGCCGCCGGAGTTGGAACGCTTCGCCAACGACCGGACCTTGGAGGCGCTGCTCGCGTGGCGCGGCGGCCCCGTCGGGGTGCCGTCCGTGGAGACCGTCCGCTCGATGATCACCACGGTGCGCACCACGACCGGTCCGGACCGGATCGGCATCGACGAGTTGTGAGCGTCCGCGCCGCTCTCACCACGTGTGCCGGGGCCGTGCCCGTCTGCCGAACAGCAGGCCGCGCGGCTCCGGCGGCGGGGGCGTGCCCGCCTTGAGCGGCCAGGCGAGCAGCATGCCCGCGAGGAACCCGGTGATGTGTGCCGCGTAGGCCACGGTCCCGGCCTCGGAGACGCCCTCGCCGGAGGAGTACACGGCCTGGAGCACGAACCAGAAGCCCAGCACCAGCCAGGCCGGCAGCCGCAGCGGCAGGAAGACCAGGAACGGCACCAGCACCCACACCCGGGCCCTCGGATACAGCACCAGGTAGGCGCCCAGCACGCCCGCGATCGCGCCCGACGCCCCGATCAGCGGGTCGGTGGAGTCGGCGTTCAGCAGCGCGAAGCCGTACGACGCCGCGTAGCCGCAGACGACGTAGAACAGCGCGAAGCGGATGTGGCCCATGCGGTCCTCGATGTTGTTCCCGAAGATCAGCAGGAACAGCATGTTGCCCAGCAGGTGCAGCCAGCCGCCGTGCAGGAACATCGCGGTGAACACGCTGAACAGCGGGGACTTGTCGTAGTCCGGCGGGCCCAGCAGACAGCCGCCGGCGTGGGTGTCGCCGGTGGGGACCAGCCGGGGCAGCCGATGGTGGATCAGCTCGGTCGGCACGGCCGCGTACTGCTCCAGGAAGGCGTGCAGATGGCAGGTCTGGGCGAGCGTGCTGTCCCCGGCCACGGAACCGGACAGGCCGGGCATGAAGAAGAACACCAGGACGTTGGCGGCGATCAGCGCGTAGGTGACGACGGGGGTGCGGCGGACCGGGTTCACGTCATGGACGGGGATGACCACAAGGGACTACTGCCCCCGATCCGCCGGGTGAATCGGTGGGCGGACCGGTGAACACCGCTCTCGGACCGTGCGTATGAACCGGCAACGGCCGCGGCCCGGCGCAGGCGGCGCGCGGCGATGACGTGAGGATCAGGCGATGACCGACCGAGTTGCTCCCCCGATGCACGCCACGCCCGACGGCGAGGCGGAGATATCCCTGGTGATCCGGCTGCCCTGGGAGGACGTGGCCCGGCTCGGCCAGGAGGCCGGGCGGCTCGCCTCGCAGATGCAGCGGCCGGTGACGCTGGACGAGGCGGTGGCGCACCGGCTGCGCTCCCGGCCGGCGTCGGCCGCGCACGCCAAGCCGACGGAGTCGACGTCCACCTCGACGTCCACCTCCGGGTCTGGTTCCACCTCCTCCGTCACCGCCCCGGTCTCCACCCTGCCGCGGCTCAGCGGGACCGCCTAACCGGCGTCGCGGACCTTCGCCGCCGCCTTGCGCGCGGCCACCAGGACCGGGTCCCACACCGGGCTGAACGGCGGGGCGTAGCCCAGGTCCAGGGCCGTCATCTGCTCCACCGTCATCCCGGCCGTCAGGGCCACCGCCGCGATGTCCACCCGCTTGCCCGCGCCCTCGCGGCCGACGATCTGCACCCCGA
Source organism: Streptomyces sp. CAI-85 (assembly GCF_013363615.1). Taxonomy (NCBI): domain Bacteria; kingdom Bacillati; phylum Actinomycetota; class Actinomycetes; order Kitasatosporales; family Streptomycetaceae; genus Streptomyces; species Streptomyces sp. CAI-85. Next base: position 361,863 of record NZ_JAANNX010000004.1, on the reverse strand, counting down.
GCAGCCGCCCGGTGCGGCGTTCGGCGAGCATCTTGACGGTCATGGGGGAGGAGCCGGGGTAGTAGCCGGCGCGGCTGGTCGACTCGATGGTGACCGTCTCGTACCGGAGGCCCGCCCGGTGCGCGTCCTTCTCGCGCAGCCCGGTGCGGGCGATCTCCAGGTCGCACACCTTGCTGACGGCCGTGCCGACGACGCCCGGGAAGGTGGCGTAGCCGCCGCCCGCGTTGGTGCCGATGACCTGGCCGTGCTTGTTGGCGTGGGTGCCCAGCGGCACATGGCGTTCCTGCCCCGAGACCAGGTCGAGGACCTCCACGCAGTCGCCGCCCGCCCAGATGTCGGTGTGTCCGCGCACCCGCATCCCCAGGTCGGTGAGGAGACCGCCGTGCGCGCCCAGGGGCAGTCCGGCCGCCTCGGCCAGCGAGGTCTCCGGGCGGACCCCGATGCCGAGGACCACCACGTCCGCCGGGTACTCGGCGGCGTCGGTGACCACCGCCCGCACCCGGCCGTCGTCGCCGGTGCGCACGCCCGTGACCTCGGCGTCGTTCACCATGGTGATGCCGAGGCCCTCCATGGCCCGGTGCACCAGCCGGCCCATGTCCGGGTCGAGCGTCGCCATCGGCTCGCTGCCCCGGTTGACGACCGTCACCTCGAAGCCGCGGTCGATGAGCGCCTCGGCCATCTCCACGCCGATGTAGCCGGCGCCGACGACCACGGCCCGCCGCCCCCGCGCGCGGGCCAGCGAGTCGATCAGCTCCTGCCCGTCACCGAGGGTCTGCACCCCGTGCACACCCGCCGCGTCCGCCCCGGGCATCTCCGGCCGGATCGGCCGCGCCCCGGTCGCGACGACGAGTTTGTCGTACGACGTCCAGGACTCCGCCCCGGAATCGAGGTCACGCGCGTGTACGCGCCGCCCGGCCACGTCGATCCGGGTGACCTCGGTGCGCAGCCGCAGCCCGATCCCGCGGGCCCGGTGCTCCTCCGGCGTCCGGGCGATCAGCGCGTCCCGGTCCGGGACGGCCCCGCCGACCCAGTACGGGATGCCGCACGCCGAGTACGAGGTGAAGCCGCCGCGTTCGAACGCCACGATCTCCAGTTCCCCGGGCCCCTTGAGGCGGCGGGCCTGGGACGCCGCGGACATGCCCGCGGCGTCCCCGCCGATCACGACCAGTCGTTCCATGCTCATACGAACACGCTACGGGGGCCCGGCACTTCAGTCCTGCCCGGGCTCGCCCGCCGGGGCCGTCCGGCGGCGCCCCCGCCGCAGCCGCAGCCACCCCGCGACGAGCAGCGCGGCCACCACGAGGAACGGCAGCACCGCGCCGAACGCGACGGCGATCCAGCGCAGCATCGTCAGGAACGCGTCCCAGCCGCCCGCGAGCGCGTCCACGAACCCCGGGTCGTCGTCCCCGGCGGTCTCCTCGACCGGCTTCTCCCGCAGGTTAAGGGTGACGGTCGCCAGGCTGGTGCGGTCCTTCAGGGACGCCTGCTGGGCGAGCAGCGCCTCCAGATCGGACTCCCGGCGGCTCAACTCGCCCTCCAGGGTGACCACGTCGCTCAGCTTGGTGGCCTGGTCCATCAGCTCCCGGACCCGGGCGACGCTGGCCTGCTGCGTCTTGATCCGGCTCTCCACGTCGACGACCTGATCGGTGACGTCCTGCGCCTTCGCCGTGCGCTCCAGCAGCTTGCCCGCGCCCTGGAGGTCGGCGAGGACGTCGTCGTAGCGCGCCACCGGCACCCGCAGGACGAGCCGGGTGCGCTCGGCGCCGTCCTCGTCGCGGGTGGTGGACTCGTCACCGACGTAACCGCCCGCGTTCTCGGTGGTCGTACGGGCCTCGTCGAGGGCGTCGGTCACATCCTTGACCTGCACCGTCAGCGACGCGGTGCGGATGATGCGGTTCGGGGTGACCTTCGGCGCCGACGTGGCCTGCGAACCGCTGTCGCCCGCGCCCTGCTTGGCGTCCTCCTGGACGGCGCCCGCCTGTGCCTCGGACCGGGCGTCGGGCACGGCCGCCTTGTCGGCGCCGGAGTCGCCCGAGCCGGACCCGGCACCGCACCCGGTGAGCGCGAGGCCCGCCGCCAGCAGGACACCGGCCAACGCCTGGGCCGGTCGTACGGAACGTCGTGTGCGCATGTCTGCGAACCCCCCGAGGGTCGTGTCGGCTGCTTTCTCGACACTTCGACGCCGTACGCGCCCCGGATGTTCGGCGGCGACGGTTCCGAACAGATCACGGTCGGGACGCGAAGGGGCCACAAGGCCCTGGCGGCGCTGTCGGTGGGGTCTGAGAGAGTGGGGACATGAGCGCAACGGGCACGGACACGCGGCGGCACGTGGTCGTCGTCGGAGCGGGGATCGCCGGGCTGGCCGCGGCCCACCGGCTGCTGGAGCGCGGCGCGCGGGTGACGGTCCTGGAGGCGTCCGGCCGGGTCGGCGGCAAGCTGCTGCCCGGCGAGATCGCCGGTGTCCGGGTCGACCTGGGCGCCGAGTCGATGCTGGCCCGCCGCCCCGAGGCGGTCGGCCTCGCGCGCGATGTGGGCCTCGGCGACCGGCTGACCCCGCCCGCCACCGCGACGGCCTCGCTGTGGACCCGCGGCGCCCTGCGCCCCATGCCCAAGGGCCATGTCATGGGCGTCCCCGGCACGGCGGCCGCGCTGAGCGGCGTGCTCTCCGACGAGGGGCTCGCCCGCATCGAACGCGACGCCGACCTGCCCCCCACCGAGACCGGCGAGGACGTCGCCGTCGGCGAGTACGTGGCGGCGCGCCTGGGCCGCGAGGTCGTCGACCGCCTGGTCGAACCGCTCCTCGGCGGCGTCTACGCGGGCGACGCCTACCGCATCTCGATGCGCTCGGCCGTCCCGCAGCTCTTCGAGGCCGCGCGCGGCCACACCTCGCTCACCGAGGCGGTCCGCTCCCTCCAGGCCAAGGCCGCCGGGAGCGGGCAGTCCGGCCCGGTGTTCATGGGCGTCGAGGGCGGCGTGGGCTCCCTGCCGCTCGCCGTCGCCGACTCCGTCCGCGCGCGCGGCGGGGAGATCCACACGCGGGCGCCCGTCGAGGAGCTGCGCCGCGAGGCCGCGGGCGGCTGGCGCGTGCGGGCCGGGGAGCGCCTGCTGCACGCGGACGCCGTGGTCGTCGCCGCCCCCGCACCCGTCGCCGCCCGGCTGCTCGCCCCCGAGTCCCCGGCCGCCGCGGCCGACCTGGCCGCCGTCGAGTACGCCTCCATGGCCCTGATCACCCTCGCCTACCGCCGCGCCGACACCGCGCTGCCGGCCGGCAGCGGCTTCCTCGTCCCGCCGGTCGACGGCCGCACCGTCAAGGCGTCCACCTTCGCCTCCCAGAAGTGGGGCTGGATCGCCGACGAGAACCCCGGCGTCGTCGTCCTGCGCACCTCCGTGGGCCGGTACGGCGAGACGGAGATCCTCCGGCGCACCGACGCCGAACTGACCGACGTCTCCCGGCACGACCTGCGCGCCGCCACCGGCCTGGACGCCACCCCGCTGGAGACCCGCGTCACCCGCTGGACGGACGGCCTGCCCCAGTACCCGGTCGGCCACCACGCGCGCGTGGCCCGCATCCGCGAGCACATCGCCAAGCTCCCGGGCCTCGCCGTCTGCGGAGCGCCCTACGACGGCGTCGGCATCCCGGCCTGCATCGCGAGCGCCTACGCGGCCGTCGACCAGCTCGACGGCGACCAGAGCGCAGCCCGGGAGCTGACCGCGCACCCGGTGCAGAGCCTGCACGGCGGAGCGGGAGAATAGGGCCATGAGTGACGACGCCCCCACCACCGAGCCGGCCCGTATCCCGAACAAGGGCAAGCTGGCCAAGGACCTCAACGAGGTCATCCGCTACACGCTGTGGTCCGTCTTCAAGCTGAAGGACGCGCTCCCCGAGGACCGCGCGGGCTACGCCGACGAGGTCCAGGAGCTGTTCGACCAGCTCGCCGCCAAGGACGTGACGATCCGCGGCACCTACGACGTGTCCGGACTGCGCGCCGACGCCGACGTCATGATCTGGTGGCACGCGGAGACCAGCGACCAGCTCCAGGAGGCGTACAACCTCTTCCGCCGCACCAGGCTGGGCCGCGCTCTCGTACCGGTGTGGTCGAACATGGCGCTGCACCGCCCCGCCGAGTTCAACCGCTCGCACATCCCGGCGTTCCTCGCCGACGAGACGCCCCGCGACTACGTGAGCGTGTACCCGTTCGTACGCTCCTACGACTGGTACCTGCTGCCCGACGAGGACCGCCGCCGGATGCTCGCCGACCACGGCAAGATGGCCCGCGGCTACCCGGACGTCCGCGCCAACACGGTCGCGTCGTTCTCGCTGGGCGACTACGAGTGGATCCTGGCGTTCGAGGCCGACGAGCTGTACCGCATCGTCGACCTCATGCGCCATCTGCGGGCCTCCGAGGCCCGGCTGCACGTCCGCGAGGAGGTCCCGTTCTACACGGGCCGCCGCAAGGACGTCGCCGAGCTGGTCGCGGGCCTCGCCTGATCAGACCGCGCGCCTGATCGGGCGGCCCGCCTGATCAGACGGCCCGCCTGATTCAGACCGCCGGACGCAGGACCCTGGTCCGGGACTTCTCGGTCTCCGTCGCCTCCACGGCCGGGTCCGTCGGCCGCGGCTCCTGGTGCGGTGCGCAGGCCGCGCGTCGCACCGGCAGCCGTCCCTCCAGCAGATACGCGTCGAGGTGGGCGTTGACGCAGGCGTTCGGCCCGCCCGCGATGCCGTGGGTGCCCGAGTCCCGCTCGGTCACCAGCACCGAGCCGGTCAGCCGCCGGTGCATCTCCAGCGCCCCGTCGTAGGGGGCGGCCGCGTCCCGCTCGGCGGCCAGGATCAGCGTCGGCGGCAGCTCGCCGGGGCCGGTCCGTACGTCCAGCGGCCGCTGCCGGGCGGCCGGCCAGTACGCGCACGGCAGGTTCGCCCACACGTTGTCCCAGGTCTCGAACGGCGCCACCCGCGCGAGCCGCGTGTTGTCCCGGTCCCAGGTCCTGAAGTCGGTCGGCCAGGGCGCGTCGTTGCACTCCACCGCCGTGTACACCGCCGAGGCGTTCTCCGCCTCCACAGCGGCCTCCGTGATCGGACCGGCCTGCGCGATCAGCTCCTCGGGGTCGCCCTTCAGATACTCCGAGAGCGCCCGCGCGCGGTGCGGCCAGAAGTCGTCGTAGTACCCGGCCTGGAGGAACGCGCTCTGGAGCTGGCCGGGACCGACGGTGCCGCCGGCCGGCTGCGCGGCCAGCCGGGCCCGCGCCCGCTCGTAGCTGCGCAGCACCGCCTGTTCCGTCCGCCCGAGCCCGTACACCTCGTCGTGCCGGGCGATCCACTCGCGGAAGTCGGTCCAGCGGCTCTCGAACGCCATCGACTGGTCGAGGTTGTTGCGGTACCAGATCTTCTCCGGCGCCGGGTTCACCGCCGCGTCGAACACCATCCGCCGCACGTGCGAGGGGAACAGCGTCGCGTACAGGGCCCCGAAGTAGGTGCCGTACGAGGAGCCCATGAACGTCAGCTTCTCCTCGCCCAGCGCGGCCCGCAGCACGTCCAGGTCGCGGGCGTTGTTCAGCGAGTTGTAGTGCGGCAGGGCGCTGCCCGCGCGCTTGGCGCAGCCGCGCGCGTACGCCTTCGCCCGCGCGACGCGTTCCCGCTTGTACGACTCCGAGGGGTGCACCGGGGCGGGCGAGGGCCCCTTGAAGAAGCCCTTGGGGTCCTGGCAGGACAGGGGCGCCGAGCGTCCGACGCCGCGCGGGTCGTAGCCGACGAGGTCGTAGGCGGCGCCGATCCGCTTCCACTCGGGCAGCAGGCCGATCAGGGGGAAGTACAGTCCGGAGCCGCCCGGGCCGCCGGGGTTGAAGACCAGCGCGCCCTGCCGGGGCACCCGGCGCTTGCTGTTGCCCGGGTCGGTGTGGGTGGCCCGCACCCGGCTGACCGTCAGCTTGATCTGCTTGCCGCCGGGCTTGGCGTAGTCGAGCGGGACGGTGACGGTGCCGCACTGCATCGAGCCCGGCAGGTCCTGCGCGTCCGGGCAGGCGCCGAAGGTCACGCCCTCCTCGGCGGCCCGCGCGGCGGCGAGCGCGACACCGGCGGGGGCGCCGGCGGCCGCCGTACCGCTGGTGTCGGGGACGCCGCCCGCGGGGGCGGCGGAGAGGGCGGTCAGGAGCAGGGCTCCGGTGGCCGAACAGAGGGCGGCGGCTCTCATACGAGTCCCTTCGATGCGCGGTGCCACACGGCGGTGCGACAAAAGGGATGTTTGGTTCGGGTCAGGGGGAAGGCAAGCACCGTCCCCGGGTGTCGGCGGCAATGCCCCCTGCGAGGGACGGGAGAGCCTCAGTCGCGGGGGAACGGCTCGCGGTGTCCGAAGGCGGCGCGCAGATGCGGCTCGGCCGCCCGTATGCCCAGTACGGCGACGGAGGTCAGATACGCCCGTTCGTCCGCCGCGCTCCCCGCGTGGTCGGTGCCGGTGTGGTGTGCTCGCCGGGCCAGCGTGCCCAGCAGTCGCTGACCGGCCGGGGAGGCCCAGCGGGCGCCCGGCGGCACCTCGACCCGGGCGATCGCCAGACAGCCCAGGGTCAGCGCCAGCGGCAGCGCGAACCAGAGGGCGACATGCCAGCGCGGCATGCCGGTCGCGCCCGGCATCGACAGCGCCACCACGGCCAGCGCCAGGACCAGCAGGGCGGCGCCCCGCACGTGCCGTATCCCGGTGCTGACCGTCGTACGGGGACCGTCCGGTACGGCGAGGCCCGCACGCACCAGCCGGTCGGCGAGGGAGCGCACCGCGTCCGCGGCCGCCGTCGCGGCCCGCACCGGCGCTATCCGGGACTGGCCCTGCGGGCCGATGGCCCCGATGACGGACCGTTCCATCTCGTCCTGCCCGTGCGGGTCCACCACGGTCGCCCAGCCGGTGTGGGCGAGCAGCAGCCGGCGCTGACGGGCCATCGAGACCAGGGTCAGCTCGGCGACCCTGCCGGGGCCGCCGGACAGGAACGCCGCCTCGTAGAGCGTCAGATCGTGTGCGTTGCGGGGGTGGCGGTCCGGGTCCGTGTCCCGGCCGACGGCCGCCGCGCGGACGGCGGCCAGACACAGCCGGGCGCACGCCGCACCGGCGGCGACCCATGCCAACACCAGGAGAAGGACCCAGAACATGCCGTTTTTCTATGCCGTCACCCGCGCCCGCCGCCACACCGTTTTCACCATCCGGACACGGCGTCGCGGATATGTGACGTTCCCGGTGGATTCAGGAGGACGGCGGGCCCGTCGCGGCGGGCGGCAGGGGGTAGCTCGGGGCCGGGTCCGGGTCCGTCGGGTTCGGGTCCGGGTCCGGCGGCGGGGACAGTGGGACGACCGTGCCGGGATCGCCGGTGAGGCCGGGCGGGGCGGTGGAGCGGGTGGACGACGGTGGGCCGCCCGTCGCCAACTCCCGGGCCAGGGCGTCGTAGTCGACGAGCCCGGTGGCCTCCAGGACCCGGATGTGGTCCAGCACGGTGGAGTTGGCGTCGTCGGCGAGGGCGCGGACCAGCGAGTTGCGGGTGCCCGCCCGCACCTGCGCCACCAGGGAGAACACCCGTCCGTGGGCGACCCGCAGGGTGTTGGCGAACGTCCAGTCGAACGCCCGGCCCCGCGCCGCGTCCAGCTCCGCCAGCCAGGTCCGCTGCTGCTCGTCGGGCTCGTTCGGCAGCGGGAGGCCCAGTTTCGCCGCCACGTCCCGGGCCCGCTCGTCCAGGAAGGTGTGCCCCTCCACCAGGTGCCGGCCCGCCGTCCGTACGGCGTCCGTGGTGCCCTTCTCCTCGGCCTGGACGCCGGCGGGCAGCTCCCACAGCCCGGCCAGCCGCACCTTGGTGACGAACTCCTGGTCCAGCGCGGAGAGCGGCCCGTAGGGGGTCACCACGCTCTGCGCGTTCAGCACGTCCACGCCGCCGTCGGACCCGTCCTCGTCGGACCGGCCCAGGTAGGACAGGACGGGGAGGAGCAGTGCCACGAGGGTCGCGGCCAGGCACACGAAGACGAGACCGGTACCGCTGATGATGCCTCGGCCCTGGACCGGGGGACGGGGTCGCATGGTGCCTCCTGTGCACGGCACCGCACGCTCGGCTCGATCGGGTGCGGGACGGCGTAGTTTACTGCGCCCTTTCCGGAAACCGCCGAACGGGTGAAAGCTGCCCCGATTCGACCCTCACGCCCTCACCGCCCGGTCAGCGAGCGTCCCACCCGGGCCAGCCGTGAACGGGACCGCGGGGCGGGGCCCGAGCGGTCCAGCCACCAGCGCCGCAGCTCCCGCCGGGACCGTCCCTCGGCGGGGCTCCCGCCGAGCAGGACGTGCTCGGCGAAGTCCAGGGCGTCCTGCCGGTATCCGCCGCGCATCGGGTGGCCCTGGGCGTAGGCCAGGAACGCCGGGCGGTAACCGGTGCCCAGGATCCCGGGGAGTTCCGGAGCCACCTTGGCCACCACGTCCGCCCGCTTCGCCGCCAGGGACCGCGCCTGGACGCCGAGCCGGACCCGGTCGAAGCCCTCCGGCGCCGGGGTCCCCGCGACGAGCGCGGACAGCAGCGCGGCCTGGGCGAGCCCGAGGCGCTGCCGGGCCGCGTCACCGGCGGCGGGCACGTCGACCTGCGCTGTCTCCCCGACCGCTTCCCCGACCGGCTCCCCGACTGGCTCCCCGACCAGCTCCCCGGCCATCTCCTTGATCGCGTCCTTGATCGCGTCCAACTCCCGCTCCAGCTCGCCCGGTTCGGGGAAGTTCTCGTCGCGCTCCAGGAGCACGCCCGGCGGGGACACCCGGGAGGCGAGGTCGGCCAGGATGTCGAGGACCGGGCGGGGCACCGGGTGGGCGTGGCTGTCGTGCCAGACGCCGTCCCGCTCGAAGCCGCCCGCGACATGGACGTACGCGATGGCCTCCAGCGGCAGTTCGGCGAGCGCCTTGGCGGGGTCCTCGCCGCGGTTGACGTGGTTGGTGTGCAGGTTCGCGACGTCGATCAGCAGCCGTACGCCGGTCCGGTCCGCCAGTTCGTAGAGGAACTGCCCCTCCGTCATCTCCTCGCCCGGCCAGGAGATGAGCGCGGCGATGTTCTCGACGGCGAGCGGGACGGGCAGCGCGTCCTGCGCGATGCGCACGTTCTCGCAGAGCACGTCGAGGGCGTCACGGGTGCGCGGGACCGGCAGCAGATGCCCGGCCTCCAGACGGGCGGTGGTGGTCAGCGGGCCGCCCGCGCGGACGAACGCGATGTGCTCGGTGACCAGCGGCGAGCCCAGCGCCTCGGCCCGTTCGGCGAGCGCGGCCAGCCGTCCGGCGTCGGGCCGGTCGGCGCCGCCGAGGCCCAGCGAGACGCCGTGCGGGACGACGGTGACCCCGCGGTCGAGCAGCCGTCGCAGGGAGTCGGGGAGGTGTCCGGGGCAGGTGTTCTCCGCCACGACCTCGACCCAGTCGATGCCCGGCATCCGCTCCACGGCGTCCGCGATCTCCGGCCGCCAGCCGATGCCCGTGCCCAGTCGTGCCATGGCCCCCGCCTCCTTCGTGCCGTGCCCCCTCGGTGGTGACGGGGGTATGGCCCCGCTGAGTTCCCCCGAACCGTCGGTGCCCCGCCTTCAGAGGAACATTTGAGGTTGGCCGGTCTCAGCGCAGCGCCGGATGGTCGGCGACCACGGTGGCGCTGCCGGGCGCGATCTCGGTGAATCCGGCGTCCCTGACCACCGGAAGCCCGCTCGCGGTCAGCTCACTCCACAGCCCGGCCGTCGCGGTCCGCACGGCCAGCGGGAACCCGGCCTCGCGCCAGGCGTTCCGCTCCCCCTCCGACAGCTCCCACGAGGCGAGCTGGGCACCGTGCCCGGCCTGGGCCATCGCCTTGCCGGCGGACATGGCGAGACCGGGGTTGAACCAGATCACCGGCGTCCCCGGAGCGGCGTCCCCCGGCGGCTCCGGGTCGTCGAGGTCGGTGCCGGAGACCTGGAGCCGGGCCAGATCCTTGGGCCAGCCGTCCAGCGGGACGGGCGGGAAGACCCGCACCTCCGCGGACTTGCCGGTGAGCGTGATGCCGGGCAGCGCCTCGGCCCGCCGCCACTCCGCACCGCGCGCCCGCCGCACCACCTTGCGGATCCGGGCGTCCTGCCAGTCCCGCACGGCCCGCGCCCACTCGCCCTCGCCGCGCGCCCGCTCGTCGGCCAGCAGCGTCAGCACCGCCCGCGCGGCCGTCTCCAACGCGTCCGTCCGCGCCGGCGGCCCACCCCGCTCGATCCGCACCACCAACGGCAGCACGAACTGCGGACCCTCGTCCCGCACGGACCGCTCGGACCGAAAAGGACTGTCACCGGGAACGCCCGCATCACTCGCCACGTCCTCCAGTCTGCCAGCCCCAAGATCCGCGCCCGAAGCGGCCGGGAACGAGCGGAACGGAGACGGTGCACATGGACGACCACGCGCTACGGCTGGACGCCGTCGGCCGCCGCTACGGCCCGCGCGGCCCCTGGATCCTGCGCGGGGTGGACCTCACCGTGCCGCCCGCCGCGCTGATCCGTGTCGAGGGCGCCAACGGCACCGGCAAGTCCACGCTGCTGCGGCTGCTCGCCCGGACCGACACCCCGACCGAGGGCCGGGTCAGCGGCCGCCCCCGCACGGCCTACGTCCCCGAACGCTTCCCCGCCGCGCTCCCCTTCACCGCCCTCGGCTGGCTCACCCACCTCGCCGCCGTGCACGGCGTCTCCCGGGCGGCGGCCCGGCGGACGGCGGCCGAGTGGATGGAGCGCCTCGGCGCCGGTGCCCACGCCCACACCCCCATGGCCCGGCTCTCCAAGGGCAGCAGCCAGAAGGTGGCGGTCGCCCAGGCGCTGCTGGCCGCGCCGGAGCTGCTGATCCTGGACGAGGCGTGGACGGGCCTGGACACCGACGCGCGCGCCGAACTGGAACGCGCGGTCGCCGAGTGCACGGCCGACGGCACGGCCGTCGTCCTCGTCGACCACGACCCGCGCCGCCTCGCCGGGATGACGGACGCCGTCCACACCGTCCGCGACGGCACCCTGCATCGCCGTCCCGAAGGACCCGGTCCCGCCGCCGACCCCGGTCCGCACACCGTCGTCGAGGTGCGCGGCGCCGCGCCGCTGCCCGCCGAGGCGCTCGCCCTGGCGGTCGCCGCCGAGGAGACGGGCGAGCGCGCCCACCGGCTGACCGTCCCCGCCGCCCGCTCCGACGTCCTGCTGCGCGCCCTGCTGACCGCGAGCCCGCCGTGGCACGTCGTGAGCGTGCGCCCGGCCGAACCCGAAGGCCGCCCGTGACCGCCCTCCTGCGCTACCACGGCGCCCTGCTCCTGCGCTCCCAGCGCTGGCTTCCGCCGTTCCTGCTGTACGCCGTCTTCCTGGCCGTCGGAGTGCGGGGCGGCCAGCCGCTGCTGGACTCGCTCGGCTACGCGGCCGCCGCGCTGCTGCCCGTCGCCGCCTGGCTGGTGCGGATCTGCGTCGGGAACGAACCCCCGGCCGCGCGGACCGTCGTCGCGGCGGCGGCCGGTCCCGCGCGGACGCATCTGGCGTGCGTCCTGGTCGCGCTGGGTACGGCGGCCCTGCTCGGTACGGCGGCCACGGCGGTCGTCGCCCTCGTCAGCGACCCGGTCACCGCGGACCACCAGCAGCGCGTCCCCGCCGTCGCGGGCACCGCCGCCGGACTGCTCGCCACGCTGATCTGCGCCCTGCTCGGCACGGCCGTCGGCGCGCTCACCGCCTGGCCCGTGCTGCGCTCACCGGGCCGGGCGGTCCCCGCGCTGCTGCTCGCGGCCCTGGGCGCGCTGGTGGTGTCCGGATCCCCGGCGCACGCGGCGGTCAGCGGTCTGGTCGGCGGCTCGCACACCGCGACCGTCCGGCTGCCGCTGCTCCCGCTCGCGGCCGCGGTCCTGCTGACGGCCGCCGCGACGGGCGCGGCCTGCGCGCTCACCTCCCGTCGCTCACCCTGAGCAAGACGTGCGTTCGGCCTCGCGCCATTCGCAGACCGGGCACAGGGTGATCCCCTTGTACGACTCCGGGTACTCCGTGGGTTTGCGGCACTGGACGCATTCGGCGTAGGGCGGGGCTTCGGCCGTGGGGGGTTCGGTGGCGTCGATCAGGCAGTAGGTGTCGTCGCTCATGTGTCCAGCGTACGAGCCGTGGCCCCGGTGGTCAGCGGCCGCTGGCGGTGGCGATCAGTTCGGAGACCTTCACGAAGCGGTAGCCCTGTCGGCGCAGTTCGGGGACGATCGTGCGGACCGCGCGTTCGGTGGCGGGGGCGGCGCTGCGGGTGCAGTGCATGACGACCACGGATCCCGGGCGCACCCCGGCCAGGACGTCCCGGGCCACGGCGTCCGCGTCGGTGGCGAAGGCGTCGCCGCTCACCACGTCCCACTGCACGGCGGTGACCCCGGTGCCGCTCACCGCGCGCAGGGCCCGGCCGTCGTAGCAGCCGCCGGGGAAGCGGAAGTACGGCATCGGGTCGGGTACGCCGGCGCGGCGGAAGGCGGTGTACGCGCGCTCCACGTCGGCCCGCATGCGGTCCCCGGAGACGGTCGGCAGGCCGTAGCAGTCCGCGGTGAAGGCGTAGTGGCTGTAGGAGTGGTTGGCGATCTCGAAGAGGGGGTCGCGGCCGATGGCGCGGGCCTGGGCGGGGTACTCCTCGGCCCAGCGGCCGGTCATGAAGACGGTGGCCGGCACCTTCAGTGTCCGCAGGGCGGCGATCAGCGCCGGGTTGTCGAAGTGCTCGCCGGCCGCCGCCCGGGGCCCCTGGTCGGCGGTCATGTCGGCGTCGAAGGTGAGGGCGACGGTCTTCCCGGCCGTGCGGGGGCCGTGCTCGAAGACGGGGGTCAGTCCGGCGGGGCCCGGGGCGAGGGTCGGCGGCCTGGTGGGGACGGCACGGTGGGCGGTGGGGGCCGGGTGGGGCGGACGGGGCGTTGCCGGAGTCGTGCCGCAGGCGGTGAGTCCGGCCCCGAGCGCGCCCAGGGCGCAGAGGAGAGCGAGTCGACGTACGGGGAGGATCATCGTATGAACGTATGACCCTGTACATCACCTCTGTGGTGATATCGGAATCGGCTCTCCGGTGCCGTCACCCGGCCGGGGGTGCCCCTACCGCCGCCAGGGGCCGGTCACCGCGAACGTCGTCCCGGGCGTGTAGCAGTTGACGTACATCGTGCGGCCGTCGGGCGCGAAGGTGACCCCGGCGAACTCGCCCCACTCCGGCGCCTCCGGGGTGCCGATGTTCTGGCGGCCGCGGGCCATCGGATAGACCTCGCCGTGCCGCGTGACGCCGAAGACGTGCTGGGCGCCCTCGCCGTCCTCGCACACCATCAGACCGCCGCCCGCGGCCAGACAGATGTTGTCCGGCGACTCGCCCGGCAGCCGGACGTCGGTGTCCGGGCCGAAGACGACCACCAGGGTGAGCCGCCGCCGCGCCGGGTCGTAGCGCCAGACCTGGCCGAAGTGGTCCGCCGCCGAGCCCTCCGCGCTGCGCGCGAACGACGACACGAAGTACACGGACCGCCCGCCCCAGTAGCACCCCTCCAGCTTCTGGGCGTGCGTGATGCCGCGCGGACCGTAGTCCTGGAGCCGGGTCGGGGTCACGGCGGCCAGCGGGTCGGGCACGTCGACCCACTCGACGCCGTCGAAGACCGTGCCCGTGCGCTGGATCGAGGAGAGGTCCGGCACGCCGGGGACGCGCATCGCCTGGAGCCGGCCGCCCGCGCGCAGCGAACCGATGCCGCCCAGCGGCTTCCTCGGCAGGAACCGGTAGAACAGGCCGAACGGCTCGTCGAACGCGTCCTCCGTCTCGTAGACGACCCCGAGATGCGGGTCGACGGCCACCGCCTCGTGCTGGAAGCGGCCCATCGCGGTCAGCGGGACGGCACCGGTGCGGCGCGGGTCGGCCGGATCGACCTCGAAGACGAAGCCGTGGTCCTTGGTGTACCCGTTGGTGCCCGCCCTGTCCTCGGTCTCCTCGCAGGTCAGCCAGGTGTGCCAAGGGGTGGGCCCGCCCGCGCAGTTGACGGCCGTACCGGCGACGGCGACCCGCTCGGCGAGCACTTGGCCGCGGGAGTCCAGCGTGAGGGCCGTACAGCCGCCGAGGCCGGCCGGGTCGTAGGTCAGGCCCTCGACCGCCGGGACCCGGTACCGGGCGGTGGGACGGTTCTCGTGGTTGCGGACCAGATGGACGACGTGCTCACGGCCCCGGCGGCCGGGCAGGGCCGTCATGCCGTCGTGGTTCGAGGGGACCGGGCCCTCGCCGGAGCGCAGCGGGTCGCCCTCGCGGGAGAGCACCCGGTGACGGAAGCCCTCCGGGAGGTCGAGCAGGCCCTCCGGGTCGGGGACGAGCGGGCCGTAGCCGCCGTGTCCCAGATCCTGGGCGGCGGCGGCGCCGGCGAAGAGGTCGGAGAGCGCGCCGGAGAAGGCGATGCCCGCTCCCAGGGCGCCGGTACGGGCGAGGATCTGACGACGTGTCGCGGACATGCGGGAACCTTCCTGCTGGGGGACAGGAAACTGTGATTCCGCTGTGTCTACCACCCCGGGCACGCCCCCGGAACCACGCCCGGCGGCCGTGTCCCCGTGTCACCGGCGCACGGTCACCGGTCGAGTTCCGTGGAGGCGGCGGGCGGCTCGTGCCGGGGCGCCGGCGGATGCGGCTGGGCGGCCGGGGGCGCCGGCTCGCCGTCGGGCAGGGTCCGCGGGGGAGCGGGCGGCCGTTCCCCCACGGCGGGTGGAGAAACGGGTGGAGCGGCCGGGACCGTCGTCTGCTGCTGGGCCTTCTCCAGGAAGCGCAGCAGCTCCACCGGGAAGGGGAGGACCAGGGTGGAGTTCTTCTCGGCGGCCACCGCGACGACCGTCTGGAGCAGCCGCAGTTGGAGCGCGGCGGGCTGGTCGGACATCTGCTCCGCCGCCTCGGCGAGCTTCTTCGACGCCTGGAGTTCGGCGTCCGCGTTGATGATCCGCGCCCGCCGCTCCCGGTCGGCCTCGGCCTGGCGGGCCATGGAGCGCTTCATCGACTCCGGCAGCGACACGTCCTTGATCTCCACCCGGTCGATCTGCACGCCCCAGCCCACCGCCGGGCTGTCGATCATCAGCTCCAGACCCTCGTTGAGCTTCTCCCGGTTCGACAGCAGATCGTCCAGCTCGCTCTTGCCGATGATCGAGCGCAGGGACGTCTGGGCCATCTGCGAGACGGCGAACCGGTAGTCCTCGACGTTGATGACGGCGGCCGTCGCGTCCACCACCCGGAAGTACACGACCGCGTCGACCCGTACGGTCACGTTGTCCCGGGTGATGCCCTCCTGCGCCGGGACCGGCATCGTCACGATCTGCATGTTGACCTTGTGCATCCGGTCCACGGCCGGCACCACCAGGGTGAACCCCGGTGTCCGGGCCTCGCCGCGCAGCCGGCCGAGGCGCAGCACCACACCGCGTTCGTACTGTTTGACGACCCGGGCGGCCGCCCCGAGATACACGAGGCCCGCGGCGCCCGCCGCCAGGGCCGCGCCCAGCAGTTCCTGGAGCATGGCGACCTCCTCGACGTCAGGACCGATACGTTCGCCTGTCCCGATGCGTTCGCTTATTCAACGATATGCCCGCCGCCGTCGGAGCCGGGACCGGCCCCGACGGCGGCGGGCACGCACCCGGCTCAGCCCGCCCTGACCCGCACCGGATCGGTGCCGGTCGCGCTGTGCCGTTCGGCCCAGTTCTCCAGCGCCGTACGGCAGGCGTGGTCGAGGTGGTGCAGACCGGAGACGTCCAGCTCGACCGGGCGGTCCTGCGGAAGGGACTCCAGGCTGTCGAGTATCTTCGGCAGCCGCAGGAAGGTCGCGTTGCCCGACAGATACGCCTGCACGGGGCCGGCGCCCTTGTCCACGACCTCCAGCCGGATGTGCGAGGAGTCCCAGGCCGTCTTGGCGACCGCCAGGCCGATCCCGATGAGCACGCCCTCGAACATGCCGGCCACGACGATCGACACCGCGGTGACGACCAGGACCAGCGCCTCGCCGCGATGGTCGCGCCACAGCGTCGCCAGTGCGCGCACCGGGACCAGCTTGGCGCCCGCGTGGACCAGGACCCCGGCCAGCGCCGGCAGCGGGATGTGCGCCAGCACGCCCGGCAGCAGTGCCGCGAACAGCAGCAGCCAGCCGCCGTGCAGCACCCGGGACGCCTTGGTGCGGGCGCCCGCCCGGACGTTGGCCGCGCTGCGCACGATGACCGCGGTCATCGGCAGCGCCCCGAGCAGCCCGCAGACCGTGTTGCCCGCGCCCTGCGCGACCAGCTCCCGGTCGTACTCGGTGCGCGGGCCGGTGTGCAGCCTGTCCACCGCGGCCGCGCTGAACAGCGACTCGGCGGACGCGATCAGCGTGAACGCGACGATCGTGCCGAGCAGCCCGAGGACCGCCACGCCGTCGAGGGCGGACGGCGTCGGCGGCCGCACCGAGTCCAGCAGCCCGCGCACCTCCACCATCGTCACCGGCAGGTCCAGCGCGAACGCGGCGAGCGCGGCGAGGCCGACCGCGGCCAGCGGGCCGGGAACGGTCCGCACCGCCGCCGGCAGCCGCGGCCACAGCACCAGGACGGCGACGGTGCCCGCGCCGAGCGCCAGGGAGGCGATCGCCGCGGTGGAGCCGGCCGCCTCCCGTAGCGCCCCGGGCAGCCCGGCGATCTTCGCCGTACCCGAGCCCGGGGCCTCGGCGCCGATCAGCGCGTAGAACTGGCCCGCGATCAGCACCAGACCGATCCCGGCGAGCATGCCCTCGACCACGGAGACCGAGATCGCCCGGAAGTACCGGCCGAGCCGCAGGGCACCCATCCCGATCTGGAGGACACCCGTCGCCAGGACGATCACCCCGAGGACGGGCAGCCCGAACTCCCGCACCGCCTCCAGCACCAGCACGGTCAGCCCTGCGGCCGGCCCCGACACCTGGAGGCTGCTGCCGCGCATCAGCCCGGTGACGAGACCGCCGACGATCCCGGTGACGAGCCCCAGCTCGGCCGGCACCCCGGAGGCCACCGCCACGCCCAGACAGAGCGGCAGCGCCACCAGGAAGACGACGAGCGAGGCGGCGAAGTCCTGCCCGAGGTGCGGGAACCGGTCCCGCCCGGGGCGGGGGAGTCGCGGTATGCGCCGGGACTCCGCGGGGGCGGGCGTCGGGCCGCTCACAGGGCTTCGAAGCTGTCGGTGTCCACACGGTGCTCCAGCACCGCGCCGGTGTGGACCTCGTAGTACCAGCCGCGCACCCGCAGCCGGCCGTCCGCGAGCCGCTTCTCCACACAGGGGTAGGAGCGCAGCCTGAGCAACTGGGCGAGGACGTGGTGCTGGACGGCGAGGGCGACCGCCGGGTCCTTCGGGTCGGCGCCGCCGGGTTCGTCGGCGGCGTGCGCCAGCCAGTCGCGGACGGCGGGGACGGCGTCGAGGTCGTCGCCGCGCACCAGCGCGCCGACGGCACCGCAGTGCGAGTGTCCGCAGACCACGACGTCCTGGACGCCGAGGACCTCCACGGCGTACTCGACGGTGGCCGCCTCGCCGGTGGGGCGGTCGGAGCCGTAGGGGGGAACGATGTTGCCCGCGGTGCGCAGCTCGAAGAGCTGGCCGGGGCGGGCGCCCGTGATCAGCGCGGGCACGACCCGCGAGTCGGAGCAGGTGATGAACAGGACCTGCGGAGACTGGCCCTCGGCCAGCTCGGCGAACTCCTCAGGGCGCTGTCCGAACGTACGGGCGTTGTCGATGAGGGGCTGCATGACGTGGTGACTCCTCCTGGCGCGCTGTGGGGGCGCGTCGGACGTGCAAAACACAGGACAGTGGGGGAACTGCGGTTCTGCGGGTGCCGCGCCGCCGTCAGCAGCGGAAGACCTGGAGTGCCTCCGGGGAGCGGGCGGCCGGGGGTCTCGACGGGCGGTCGTAGGGT
The DNA here is from genome assembly GCF_013363615.1 of Streptomyces sp. CAI-85. Classification (NCBI taxonomy): domain Bacteria; kingdom Bacillati; phylum Actinomycetota; class Actinomycetes; order Kitasatosporales; family Streptomycetaceae; genus Streptomyces; species Streptomyces sp. CAI-85. The sequence goes on along the minus strand of NZ_JAANNX010000004.1, from coordinate 344,004 downwards.
TCGGCCGGGCGGTCCCGGCCGTGACGGGCCGCGGGCTCCGGCGCCAGCGGGGCGCGCTCGGGCTCCTGGGGCGCCGGGGCGGCGGTGGACGCGACGCGGTGGCGGTCGCGGGAGCGCAGGGGATCGGCGGCGCCGCCGAGATGGCCGCAGTCACGGACCGTGACATACGCCTCGCGCGGGGCCTGGGCGGAGGGGGCGGTCCCGGGCCGGGCCCCGGTCTCGGCCTTGTGTGCGGTGTACGCATGTGCGAACGAGGGGGCGGGTGCGAGGAACGGGAGGGCGAGCAGGACGGCGGCGACGAACGCCACGACCGCCCGGGCGGCCGTACCTCGGAACATGCGCCTCCCTCCGGGCGGTTCAGGCCATGCGGCAGCTCTAGTCCAGACCAATGGTTGGTCAATGACAGGTCAAGAAACACGTTAACCCTGCAAAGAACTTTGCAGGGTTAACTGGACGTTTCCAGAAAAAGTGCGCCTCAAAAGCGAGGGTCGTATGGCGTGAAGCCGGTGTTACCGAACGTTACCGGGGGTCGACGAGCCGCTGGGCGTCGCGGGCCAGCGCGGTGAGGCGGGAGATGGCCCGGAAGTACTTCTTGCGGTAGCCGCCGTTCAGCATCTCCTCGCTGAACAACCGGTCGAAGGGGAGCCCGGAGGCCAGCACCGGGACCTCACGGTCGTAGAGCCGGTCGGCCAGGACGACGAGCCGCAGGGCCGTCGACTGGTCGGGGATCGGCCGCACGTCCGTCAGGCACACCGCCGTCAGTCCGTCCGTCAGCGCGCCGTAGCGGCTGGGGTGGACCTTGGCGAGGTGGTCCAGCAGATGCGGGAAGTCGTCCAGCGAGGCGCCCGGCGTGGCGTACGCCGCCTTGGTCACCTGTTCGTCGGAGTACGGCGCCGGCGCCTCGGGCAGCCCGCGGTGCCGGTAGTCCTCGCCGTCGATGCGCAGCGCGCGGAAGTGCGCCGACAGGCCCTGGATCTCGCGCAGGAAGTCGGCCGCCGCGAAGCGGCCCTCGCCCAGCTTGCCGGGCAGGGTGTTGGAGGTGGCGGCGAGCGCGACACCGGCGTCCACCAGCTTGCCGAGCAGGGTGGAGACCAGGACCGTGTCGCCCGGGTCGTCCAGCTCGAACTCGTCGATGCAGAGCAGCCGGTGGCCCGAGAGCGTGCTCACGGTCTGCTGGAAGCCGAGGGCGCCGACCAGGTTGGTCAGCTCCACGAAGGTGCCGAACGCCTTCAGCGCGGGCTCGGCCGGGGTGGCGTGCCAGAGCGAGGCGAGCAGATGGGTCTTGCCGACGCCGTAGCCGCCGTCCAGATAGACGCCGCGCGGGCCCGCCGGGGTCCTGGGGGCCTTCGCCCGGCCGAAGCCGAGGAACCCCCGCCTGGCGGAGCCCACGGCGTGCGCTCCGCCGAGCCCGCCCGCGAAGCCCTCCAGGACACCGACCGCCTCGGTCTGGCTCGGCTGGTTCGGGTCCGGGATGTAGGTGCCGAAGCGGACCGAGTCGAAGCGCGGCGGCGGCACCATCTCGGCGACCAGCCGGTCCGCGGGGACGAACGGCTCACGGGCGCACAGGGACACGGGGGCCGCGTCGGCTATCGCGTCGATACCGGGAGCGGGGGTGGAAGAGGACACGGTTCCCCATGCTAGTCGCCGTGCCAGACTGCCTGGCATGCGACGGCTGTTCCCTGTGACCGACCAGACAGTACCGACGGCCTCCGGCGGCGAGCGGGAGTGGAGTCTCGACGAGCTGGCCGAGGCGTACGCCTATCCGCCGCCCGCTCCCGGCGAGCCCCGGCCCTGGCTGCGGGCCAACATGGTGTCCACGCTCGACGGCGCCGCCCAGCACGACGGGCGGTCCCAGCCCATCTCCACCGCCGCCGACATGCGGATCTTCGGCACCCTGCGGGGGCTCGCGGACGTCGTCGTCGCGGGCGCGGAGACCGTACGGCAGGAGCAGTACCGGCCGGCCCGCGCGCGGGCGGAGTTCGCGGCGCGGCGGGAGGCGGCCGGGCAGGGGCCCGCCCCGGCGGTCGCCGTGGTCACCGCGAGCCTGGACCTCGACTTCTCGCTCCCGCTGTTCACCTCCCCCCTGGTGCCCACGCTGGTGCTGACCGGCGCCGCGGCCGCCCCCGACCGGGTGGCCGCCGCCGAGAAGGCGGGCGCGCGGGTGGTGATCGCGGGCGACGGCATGGGCGTCGATCCCGCGCGCGCGGTCCGGGCGCTCGCCGAGCTGGGGCACACCCGGCTGCTCACCGAGGGCGGCCCCCGGCTGCTGGGGCAGTTCGTCGCCGCCGGGGTCCTCGACGAGCTGTGCCTGACCGTCTCGCCGATGCTCACCGCGGGGGACGCGCAGCGCATCGCGGGCGGCCCGTCGGTTCCGGTGCCGCAGCGCTTCGCACTGATGTCCCTGCTGGAGGAGGACGGGTTCCTCTTCGGCAGGTACGGGCGGGCCTGAAACGGCCGTGCGGGGTTATGCGTGCAGGTGTGCGAGGTGTGCGCCCCCGGATCCGACACCCCCAAGGTCCCGAAAACGGCGGAATCTGTCGTTCCGGTTAGCTTCGGGTGGGCAGACTAGGACTCGCAGTTCCCGTGCTGGCACGGGGAAGGATGGTTTCCGCAGGAGAATGGGGCGCTGGTGTTCACAAGCGTGTTGATGATCGAGAAGGCCCTGACGTCCGCAGACGTGGAGTTCGTCGCCACCTTGCACGGGGACGAAGAGGTCTCCTTCCATGTGCTGCTCCAGCCACGCGGCGACCAGGCCGACCGGTTGCTGCGGGCCATCGACGACGTGGCGCTCGGCGAACTGGACGAGGCCGCGCGCGAGCGGGAGACCCCCGAGGGGGAGGAGGCGAAGGGGTTCGGGGAGAGAGCCCTGGAGGTCTCCCTCCAGGCACTGAACGCGGCCGGCCACGACGCGACCGGACGGCTGGTCGAGGACCATCCGCTGGACGCGCTGAAGACCCTGGTGGAGGAGGCCGGGGCGGACGAGGTGATCGTGCTCACCGACCCGCACTACGTCGAGGAGTTCTTCCACCGCGACTGGGCCTCACGGGCCCGCCACAAGGTGGGCGTGCCCGTGCTCAAGCTGTTCTCCCACAGCAAGGCGTGAGGCGTTCCGTACGGCGACGGCCCGTGCCGCAGGGGCCGTGCCATAGGGTTCGGGATGACTGAACGTTCGCCGTACCACCAGGAGACACGCATGGCACCCGGCCTTCCTCCCGCCATGGACCGACCGCACTTCATCGGCATCGGCGGCGCCGGGATGTCGGGGATCGCCAAGATCCTCGCGCAGCGCGGCGCCCGGGTGGCCGGCAGCGACGCCAAGGAGTCGGAGACGGCCGCCGCGCTGCGCGCCCTGGGCGCCACCGTGCACATCGGGCACGCGGCGGAGCACCTGGCCGACGACGCGAGCTGTGTCGTGGTCTCCTCGGCGATCCGTCAGGACAACCCCGAGCTGGCCCGCGCGGCCGAGCTGGGCGTCCCCGTCGTGCACCGCTCCGACGCGCTCGCCGCGCTGATGGACGGGCTGCGGCCGATCGCGGTCGCGGGCACCCACGGCAAGACGACCACCACCTCCATGCTGGCCGTCTCGCTGTCCGCGCTGGGCCGCGGCCCCTCCTACGCCATCGGCGGCGACCTGGACGCGCCCGGCTCCAACGCGCTGCACGGCGACGGCGAGATCTTCGTCGCCGAGGCGGACGAATCGGACCGCAGCTTCCACAAGTACGCCCCCGAGGTCGCGATCGTCCTCAACGTGGAGCTGGACCACCACGCCAACTACGCCTCGATGGACGAGATCTACGAGTCCTTCGAGACCTTCGCCGGCCGGATCGTGCCCGGCGGCACCCTGGTGATCTCCGCCGACCACGAGGGCGCGCGGGAACTGACCCGGCGGCTCGACGGCGTGCGCGTGGTGACGTACGGCGAGGCCGAGGACGCCGACGTCCGGGTGCTGTCCGTCGTACCGCAGGGGCTGAAGAGCCTGGTCACCGTCCTGCTGGACGGACAGGAGATCACCTTCACGGTGTCCGTGCCCGGCCGCCACTACGCGCACAACGCCGTCGCCGCGCTGACCGCCGGTGCCGCCCTCGGCGTCCCGGCCGGGGAACTCGCCCCCGCCCTCGCCGCCTACACCGGCGTCAAGCGCCGCCTCCAGCTCAAGGGCGAGGCCGCCGGGGTCCAGGTCATCGACTCCTACGCCCACCACCCGACCGAGATGACGGCCGACCTGGAGGCGATGCGCGCGGCCGCCGGTGACGCCCGCATCCTGGTCGTCTTCCAGCCGCATCTGTTCTCCCGCACCCAGGAGCTGGGCAAGGAGATGGGCGAGTCCCTCACCCTGGCCGACGCCTCCGTCGTCCTCGACATCTACCCGGCCCGCGAGGACCCGGTCCCCGGGGTCACCAGCGCCCTGATCATCGACGCCGCCCGGGCCGCGGGCGCGGACGTGACGCCGGTGCACGACAAGGGCGAGGTGCCGGACGTGGTCGCGGGAATGGCCAAGCCCGGGGATCTCGTTCTCACCATGGGCGCGGGCGACGTGACCGACCTGGGCCCGCGCATCCTGGACCGTCTCGCACGGTAGTTCCCCAGCAGAAGGGTTGAGGCTCATGTCGTACGACGTCGAGAAGCCGGACGAGCAGTGGCGGGCGGAGCTGACGCCCGCCGAGTACGCCGTGCTCCGGCAGGCCGGCACGGAGCCCGCCTTCACCGGGGAGTACACCGACACCAAGACCGAGGGCGTGTACTCCTGCCGGGCCTGCGGCGCCGAACTGTTCACCTCCGACACCAAGTTCGCCTCGCACTGCGGCTGGCCGTCCTTCTACGACCCGAAGGACACCGACGCGGTGGAGCTGATCGAGGACCGCTCCCACGGAATGGTCCGCACCGAGGTGCGGTGCGCGCGCTGCGGCTCGCACCTCGGGCACGTCTTCGCCGGGGAGGGCTACCCGACCCCGACCGACCAGCGGTACTGCATCAACAGCGTCTCGCTGCGGCTCGCGCCGGACGAGGGCTGAGGCCCGCGGCCCGGGTGGCGTTCTTCGCGTTGTTCAGAGGCCCCGCTCACAGGTGCCGCCGCTGCACCAGCGCCGAGAGCACCAGCATCCCGGGCAGCAGCGGCACCCACACCGTCAGCGTGCGGTAGCCGATGACGGTGGCCGTGGCCAGGGCCAGCGGGGCGCCGTAACCGGCCAACGCCAGCACCAGGGCCGCGTCCACCGGGCCGATCCCGCCCGGCGCCGGGACGGCCCCGGCCGCGGTGCTCGCCGCGAGGAACGCGAAGAGCAGCTCGGGCCAGCTCAGCGGCAGCCCGAGCGCCTTCCCCACCGACGCCACCACACACGCCTGGATCAGCGGCGCCGCCAGCGCGCCGCCCCACAGCGGCACGAACCTGCCCGGGCGGGTGTGCAGCCGGCGGACGTCGGTGAGGGCCGTGCGCATAAACCCCAGTGCGGGACCGCGCAGCGGCCGGACCACGCCGACCAGCAGCGCGCCCACCGCGGGCGCCAGCACGATCCCCACGGCCGCCAGCAGCAGGGCGCGGTCGTCGGGGATGAGCGCCGCCACGGGGGCCATGAAGAGGAAGGCGAGCACCAGAGGTGTCTTCGCCAACGCCCTGACCAGCGAGTACAGCCCGATCGACGCGGTCGCGCGGGCCAGCGGGACACCCTGCCGCTGGAGGAAGCGGACGGTGACCGCGTGGGCGCCGAGGCTCGCGGGCAGCACATGGTTCGCGGCACCGGCGGCGATCTGGGAGGCGATCAGCAGACCGGGCGGCAGCCGGTCCTGGATCGCGCCCTGCCGGACACAGGCGGCGGCGACCGCGCCGAGGTAGGTGAAGAAGAGCCCGGCCAGCAGCCACCACGGATCGGCGGTGGCCAGCCGCGCGGTGCCGTCGCGCACGGCGGGCCAGTCGACGGCCGCCCACACCCCGAGATACAGCAGCGGAAGCAGACTGAGCGCGTACCGGGCGAGGGTGGCGGCGGGGAGACCGGGGGACGGGGGCACGGGTTCCGGCGGCGGGGGGACCGGCGGGGCCGCGGCGGCGGTGGGGGCGGTGTCGAGCGGGAGCGAGGTCACGGCGCACGTCGTCCTTCCACGTCACGTGTCCGCACGCGGCAGCGGTGACGGATCAGGCCCTGGGCACAGAGGCGGGGAGGCGGGGCGCGGCGGGTACGGCGGCGCACGGTACGGCGACGCTGTGAGAGTTCTGCCCGTGCCCCCGCGCGCTACGCCCCCGGCCCGCCCAGCGGCAGCGTCACCGTGAACACCGTCGCCCCCGGCCCGCCGTCCAGGTCCAGGGTGCCGCCGTGGGCCTGGACCAGGGAGCGGGCCACGGACAGCCCGAGGCCGCTGCCCCCGCGGTCCCGGCTGCGGGCCTTGTCGACCCGGTAGAAGCGGTCGAAGACCTGGTCGCGGTCGCCCGGCGGGATCCCGGGACCCCGGTCGGCGACCCGCACCCGTGCCGTCCCGCCGGCGGCCAGCACGCCGACCGAGACCGGGGTGCCGGGCGGGGTGTGCACGGCCGCGTTGGTGAGCAGGTTGTCCAGCACCTGACGGACCCGGTGCGGATCGAGCCGCAGCCGGACCGAGGCCGGGCCCGGCAGGACCGTCAGCGGGTGGCCGTGATGGCCGGCCCGGAACGCGTCGGCCGCCTGCCCGACCAGGTCCACCAGATCGGTGTCCGCCATCCGCAGCGGGGCGGCGTCCACCTCGGCCGCGTCCAGCCGCGCGAGCAGCAGCAGATCGTCGAGGAGGAACCCCATCCGGGCGGCCTCGGCGCGCAGCCGGGCCAGATGCCGCTCCCGCTCCTCGGGCGCGTTGGCGGCCGCGTACTGGAACAGGTCGGCGTAGCCGCGGACCGACATCAGGGGTGTACGCAGTTCGTGCGAGGCGTCCGCGACGAACCGCCGCAGCCGCTGCTCCGCCTCCGCGCGCACGGCCAGGGAGGCGTCGATGTGCTCCAGCATCGTGTTGAACGCCGTCCGCAGCTCCTCCACCTCGGGCCCGCCGCCCGGCGCCTCCGCGCGCAGCGGCAGCCGGGACGCCGACTCGGACAGGTCGTGCGAGGCGATGCCGTGCGCGGTGCGCGCCATGTCGCTCAGCGGCTGGAGACCGCGCCGCAGCATCGCCCGGCCGAACACCACCAGGGCCAGCAGCGCCAGACCGAAGATCACCACCTGGATCGTGACGAGCATCCGCACGGTGTCCTCGATGCCGTCCAGCGGCGCGCCGCTGACCAGGATCACCCCGGGCTCCACCTCACAGGCCCGCAGCCGGTACCCGCCCTCGCCGTCGAGGTGCGCGGTGCGCAGCACCTCGGTGCCGGTGGCGGTCCGCTCACGGGCCAGGGCGGTGAGCACACCGACGTCCTCGGGGACATCGGCCGGGTCCTCCGGCCCGCGCAGCACGGGGACGCCGCCCCGGACGTCGTACACCGCGTAGTACCACCTGTAGTACTTCTTGCCGGCGAGCGTGCCGGAGTCCGCGATGCTCTTGGACTGGGCGACCTGCGCGAGCTTGAGCTGGTCGTCGAGCTGCGCCGACAGATAGTCCCGCATGTACGTCGTCAGGGCGGTGCCCACCACGGCGAACACCACCAGCGCGAGCGCGCCGAGACCCAGCGCGAGCCGGGTGCCGAGCCGGAGCCGCCGGTACGACCGGCGCAGGCCCCTGAGGCCGCCGCTCATTCGGACGCCTGGCGTATCGCGTACCCGAAGCCGCGGACCGTCCGGATCAGCGGGTCCTCGCCGGTCGCGTCGAGCTTGCGGCGCAGCCGGCTGACGACCAGTTCCACCACGTTGGAGCGACCGCCGAAGCCGTACTCCCAGACATGGTCGAGGATCTGCGCCTTGGTGAGGACGGTCGGCGATCTGCGCATCAGATAGCGCAGCACCTCGTACTCGGTCGGGGTCAGGGTGAGGGGCCGTCCGGCGCGGCGCACCTCGCGGGTGTCCTCGTCCATGGTCAGGTCCGCCACCCGCAGGACCGAGCGCTGGAAGGCGGGCCCGGCGCTGCGCCGCAGCACCGTCCGCAGCCGCGCCATCAACTCCTCCACCGCGAACGGCTTCACCAGGTAGTCGTCACCGCCGCGGGTCAGTCCCGCCACCCGGTCGGCCACCCCGTCGCGGGCGGTGAGGAACACCACCGGCACCATCGTGCCGGAGCGCCGCAGCCGGTCCAGGACACCGAAGCCGTCGAGGTCGGGCAGCATCAGGTCGAGCACCACGATGTCCGGACGGAACTCCGCGGCGCGGCGCAGCGCTTCCTCGCCCGAGTTCGCGGTGACGGCGTCCCAGCCCTCGTAGCGGGCGACCGTCGCCACGAGGTCGGCGATCGGCGGGTCGTCGTCCACGACGAGGAGTCGTACTTTTTCCACCCGCCCATACTGCGCCACCGGCCCCGGACCGCAGCAGCCCCGTCCGCCGCCCGCCGAAGATCGATACGCCTTTGAAAGTCGTACGACAGGAAAACGACAGCGAAGCACGGCGAAGCTCGGGTTCCGAGGATCCGGACCAGGATCCGATCAAGGAGCTTCCTTCCGTGACGACCGTCCCCACCGCCCCGTCGCCGCCCGTGTCCCCCACCTCGGTACGGCCCGCAGCCGTGGCCCGCACCGGCCTGTACGCGCTGCTCGCGGCGAACGCCGCCGTCGTGACCCTCCTCGCCGTCCAGGCGGGCTTCGCCTCCAACGCACTCGTCGTCATCGGCCGGTTCGCCGGGCTGTACGGCGCCCTGCTCATGGCGTTCCAACTGCTGCTGGTCGCCCGGCTGCCCTGGCTCGACCGCCGCATCGGCATGGACCGGCTGACGAACTGGCACCGCTGGACCGGCTTCGGCCTGCTCCGGACGCTGGTCGCGCACCTGGTGTTCATCACCTTCGGATACGCCCGGTCCTCGTCGCTGGACCCGGTGAGCCGGCTCGTCGACCTGGCCGAGACCGTCGAGGGCGTGCTGCGCGCCACCGTCGCGACGGCGCTGATCCTGGTCGTCGGCGCCGTCTCCGCCCGCCGGGCCCGCCGCCGACTGGCCTACGAGACCTGGCACTTCATCCATCTCTACACCTACGCCGCCGTGGTCCTGGCCTTCACCCACCAGGTCGCCGTCGGGACGACCTTCACCGCGTCGGCCGCCGCCACGGCGTACTGGTACACCCTGTGGATCACGGCCGGGGCGGCACTGGTGACCGGCCGGCTGCTGCTGCCGCTGCGCCGCAACCTCCGCCACCGGCTGCGCGTCGAGGCCGTCGTCCCCGAGAACGACCAGGTGGTGTCCGTGTACATCACCGGACGGCACCTGGACCGACTGCCCGCCCGGGCCGGCCAGTTCTTCCTGTGGCGGTTCCTGACCAGGGACCGCTGGTGGCAGGCGAATCCGTACTCCCTGTCGGCCGCGCCCGACGGCACCCGGCTGCGGCTCACCGTGAAGGCGGCCGGTGCCGGTTCCGCGTCCCTGCGCCATCTGCGGCCCGGCACCCGGGTGTTCGCCGAGGGACCCTACGGCGCGTTCACCGCGCTGCACCGCACCCGACCCGCCTCCCTGCTCATCGCCGGCGGGGTCGGCGTCACGCCGGTCCGGGCGCTCCTGGAGGAGATCGACGGGCATGCCGTGGTGGTCCACCGGGTGGCAGCGGAGCGGGACGCCGTGCTCCACGACGAACTGCGTCAACTGGCCCTCGCCAAGGGCGCCGACCTGCACCTGGTCACCGGGCCGCCGGTGCCGGACCGGCTGGGTCCGCGCGAACTGGCCGCGCTGGTACCGGACATCGCCGAACGGGACGTCTTCCTGTGCGGGCCGCCGCCGATGATGACCGCGGTCCTCGGCACCCTGCGCGAACTGGGCGTGCCCGCGCGGCAGATCCACTTCGAACGCTTCAGCCTGGCCGGATGAAACAGGGAGAAACAGCACCGTGAAGCGAGCTCTGCCCGTCCTGGTCCTGTCCGTGGCGGGACTGATCCCCGTCTGGCGCTACGAGCCGTCGGCCCCTGCCGCGTCGTCCGTCTCCGTGGACCCTGCGGAGGGAAGCGCCACCGCCGGGGACACCGTCACCGGGACGACCGTCCGCACCGAAAAGGGCGACGTCCAGGTCCAGTTGACCTACGACGGGGACACGATCACGGCCGTGAGGCTGCTCAAGCAGCCGGACCATCCGCAGACCGCGGCCGCCGTGCCCCGGCTGATCGCGGCGACCCTGGAGGCGCAGAGCGCGGACATCGACACGGTGTCCGGCGCGACGGTCACCAGCGACGGCTACCGGGAGTCCCTCCAGGCCGCGATCGACGCGCGGGGCGCCTGACCCGTCTCCCGTCAAAACCCCCGCAACACAAGCGGTCTAGACTCTCCCCGCAACGGCTCGAACTCAGATGGCCGAGAACGGGCGGATCGTGGCAGACCCGAAGGGCGTTCGGCGTTTTGATACGGATAGATTCAGTCACCAAGCGGTACCCGGACGGCACGGTGGCGGTGGACCGGCTCTCCCTGGAGATACCGGACCGCGCGATCACCGTCCTCGTCGGCCCCTCGGGATGCGGCAAGACCACGACACTGCGGATGATCAACCGGATGGTGGAACCCAGCGAGGGCACCATCTCCATCGACGGCCAGGACACCCGGCAGCAGCCGGTCAACAACCTGCGCCGGTCGATGGGTTACGTCATCCAGAACGCCGGGCTCTTCCAGCACCGCACGATCGTCGACAACATCGCCACCGTGCCCCGGCTGCTGGGCTGGAGCAAGGACAAGTCCCGTGCCAGGGCACGGGAGTTGATGGAGCGCGTCGGCCTCGACGCCTCGTTGGCCAAGCGCTACCCCTACCAGCTCTCCGGGGGCCAGCAGCAGCGCGTCGGCGTGGCGCGGGCGCTCGCCGCGGATCCGCCGGTGCTGCTGATGGACGAGCCGTTCTCCGCCGTCGACCCCATCGTCCGCAAGGGTCTCCAGGACGAACTTCTGCGCATTCAGGCGGAGTTGGGCAAGACGATCGTCTTCGTCACGCATGACATCGACGAGGCGGTCAAGCTCGGCACCATGGTCGCCGTACTGCGCACCGGCGGCCGGCTCGCGCAGTTCGCGCCGCCCGCCGAGCTGCTCTCCCAGCCGGCCGACGCGTTCGTCGAGGACTTCCTCGGCGCCGACCGCGGCATCCGGCGCCTGTCGTTCTTCTCCTCCGCCGGACTCGACCTGCTGACCACGCCGATCGTCGCCGTCGACGCGAGCGCCGCGCAGATCGCCGCCCGCACCTCCGACGACGTCCCCTACCTCCTCGTCACCGACCTGGACGGCAGGCCGCTCGGCTGGAGCGAGCCGCGGGAGCTGACCGCCGGGGACGTCGACACCGGCCGGCTGCTGCCCTACGGGCGGCCGTTCGTCGCCGGGCGGGACTCGCTGCGGGCCGCGCTGGACTGCGCGGTGCTCTCCCCGACCGGCTGGGCGGTCGCCGTCGACGGCGAGGGACGGGCCGCCGGTGTCGTCTCCCAGACGGCCATCGGCGAGGCGATCCGCGGCGCCCACGCCACCGAGACCGACGCCGCCGACGCCCTCGCGGAGCGGCCCGCCGCCGTGCAGAAGGCCGCCCGGTGAACCGCTTCTTCGACATCCCCAGCGACCTCCAGCACAGTTGGGCCGGTCTGATCGGGCTCCATCTGCGCGAGGCGCTGCTGCCGGTCCTGGGCGGACTGCTGCTCGCGCTGCCGCTCGCCCAGCTCTGCGTCCGGCTGCGCTGGCTGTACCCGCCCGTCCTGTGGGTGACGACGGTCCTCTACGCGATCCCGTCGCTGGCGTTCTTCGTCGTCCTCATCGACTACACCGGCCAGACCGAGACCACGGTGATGATCCCGCTCACCGTCTACACGCTCGTCGTCCTGGTCCCGGCGATCGTCGACGGCGTCCGCTCGGTCCCGCAGGAGACCCTCGCCGCCGCCTCCGCCATGGGCTTCGGACCCGTACGCCGGTACGTCCAGGTGCAGTTGCCGATCGCCGTGCCCGCCATCATCGCGGGCCTGCGGGTGGCGACGGTGTCCAGCATCAGCCTGGTCAGCGTCGGCACCCTGATCGGCAACCAGGGCGCCCTCGGCAACCTGCTGCACGACGCGACCATCTACAACCGGCCCGAACTCGCCTGGAACGCCGTGCTCACCATGGCCGTCCTCGCGATCCTCGCCGACGCCCTGCTGGTCGGCGCCCGGGTCCTGCTGACGCCGTGGATGCCGAGCGGCACGGCGGGACGCGCCGACCTCCGCGCCCGCAAGGAGGCGGTGGCCCCGTGAACGTACTCCACTACGTCCAGGCGTTCTTCGGCGACCACGCGCACTGGCAGGGCTACGACGGCATCCCCACCCGGGTGGGCGAGCACATCGGGTACACCCTGGAGGCGCTCGCCCTGGCCGCCCTGATCGGACTGCCGGTCGGCCTGCTCACCGGGCACTTCGGGCGCGGCGGGAACACCCTGTCGCTGATCGCCACCGCCGCGCGGGCGCTGCCGACCTTCGGTCTGCTGGTGCTGATGACCATGCTCATCGGCTTCGGCATGCTGCCGGTGATGATCCCGCTGGTGGTGCTCGCCGTCCCGCCGATCCTGGTCACCACCTACGAGGCGGTGCGCTCCGTCGACCGGTCCCCGGTGGACGCCGCGCGGGGCATGGGCATGCGGGAGGCCGGGGTCCTGCTGCGGGTCGAACTCCCGGTCGCCCTCCCGCTGATCCTGGGCGGGCTGCGCTCGGCGGCCATCCAGATCGTCTCCACGGCCACCATCGCCGCGTACGTCAGTCTCGGCGGCCTCGGCCGGTACATCGTCGACGGTCTCTACCAGCGCGACTACGAGAAGGTCGTCGGCGGCGCCACCCTGGTCGCGGGGCTGGCCCTCGTCACGCTCGGGCTGTTCTGGGCGGTGGGCCGGGTCGCGGTCTCGGCGGGGGTGCGGCGGAGCGACTGACCCGGGCCGGACGCACAAGGGCGGCTCGCCGGACGGTCTTTCCGTCCGGCGAGCCGCCCTTCGTGTCCGAGCCACCCTTCGTGTCGCGGCGTACGGCCCGTGCTCAGCTCTGGGTGCGGGCCAGTGCCTGTTCCAGGACGACCAGCAGCGCGTCCCGCACCGAGCCCCGTTCACGGGCGTCGAAGACCAGGATCGGGACGCCTTCGGACACGTCGAGGGCCCAGCGGACCTCGTCCAGCGTGTGCGCGACCCGGCCGTCGAAGGCGTTGACGGCGACCGCGAACGGGATCTGCTTGTGCTCGAAGTAGTCCACGGCCGCGTAGCAGTCGTCGAGCCGGCGGGTGTCGACGATGACGAGGCCGCCGACGGCGCCCTCCACGAGGTCGTCCCACATGAAGCCGAACCGTTCCTGCCCGGGGGTGCCGAACAGGTAGAGCTTCAGGGTCGGATCGATGGTGATGCAGCCGAAGTCCATCGCGACCGTCGTGGTGGTCTTGGTCGGGGTGTGGCTGAGGTCGTCCACACCCGCGGCGACCTCGGTGATGGCGGCCTCGGTGGTGAGCGGCTCGATCTCGGAGATCGAGCCGACGGCGGTGGTCTTGCCGACGCCGAAGCCGCCCGCGATCACCAGTTTCACCGGCAGCGGCGGCCGCACGGCGGCCTGGCCGGTCCGGGTGCGGACCAGCGGTTCAGTCGGAGTCACGGAGTACCCCCCGGGAGTCGGGGATGGCCCGCAGGCCATCGATAACCCTGCGCAGTACGGACGCGTCATGGGTGACGCCGGAGTCGGGCACGTGCACGGAGAGCTGCCCCGCCGTCCGCAGGTCCTCGGCGAGGACCCGCACCACGTTCAGGTGCAGCTTCAGTCTGGCGGCGATCTCCGCGATCGACTGCGGTTGCCTGCAAGCGGCGACGATGTCGTGCTGTTCGAAGGAGAGCCGGTCGAGCACGGCGAGTCCCTCACTGGTGGCGACCAGTTGGGTCTCGACTGGCATCGTCCGGCCGGACGACGCCTCGCCCGCGCCCGCGACCCGGCCCGCGGTGACCAGGAAGGGCCGTACGGCGGACGCGGGGCGGACCGGTACGAGTCCGTCGTCGTCCACGTCGTCCGGAGTCCGGCCGTCCGCCATCGGTGTCGTTCGCTTCCTCTGCGGTTCCTGCGGTGCCGGACGCTCAGCGCGTCCGCGTGGCGCCGACGCTGTTCTTCAGCTCCAGCACGAGCTGCGGACTGAGCGCGGTGCCCGCGCGGTTGGCGAACACCGTCATCTCGTAGGCGATGTTGCCCAGCTTGGCCTCCTTGTCGGTGACCACGCCGAGCACGGCGCCGCTGCCGATCGCGGAGACCAGGACGTGACCGCCCTCCAGATCGATGATGACCTTGTTCAGACCGCCCAGGCCGTAGTTGCCGGAGGCGCCCGCGGCGAGGCTGGTGATGCCGGAGACGATCGCGGCCAGCCGCTCGGAGTCGGCGTGCTCGCGCAGTTCCGACACGGCGATCAGCAGGCCGTCGGAGGACACCGCGATCGCGTCCACGACGCCCGCCGTCTCGGTGGCGAAACGGTTGAGCAGCCAGGTGAAGTCGGCTGCCGCTGCGCGCAGATCGGTCGGCGTGGCGTCTCCCGAGGGAGTCTCACCTGTCGACGTGCTCACTGCTCGGCTCCTTCCGGAAGGTGGTTCTGGTGGTGCTCGGTGGGGGTGGGTTCGGGGCTCGGTTCAGGGTGCCGTTCGGGTGTCGGCTGCGGGTGCGGCCGCGTGTGTTCGCCGGTGTCGCCGACCGAGTCGCGGTGGGCGCGTTCGACGGCCTCCTCGAACTCCTCCAGCGCGCTGCGGACGGCGTCCGCGTCGGCGGGGCGGGCGGCCTGGCGGGCCGCCTGCTGGGCGGCGTCCGGGGTGGTCCGCAGGGTCGCTCCGCGCACCCGGCGGCGGAGGGGGCGGGGGCCGTCGTCGCCGGTGGCCATGGCGGCGGCGGGTGAGGCGTGGCCGTTGGCGGGTGTGCGGTCGGGGCTGGGTGTGGGTGCGGGTGCGGGTGCGGGTGCGGGTGCGGGTGCCGGTGCTTGTGCCGGTGTCCGTGCCTGTGCCTGTGCCGGTTCCTGCTTCGGCTCCGGGGCGGTGGCCAGGGGCGACGTGCCCTCGGAGCTGGTGCGGGGGGTCGGGACGGCCGGGACGCCGGAGCGTACGGGGGCCGCCGGCGGGACGGGGGTCACCGGGTCGGGTGCGTCGGCGGTCTCCTGCGGGGCGGTCGCCTCGGAGGATGCCTCCTCGACGGACTCGTGCCCCGCGGCCGTCTCCTGCTCCTGCTCGCGGCGTGGCACCCGGCGGGGGAGCGGGCCGGCCTCCTCGGCCTCCTCGGTGACGGCCCAGGACGGCACGGAGTTCGCGCGGGACGGGCCCGCCGACGGCGCCGACGGGGCGGGCAGCTCGGCCGGGGCCGAGGCGTCCGCCGGTCCGTCCACACCGCTCAGCGTCAGCAGCAGGGACGACGGGATGGTCACCTCGGCCGTCACACCGCCGCCCGGGGTACGGGAGAGGGCGACGTCGATGTCCCAGCGGCGGGCCAGGGCGCCGACCACGAACAGGCCGAGCACCTTCGTCGGCACCAGGTCGAGACGCTCACGGCGCACCAGACGGGCGTTCTCCTCGGCCAGCCGCTCGGCGCTCATGCCGAGGCCGTGGTCGGCCACGGTGATCGTCGCGCCGCCCTCCGAGGAGTCCACCGCCACCTCGACGGCGCTGCCCTCGGGCGAGAACGACACCGCGTTCTCCAGGAGTTCGGCGATCATCAGCGTCAGGTCGCCGATGATGTCGGGCTCCACGATCGTCTCGGAACCGGCGTACAGCCGTACCCGCTGGAAGCCCTCGATCTGGCCGAGCGCGGCGCGCACCACGTTGGTGAGCGCGGTCGGCCCGGAGTCGAGGACGGTCTCGCGGATGCCGGCGAGCAGCATCAGGCTGTCGGCGTTGCGGCGGAGCCGGACGGCGATGTGGTCGATGGAGTAGAGGCGTTCGAGCAGCGCCGGGTCGGTCTCGCCGCGCTCCACCGCGTCGATCAGGGCGAGCTGACGGGTGGTCAGGTTGCTGACGCGGCGGCCGACGTTGCCGAACATCTCGGCGACGTTGCGCCGGCTGAGCACCTGGCGCTCCAGCAGGGCGGCCGCGGTGGTCTGCACGTTGTTGAACGCCTCGGCGAGTTCGCCGATCTCGTCGTCCGCGGTGACGGGCAGTTCGCGCAGCTTCGGCGGGCCGGACTCCTCGGCGTCGTCGTCGGCCACCCGGGCCAGCTCGCGCCCGGCGATGTCGGCGACCTCCTGCGCGGCGCCGGTCAGCGCCAGCACCGGCCGGACCACGGAACGGCGGACCAGCACCGAGAAGGCGATCCACAGGACGAAGCTGAGCAGCGCCAGGTTCAGCAGCAGACCGGCGCGCAGCTCGGCGCTGGAGGCGGCCTCGTCGGCGCGGTCGGCGATGTCGTCGATCAGCGACGTGGTGATCTTCAGCCGCATCTCGGACTGCGCGCTGTACTCGGGGTAGGAGGCGAGGGCCGCCCGGAACGCGGTCCGGATGTCGGCCTTGGACTCCGCCTGCAACGCCGAGGGATCCACGGCGAGTTCGGCGAAGTGCTGGCCGATCACCGCCTGCGAGGAGTTGTGCTCGATGCCGTGCAGCCGGTCGGTCTGCGCCTCGGTGGCGAAGCGGGCGAACCGCTCGGCCTGGTACTGGTACACCTCGTAGGAGCCGACCGCGCCGGTGAACTCGATGAGCGCGTTGCTGTCACCGGTCCGGGCGGAGAACACGCCGGTCTCGTAGGCGCCGTGCGCGGCGTCGGCGCGCAGCAGCGAGTCGAGCAGATTGCCGGTGAAGGTGGTCGCCAGACCGGTGTTGCGGTCCAGACCGAGGCCGTCGATGAGGGCCTTGGACGCGTTCGCGTACGCCGGGTCGATGTTGTCGGCGGGCAGATAGCTCTGCTCGATGGTGTCCCGCAGGCCGGCCAGACCCTGGACCTCGCGCAGCGCCTGTGCCTCGGTGTCGGGCAGCCGGTCGCCGAAGGCGTCGACCACCTTGCGGACCTGTGCGTCGACCGCGAGCTGGGACTGCCGGTAGGCGTCGGTGGAGGGCGTGCCCCCGTCGAACGACGCCTGGTAGCGCACGGAGAGCAGGACCGCCTGCTGGTGCTCGTCCTGGAGTTCGGCGACGAGCTGGGCCACCTGGGCGCTGTCCCGCACCAGTTGGGCCGCCGACTCGGCACGGTTGGACTCCTGCACCAGATCGACGATCAGGTACGTGAGGAGCAGGGCGATCACCGTCAGCGGGATACCGACGAGTACGTTCAGCTTGCGCTGGAAGGGCCATCGGTCGGCGAATCCCCGCAGTCCCCGTCGCGGGGACGACGGTGCCGAACGGGCCGACCGGGCGGGCGCGTCCACCTCTTTCGTGGACACCGGGCCTCCTTCAAGGGGGTGTTGCGAGCGTGATGACGGGCACACGTGTGACCGGATGTGCGGAACGGCACCCGAGCGGCCCCCGCACACCGCCGTGGTTGACGTCAACTCTGGGGACACTATCGCTTCTTTGTACGGCCCCGTGTGTTGCCCTACGTCAAGAATCCATTACGAAGCGCCCCCAGGTTCTGCACGTTTGGCGGCCGAACAACACACAAGTCCCCACGAAACAAACCCAATCGGCAGTCGGACCGCACTTGACTGACCAAGAACGGGGTGGATTGGATCAGGCCAGGGCGTTTACCCGTCCGCCGGCCCCGGCCGTGCCGACGTCATGCCCGACAGCTCCACCGCGACACGTCCTCGCCCCCCAGAGCTCGGAACGGAACCGTGACTTCCAACGCCCACAGCAGCAGGTCCAGGTCCTTCAGGAACCACCCCGGCGCGGCGGCGGTCGCGCTCGCCGCGAGCGCGGCCCTGCTGGCGGGATGTTCCTCCTCGTCCGACGACACCGCCGACGACCCCCTGGCCGGTGACAAGGCGGCCGGCGGCACCGTCGTCGTCGGGTCCAACAACTTCGCCGAGAGCATCCTGCTCGCCGACATCTACGGCGAGGCCCTGAAGGCCAAGGGCATCAAGGTCTCCTACAAGCCCAACATCGGCAGCCGCGAGACGACGTACGGCCTGCTCAAGAACGGTTCCATCACCGTTCTGCCGGAGTACAACGGCTCGCTGCTCGCCTACCTCGACCCCAAGGCCGAGCAGAAGTCCCTCGCGACCGTGAACGCGGCCGCGTCGGCCAAGCTCGACTCCAAGCTGACGCTGCTGGAGTCCTCGCCGGCCGAGGACAAGGACTCCGTCACGATCAACGCGGAGACCGCCGAGAAGTACAACCTCACCGGTGACTCGACGCTGGCCGACCTCAAGGACATAGCGCCCGAGCTGATCCTCGGCGGCTCGCCGGAGTTCCAGACCCGGCAGCAGGGCATGGTCGGCCTGGAGTCGGTGTACGGGCTGAAGTTCAAGTCCTTCAAGGCGCTCGACGCGGGCGGCCCGCTGACCCAGGCGGCGCTGAAGAAGAACACCGTGCAGGCGGCGGACATCTTCACCACGGACCCGACGATCACCAAGGAGAAGTTCGTCGTCCTCCAGGACCCGGAGAACCTCTTCGGGTTCGCCAACGTGACGCCCCTCGCCTACAAGAGCGGCCTCACCCAGGAGGCGATCGACGCGCTGAACGCCGTCTCCGCCAAGCTGGACACCAAGACCCTGCTCGACCTGGACTCCCAGGTGCAGTTGGAGAGCAAGGACCCGCTGGACGTCGCCAAGGAGTGGCTCAAGTCGGTGGGCCTGGACTGATCCCGGCCCCACCCCTGAACCACCCGTGGACCGCACCCCGGACGGCCCCGGCCGGGTCGTCCTGAACGGCACCACCCTCACCGTCGGCGAGCTGATCGCGCTCGCCGACGGTGCGGCCGTGCCCGCCGTCGCCCCCGAGGCACGCGACCGCGCCCTGCGCTCCTGGCGCGCCGCCGAACGCCTCGCCGCCACCGGGAGCCTGTACGGCCGTGGCACCGGCGTCGGCGCGCAGCGCTCCGTGCCGGTCGACCCGCACGACGAGCGCGCGCACGGGCTGCGGCTGCTGCGCAGTCACGCGGGCGGCGCCGGGGCGCTGCTTCCGGCCCGCCAGGTCCGCGCGATGCTCGCCGTCCGCGCCAACCAGCTCCTCGCCGGCGGCTCCGGCATCCAACCCGCCTTTATCGACGCCCTCACCGAGGCCCTGCGCCTGGGCGTCCACCCGGAGGTCCACGAGTACGGCGCGGTGGGCACCGGCGACCTCACGGCCCTCGCTCAGACCGGACTCACGCTCATAGGCGAACGCCCTTGGGTGGAAGGGGAGTTGACGGCTGCGGTGCAGCCCGCGGTGCTTCAGGGCGGACCCGCGCCAGAGGACGCACCGCCCGCGGTGCCGGCGGGGCCCGCCGCGCTTCCCGCCCCCGTCACCCTCCGTCCCGGTGACGCGCTCGCCCTGCTCAGCAGCAACGCGCTCGCGCTCGGGCAGGCCGCCCTGGCGCAGTCCGGTCTCGACACCCTCCTGCGGGCCACCCACGCCGTCGCCGCGCTGTCGCTGGCCGCGGTGTCCGGCTCGGCGGAGGCGTACGCGGCGCCCGTGCACGCGCTGCGGCCCTACCCCGGCGCCGCCCGCGCCGCCGCCGAGGTACGGCGTCACCTCGGGCTGGACGAGCGGGCCCCGGGGCCGCCCGGCCGGCGGATCCAGGACCCGTTCGGCTTCCGGGCCTTCCCGCAGGCCCACGGCTGCGCCCTGGACGCCGCCGACCGGCTCCGCGAGATCGTGGAGGTGGAGGTCAACTGCCCTTCGGAGAACCCCGTCATCACCCCCGACGGCACCGCCGCCCACCACCACGGCGGCTTCTTCGCCGCGCCCCTGGGCCTGGCCCTGGACGCGGCGAACCTCGCCCTGCTCCAGACCGCCCAGCTCTCCGCCGCCCGGCTCACCGCGCTCGGCGACCCGGGGCTCACCGGACTGTCCGCCTTCCTCGCCGTAGGGCCCGCGAGCAGCTCGGGCACGATGATCCTGGAGTACACCGCCAACTCGGCACTCGCGGAGCTGCGTTCGTGCGCCGCCCCGGCCTCGGCGGGACACGCCGTCCTCTCCCGGGGCCTGGAGGAGGCGGCGAGCTTCGCGGGCCAGGCCGCCCGCCAGACCCTGCGGGCCACGGACGCCTACGCCACCGTACTGGCCTGCGAACTGGTCTCCGCCGTACGGGCGTTGCGGCTGCTGCCCGCGCCGCCGCCGGTCGACGCGTTCGCCGTGGCGTCGGCCGCCCTGCCGCTCGGCACGGACGACCGCCCGCTCACCGGCGACGTGACGGCGGCGACGGAACTCCTGCCGGTACTGGCCGCGTTGTGAGGCGTACGGCGGATCAGTGGCCGACCTGGAAGGTGGCGTCCTGCCGGTCCGTGGCCGTCGACACCGGGTCCACGCGCAGCACGTAGTCGGCGTGCCGGAGATACCGGGTCGGGTTGTTGTACGACCGGAAGGACGTCCAGCTCGCGTCCGCCAAGCCCGCCGTACGGTGGAAGGTCGCGTCGGCCGCGAACACGGCCGTGCCGTCGTCGCCGTCCAGGCGCATCTGGTAGTCGTAGTGGCGCAGATAGCGGGTCGGGTAGTTGACCGACCGGAAGGACACCCCGGAGCTGTCCGCGAGGCCCGGCACCAGCGTCCACAGCGAGTCCTTGTACGGCTCGACCGGGTAGACGTCGATCCTGCCGACGAAGCCGGAGTGGCGGACGTAACGGGCCGGGAAGTTGTAGGACTTGAGGCGGTTCCAGGCCGGGGCGCCCCAGTGGTCGAGCAGGGCGGTGTGCTGGGCCGCGGTGATCGTCGTGATGCCGCAGTGCTTGGAGTTGACCGGCTGGGTGTAGGTCCGCTGGTCGAGCGGGGTCCAGGTGCCCGACGCCAGGTCGCCCGACTGCCAGGCGTAGAAGACGCCGTTGGGGGTGTACGTGTCTCCCCAGAGCCACCAGCTTCCGGTGGTGAGGGATCTGACCAGGGTCGGTGCCTCGGTGCCGCCGTGCGCCACGCCCGTGCTGAACTCCGTGAAGCTGCCCGGGTCGAGGGAGGTGGACCGGGCGCCCACCAGGGTCTGGTTCTTCTTGAAGTAGAGGTAGTTGACGCCGTTCACGCCGACGGCCATGTCGCCGTCGATCACGTCGTACCCGGGGTCGAAGAAGACCTGGGGCGCCGACACCGTCACGAAGTCGGTGGTGTGGTTCACCATCAGCACGTTGTGCCCGCTGGAGTTCACCGACGAGTAGATGATCGCGTACTGGCCGCGTCCGGCGTCCCAGAACGCCTCCGGGGCCCAACTGTGGGTCGTCATGCCGTGCAGCTTCAGCCGGTGGTAGCCGGTGAAGGTGCGCAGGTCGGTGGAGTTCCAGACGTGGATGTACTGGCTGTTGTAGCTCCAGTCGGTGCCCTTGAGGTCGGTGGCGAGCACCACGAACGTGCCGTCCTGCTTGCGCAGCACGAACGGGTCGCGCAGTCCGAGCGCGCCCTCCGTGGGCGTGACCACCGGGTCGTTCCCGTTCAGCGGGGTCCAGCGCAGTCCGTCCGTGCTGACGGCCAGGTGCAGGCCGTAGTCGGTGCCGTCACCGAGGTTGGTGGACTCGGTGAAGTAGCTCATCACATACGCGGCGTCGGCCGCCCGGGCGGTGCCTGCGCCGAGCGTCAGGGCGCCGGTCGCGGCCAGCGGCGCGGTGGCGGCCATCCCGAGGACGAGACGGCGGGAGGGGTGCGGGCGGGGCGAGGGGGTCATGCGTGCTCCAACCGGTGCCGTATGGTCGATATCTCGAACGTGGTTCGGCGAGTCGGTCAGAAGGTAGGGGTGAGGCCGAGGGGCGTCAATCGGCTCAGCGGGCTTGGCCGGAAATCGGCGACAGCCCGCTGAGTGCGATCAGATCCCGCCCAGACCGTTCCGCGGCGCCGCGCTGAGGTGCTCGCCGATCTTCTTCACCAGCATGTTCATCTGGTACGCCACCACGCCGACGTCCGCCTTGGAGCCGGTCAGCACGACGAGATTGGCCCCCGGTCCGGCCGAGGTGAGGATCAGATAGGTGTGGGCCATCTCGATGAGCGCCTGGCGCACCGGGCCGCCCCGGAAGTCCATGCTGACGCCCTTGCTGAGGCTCATCAGACCGGACGCGGTCGCGGCCAGCCGTTCGGCGTCCTCGCGCAGGAACCCCGTCGACTTGCTCACCACCATCCCGTCCTCGGAGAGCACGACGGCCTGGTTCACATCGGCGACCCGGTCGACCAGGCCGGTGAGGAGCTGGTCGAGCTGGGGGTTGGTGGCGGGGACGGGGAGTGTCATGGCGGTGTCCTTCATGAGCGGTCGGCGGGAGGGAGGGGGGTCGGGGTCTTCGGCGGGTCGGTGACCGCGTCCGGGTCTGTGTCGGCGTCCGCGTCGGTGTCCTCTGCGTCTTCCGCGCGGGCCTGGAGCGTGCCGCGCTGGAACGCGCCCAGCGAGGAGGCGGCGCGTTCTGCCGTGAAGTCGTCCGAAACGGCAAGAGAGTTGAGCGATTCGTGGTCCTCCGCGCGCGGTTCGACGACGAGGTTCGCCCGGTGAGTGCCCTGAGGCCGGGGAGTTCGCGGAGTGCGCGGGGTCCGCCGGGGGAGCGGTGCCGGGCCCGGGGCGGGGGGCCGGGGCCGCTCGTCGCGGACCACGATGTCGGGCGGGAGGAGCACGAGGGCGGTCGTGCCGCCGTACGCCGAGGGGCGCAGTGTCACGGAGATGCCGTGCCGGGTGGCGAGCCGGGCGATCACGAACATGCCGAGCCGCAGGTCGTCGGCGAGCGCCACCACGTCGAAGGCCGGCTCCACCGCCAACTGGGCGTTGAAGGAGGCGTAGTCCTCCTCGGACAGACCGAGCCCGCGGTCCTCGACCTCGATGGCCAGCCCCTCGGCGGCCGGCGCGGCCCGCACCTCGACCGGGTTCGGTGCCGGTGAGTAGGAGGTCGCGTTGTCGATCAGCTCGGCCAGCAGATGGATCACGTCGGCCACGGCGGGCGGCACGATCGCCGCCTCCTCCGCGGCGCGCACCTCCACCCGCCGGTACTCGGCGACCTCGCCCACCGCGCCGCGCAGGATGTCGGCCAGCGCCACCGGCTCGGGCCAGGTGCGGCCGGGCCGGCCCCCGCTGATGATGACGAGGTTCTCCTGATAGCGCCGCAACTGGCTGGCCGTGGAGTCGAGTTCGCGCAGCCCCTTGAGCACCTCGGGGTCCCGGTGGGCACGTTCCAGGGTGTCGAGCTTGCCGAGCTGGAGGTTGACCAGGTTCTGGCTCTGCCGGGCGATGCCCAGGATGACCTTCTGGAAGCCGCGCCGGGTGTCGGCGAGTTCGACCGCGGTGTGCACGGCGGTGCGCTGGGCCGTGTTGAACGCCTGGGCCACCTGGCCCAGTTCGTCGCCACCGTAGTCCAGGGGCGGGGCCGCCGAGTCCACGTCGACGGTCTCTCCCCGGTCGAGCCGCGTCACCACGTCGGGGAGCCGCTCCTGCGCCAGGCTCAGCGTGGCCAGCCGCAGCCCGCGCAGCCGCAGGGACAGCGACCGCGTGATCCGCCAGGACATCGCCACGCACAGCAGCAGCGCCACCAGACCGCCGGTGCTCAGCGCGCCCGCCTTGACCAGCAGCCCGGTCGCGTCGTCCGCGCTGCGGGTGAGGAGCGCCCCGGTCTCCTGCCGGATGAGCGCCGAGTAGGCGTCGGAGACGTTCACGAGCGCCGCCCGCCACTGCCTCCCCACGTCCGGCAGCGGGATGTCGCCGTCCGCGGTGCGGTCCGGCCGGGCTGCCAGCACCTGGTCCTCGATGGCCTCCAGGGTCCGCCACTGCGCGCTCCGCAGGATCTTCTCGGTCCTGGTCTTCGTGGAACCGGTGAGGGTGGGGACGATCTGGTCCCGCACCAGCCAGCGGCGCGCGTTCACGGTCTGGGTGAACGCCGCCCAGGTCGGCTCGTCCATCCGCCGCCGCGGTCCGGCCAGGGTGAGGTAGAGGTCCTCCTCGGAGACCAGTTCCGCCGCGTGCTCCAGCGCGACGAGCGGTCCGGCCTGGGAGGCGAGGTCGCCGTCGTCGACCTGCGACAGCTCCTGGAAGGCGTGGATCTGGTCGTCGATGATCGAGGTGTACTGGTCAAGCGCCTGCGCGGCCGTGATGTCGGTGGGGTCGTCGACCTGGCCCCGGTAGTACTCCAGGCTGCTCACGGAGGCGACCACCGAGTACATGCGGTCCCGGACCCGGGCGGGCGCCTGCTGGATGTCGTCGGCCCGCGAGACGAGCCGGGCGACCGCCTCGTCCGTCTGCAGCCGCGCCGCCTCCAACGGCGCCCTGGCCCCCTCGGGCGTGGCCAGCCACACGGCCGACAGGCTGCGCTCCCGCTGGAGCGCGAGCGTGGCCTCGGTGCCCATGGCGCCGGTCGACCGGCTCAGTTCGGTCTGCGCGCGCAGCCGCAGTCCCTCCGAGAACATCTGGATCGTCGTCACGCTCCACATCGCGGCGAGGGTGACGCCGGGCACCAGGGCGAGAAGGATCAGGGAGAGACGTATGGAGCCGATACGGCGGCGCCGGGCACCGGTCCGTGCAGACATGGTCGTCCTAGCGGGGAGGCATGCCGGACGCGCTGTCCGGGCGGGGCCAACTTAGCGGTCAGCGGGTGCCGTTGGCGGCGAAGCGGGCCACCGAGGCGACATCGGCCTTCGTGACGAAGGCGGGGCCGGTCAGCACCGGGGCCACACCGCCGCCGCTGACGTTGCCGTTGGTCTCGTGGAGCCAGAGCGCGTCCACGGCGAGATAGCCCTGGAGATAGGGCTGCTGATCGACGGCGAACTGCACCCTGCCGTCGCGGACCGCCTCGACCAGCTCCCCGGTGAGGTCGAAGGTGGCGACCCGGGCCCCGCTGCCCGCCCGCTTCACCGACGTCACCGCGGCGAGCGCGAACTGCGCCCCGTTGGTGATGACTTCGTCCACGTCGGGGCTGCGGCGCAGCGCCGCCGTCACGGCCGCGGTCATCGCGTCCATGTCGGTGCCGTCGACATAGAGCATCTCGGTGCGCCCGGCGAAGGTCTTCTTCACGCCAGCGCAGCGCGCCTCCAGGGCGATGTTGCCGCGCTCGTGGATGACGCACAGGGCGTGCTCGGCGCCGAGGTCGTCCAGCCGGTCGCCGACGGCGCGGCCCGCGAGGCTCTCGTCCTGGCCGAAGTACTCCAGGAGTCCGGCCGAACGCCAGGCGTCGATACCGGAGTTGAGGCCGACGACCGGGATCCCGGCGGCCCGGGCCTCGGCCACCGGCTTCGCCATCGCCCGCGGTTTGGCGAGTGTCACCGCGATGCCGTCGGCCTTGTCGCGGATCGCGTCCCGCACCAGCCGGGCCTGTCCGGCGGCGTCGGCGTCGCTCGCGTACGTGAGGTCGACGCGGTCCTTGGCGGCCGCCGCCTCGGCGCCCTTGCGGACGCGTTCCCAGAAGACGTCGCCCTCGGCCCCGTGGGTGATCAGGACGACCTTGATCCGGCCGGGCGCGCGGCCCGCCGCGCCGGAGTCCGGACCGGGGGAGGCGCCGGCGGTGCAGCCGGCGAGCAGGGGACCGAGGAGAAGACAACAGACGGCGGCCAGAACGGCCGGGGCGGTGGCGCGGGGAGTGGTCATGGGGGGCTGCACCTCGCTGTGCGGCAGAGCAGGAGGAAGGGCCGGCTCCGCCGGTGCGCGGGGGTGGGGCACCGGGGGAGACCGTGCGTAGGCTCGGAGCCAACCGCCAGTGACCACCGGTAGTCAAGTGAACGCCCGTACATACCTGAGGACTTGCCGCCGCCGGGGTGCCGTGCGGCCTACGACCGCCCCCGCAACCGTGCGTCCCGAGGGGCGGGCCGGTGGTGCGTCCGGCCCGCCCCCGGGACTCACGGAGGTGGGGTCGCTCAGAGGTCGAACTCGTGCGGCGGCAGGTCGAGGGCGTAGCACGCCTCGCGGACGACCGCCTGCTCGTCCTTGTCGAAGTGGCCGTCGGCGCCGCCGATGACGATGCCGATCTGGACGACGGCCCGTGCCTCGGCCGGCTTCTTCTTGGCCTTGGCCACCTCCTGGAGCACGCTCACCTTGCCGAAGGCGAAGTCGGCGGTGAGCTTGTCGAGGTTGGCCTCGAAACGGCGGCGCAGATCGTCGGCGGGGAAGTTCTGGAGCACCTCGTTGCCCGCGATGAGCTGGGCCACGCGCTGCCGCTCCGAGGGGTCGACGGTGCCGTCCGCCGCCGCGACCAGGGCGCACATCGCCATGCTCGCGTCCCGGAAGGCACCGCTCTTCAGGTCGTTCTTCTTCGCCGTCAACTGGGTCTGCATCGTCGACGCGGACTCCTTGATGCGGTCCCACAGGGCCATGTGCGCTCCTGACGCTCGTGATCCAAATGCCTCTACAGCAATGTAGAAACTATCGGACCGACGAAAAGGTTCCGGCGTCAGCGCGCCGCGCGCGGCGGCTCACCCTCGGCTCCTGGTCGGGCAGCCAGCCGAAGGTCAGACAACTGCCCACGACCCCCAGCAGGATCCCGACGACGAAACCGCCGATGTTCGACGTGAGCCAGGTGCCCAGCGACAGCAGCACGGCCACCACGGAGTAGAACAGCCGCTGGGCCGGGTTGAAGAGGATCAGCAGACCGCAGAGCACCATCAGGGCCGGCAGGAGATAGCCCGCCAGGCCCTGCATGCCGACGTGCAGGATCACCGGCAGCGGTGCCTTCATGGTCAGCAGGATCTCCCCGCCGGCCAGCGTGAGCAGGACCCCGCCCGCGAAGGGCCGGCGGCCCCGCCACTGCCGGAAGCTGCTCCGCCCCCGGCCGAGGCCGTCCCGCCACCGCCGGGCGCGGCTCACTGCGGGCAGCCCTTGCCGCCGAACCGCATGTGCAGGTTGGGGAGTTTGAAGACGGCGGCGGTGGCCGCGTAGTTGTGCTGGTACAGGTCGGTGATGACGACGCTGTCCGCCTGCTGGCCGTATACGCCCTCGGGGCCCTTGATCGGCACCTTGTCGAAGGTGCTGGAGTCCCGGCCGATCTCGATGTTGTTGAACTCGGCGTTGCCCGTGATGTCGTCGGAGTCGATGGCGAGGTTCTTCACGCTCACCGGCGTGGAGCCGTCGCCCGCGGTCAGCACGAGCTGGATGCCGCCGAGGTCGACGCTCTGGCAGAGATTGGTCAGCTTGCCGTTCTTCACGACCGAGGTGACAACCAGCACCTGACCGCCGGTGTCGCCCTCGTTGGGGCTGTTCTCGATCATGTTGTCGAGGCCGCCGAACTGGGCGAACCCCTCGCCTTCGAGTTTGTCGGCGGTGACCACGAACGGCATGCCGGAGATCGCGAACTGCACCCCGAGGGCTCCCTCGGCGGTGAGGACCGCCAGTGCGGCGGCGACCGCGGCGGCGGGCACCGCCATCACCGCGGCCCGGCGCAGCCGGACCCGGCCGCGTCTGGCCGCGGATCCGTTCTCCGGCTCCCCGGGGGTGTTCTCGGCGGACGACGTGACGTCCGAGGACGAGGCCATGTCTGCTCCCATGCGCTGAAGTCGTGCGAGGTGGGCTTCAGTGGCGCGTTGTCCTGGCGCGGACAGCGGCTGCCGCGCACCGCCCCTGCGACTCCCGGAGGACGTAAGGGCTTTCTGGTTACGCGGCAGTAGCCATCGAGGAAGTTACCGATGGTTACACCAAGGGGTCAAGGGAGTTGTGGAAAAACCGTGTTCATCGCCAACTTACCTACAAAGTATTGACGTTGACGGAGTATCAGGTCTACAACTCTCGGTGGCCCCAGCCCGGATCCGTGGCGCCGGATCCGTTCCCGCGGCGTGCTCCGCCGCGTCCCGGACGTTCGCATCACGACCGGCGGTTTCCGTCCCCGCGACGGGCCGCCGGCGCACGAGTCCGCATCCCCCCACGGAACCGGCGCGGCCGGCCGGAGAGTACCCACCCCCCCGTGCTTTCCGGCCGGCCCCGGCCGGTCCCGCCCGGCCGCCGTCACCGGTCCTTCACGTACGGAGAAGACGTCCCGGCCCGGCGACGGCGGCCCCGTCGACCGCCATCCCCCCATCACCCATCCCCCCCATCACCCCCCATCGACCTCCCATCACCCCCATCGACCCCCACAACTCCCCCATGAGCGTCATCAGTTGAGAAAGAGGCACCCGCATGCGTATTCGCCCCCTCCTTGCTGTCGTCGGCACCGCTGTCGCCCTCACGCTTCCGGCCATCACCCCGGCCGCGGCGGCCGGCGCGGTCCTCACCACCGCGGGCGGCGACGTCGCGGTCGGTGACGTCCTGAACGCGTCGCTGGCCTCCGGCACCAACGCCACCCTCTACTCCAGCGCGACCGGCACCAGCGGCGTCACCTGTGCCGGCTCCGAGTTCGCCGCCACCGTCACCGACAACCCGGAGGCGCCCGGCACCGCCACCGAGTCGCTCACCGCGCACTCCTTCGGCAACTGCTCCGCGAACGTGGTCGGCGTCCTCGGCGTCACCAGCATCACCGTCAACAACCTGCCCTACACGGCGAGCGCCTCCTCGGACGGCACCCTCACCGTCACCCCGGCGAGCGGCTCCACCATCCAGACCACGGTGGTGCTGCGCACCCTGCTCGGCTCCATCAACTGCGTCTACCAGGCACCCAGCCTGACCGGCACGTCCGACAACACGGACAGCAGCATCACCTTCACCGCCCAGCAGTTCACCAAGTCGTCCGGCTCCTCGCTGTGCTTCGCCAACGGCTACTTCACCGCGAAGTACGCCCCGGTGACCAGCGGCGGCGCGGCGGTCAGCGTCAACTGACGCTCGACGTACAGCGGTTCAGCGCCTGCGCAGGCGCAGGAACAGCGCCGTGGCGCCGGTGAGCGCCAGCACCGTGGCCGCGCCACCCGCCAGCAGGCGGGTGGACGGTCCGGAACCCGCCTCGGTGGCGTTCGCCACCGGGGCGCCCTGCCCGGTGTCGGCGGCGGACTTCGCACCGTCGCCGGTCCCCGCCGCCGCGGTCGACGCCGACGGGCTCGCGGAGACGGGGGACGGGGACGACGACGGCGACGCGGACGCCGTGGGCGTGGCCGAAGGGGACGCCGACGGCTTCTTCGTCGCCGTCCCGCCCTGCTGCGCCCCGGCCCCGCCGCCCGTGCCGCCGCCCGGGAACACCACGTCCGAGCACGAGTAGTACGTGTCGGGCGTGCTGGTGTTCTGCCAGATCGTGTACAGCACCTGACGGCCCGTCCGGCCGGCCGGCAACTGCGCGGCGAACCGGTACGCGCCGTTCGTCAGCTTGGGGTCCTTGATCTCGGCGAACGGCCGGTCGGGGAGGTCGCTCCAGGTCAGCGGCCGCGACGGGTCGTAGCCCTGCTTGGTCAGATACAGCTTGAACGTGCCCGTGTGCGGGATCGTCGACGCGTACGTCATCCGCAGCGTCCCGCCCGGTGTCACCTTGGTCGACGGCCAGTCGGAGCGCGCCAGGTCGAGGCCCTTGTAGGCGGGCAGCCCGCCGCTGCACAGCTTGCCGTCCGGCACGGTCTGCCGGTCCCGGCCGTTGACGTTCGGGACGCGCAGGTTGTCCCAGGCGGTGAACGGGGAGCCGTTCGCGGCGACGGCGGCCCGGCAGGCCGCGCTGCCGTTCTGCGCGCCGTCCGGGGAGCAGCCGTACACCCGGCTCACCGGATCCGTGGGCGCGCCGTGCGCCAGGGCGGGACCCGCGGCCCACAGGTTCACCAGGAGCGGGGTCACGGCGGCGGCCGCCAGGGCGGCG
Organism: Streptomyces sp. CAI-85; assembly: GCF_013363615.1. Taxonomy (NCBI): domain Bacteria; kingdom Bacillati; phylum Actinomycetota; class Actinomycetes; order Kitasatosporales; family Streptomycetaceae; genus Streptomyces; species Streptomyces sp. CAI-85. The sequence goes on along the minus strand of NZ_JAANNX010000004.1, from coordinate 314,322 downwards.
GTGCGGTGTGCGGTCATCCGGGGCATCGGGGAGGTCTCCTCGGCCGGCGGGAACGGTCTGTCCGCTCCAGTACGGGAATCCGGCCCGGCGCGTTCACCGCGGCGAAGGGCCGGTACGCGCCCCCGCCGTAGGGGCCGAAGCGGGGCATCGGCGGTCAAGTCGCCGAGGTGGAGGGTGGGTTTCCGGCCGGATCGAGGGTTTCCCCTGTATCCCTGTGACCTTTTCTTTGCCTATCGTTCCACCACAGCCGACCCACAGGTAACCCCTGGACGAGTCCGCTGCCGCGTTCTGGCCGGCCCTCGCGCCCCACCCCCCTCCGCTTCGACGTCGAAGCGTCTCGACCGCCGCTCCGCGCTGCCCGGAGCCGGCCAGGAAAGGCACGCCCTTGCGCCCCACACCCGCTCCCCGGCGGAAGCTGATATCCGCCGCGGCGCTCTCCGCCGCCCTGCTCACCGTCGCGTCCACCGCGTCGGCCGCCGCCCAGGACGCCGTCGTCCCCGGCTCGTCCGCCGCCGCGGCCGCCGTTCCCGCGGCACAGACCGAGGCCGCGCCCGGCACCCCGGCCGAGCGTCTGATCGTCGGCTACAAGTCCGGTGCCGCCGAGGCCACGTCGAACGCCGCCGCGAAGGCCGACGCCGCCGCCAAGGGCGAACAGGCCGGCGAGGACCTCGACTTCAGCCGCCGGCTCGGCACCGGCGCCGCCCTCGTCGACCTGGGCGAGAACCTCACCGGCGCGGACGTCGCCGACGTCGTCGCCCGCTACCGGGCCGACCCGCAGGTCGCCTATGTGGTCCCGGACCGCCTCAACACCCCCAAGGCGGACCCCAACGACACCGAGTACGCCAAGCAGTGGGACCTCTTCGAGTCCACGGCCGGCATGAACGTGCCCGGTGCCTGGACCACCACCACCGGCGCCGGTGTGACCGTCGCCGTCATCGACACTGGTTACGTCGCCCACTCCGACCTGGCCGCGAACGTCGTCGCCGGCTACGACTTCATCGGCGACACCGCCGTCTCCGCCGACGGCGACGGCCGCGACGCCAACCCGGCCGACCCGGGCGACTGGTACAACGCCAACGAGTGCGGCTCCGGCGTCCCCGCCGCCTCCTCGTCCTGGCACGGCACCCATGTGGCCGGCACCATCGCCGCCGTCACGAACAACAACAAGGGTGTCGCGGGCATCGCGTACGGCGCGAAGATTTCCCCGGTCCGGGTCCTCGGCAAGTGCGGCGGCTACGACTCCGACATCATCGACGCGATCACCTGGGCGTCCGGCGGCACCGTCTCCGGTGTCCCCGCCAACGCCAATGTCGCCAAGGTCATCAACATGAGCCTCGGCGGCGACGGGGCGTGCACCTCGGCGACCCAGAGCGCGATCACCGCCGCCGTGAACCGCGGCACGACCGTCGTGGTGGCCGCAGGCAACGAGAGCGACAACGTCGCGAACCACTCGCCCGGCAACTGCAACAACGTCATCTCGGTCGCCGCGACCAACCGCACCGGCGCCAAGGCGTCCTACTCCAACTACGGCTCCCTGGTGGACATCTCGGCCCCCGGCGGCCAGACCAGCACCGGCACCGCCAACGGCATCCTGTCCACGCTGAACTCCGGCACCAAGACGCCGTCCACCGAGAACTACGCCTACTACCAGGGCACCAGCATGGCCACCCCGCACATCGCGGGCCTGGTCGCGCTGCTGAAGTCGGCGAACCCGTCGCTCACCCCGGCGCAGATCGAGGCCGCGATCAAGAACAACGCCCGTCCCCTGCCCGGCGCCTGCTCCGGCGGCTGCGGTGCGGGTCTGGCGGACGCCGCGAAGACCGTGGCGGCCGTGACCGGCACCGGCGGCTCGACCGGCACCGTCTTCTCCAGCAGCACCGCGGTGGCGATCCCGGACCGGGGCGCCGCCGTCGAGTCCCCGATCACCGTGACCGGCCGCACCGGCAACGCCCCGAGCGCGCTCCAGGTCGGTGTCGACATCACCCACACCTACCGCGGTGACCTGGTGATCGACCTGGTCGCCCCCGACGGCACCGCCTACCGGCTGAAGTCCGCCAGCTCCTCGGACTCCGCGGACGACGTCGTCACCACGTACACGGTGAACGCCTCCTCCGAGACCGCCAACGGCACCTGGAAGCTGCGCGTCCAGGACACCGCCGCGCAGGACACGGGCCGGATCAACGGCTGGAAGCTGACCTTCTAGACCGTGAACGACGGGCGGGCCGGCCGGTGTGGATGGACACCGGCCGGCCCGCCGCACGTCTGTCCTGAAGAGGCGCCCTCAGGGGCGGTCGTCAGGGGGCGTCCTCAAGAGGTGTCCTCAGGAGGCGGCGCGTTCCTCGGTGTGCTCCTTGGTGTGCTCCTCCGCCCACTCCGGCGACGCGGCCAGCACCCGCAGCCCCCGGTCCGCCCGCGCGTCCAGGGCCGGCAGCAGGCCGGGCACGGCGATGCTCGGCAGGATGTGCTTCCACAGCACCGCGAGACGGTCGCCCAGATCCGCCCGGCCGGTCAGCGCCCGCGACATCAACTGGACGCCGGTGAACGCGCCCACGAGCAGTTCCACCGTCTCCGGCGGCTTCACCGTCGGCAGCAACTCACCCCGGTCACGGGCCACTTCGAGCAAGGTCGTCAACCGCCGCGCCCACTGGAGGAACGGCTCCCCGTGATCCACCCCGGCGGGCGTCTCCTGGTCCACCGCCAGCCGTACGCTGCCCCGCAACAGCGCGTTGCCCAGCAGCCGTTGGCCCACCACGAACGTCATGTCGACGATCTCCTGGAGCTTGCACGGCTGCGGCGGCACGGCCCCGAACGGCACCTGCTCGTCCAGCACGGCCCGGGCCAGCGACTCCTTCGACGGGAAGTGGAAGTACAGGGCGCCCTTGGTGACTTCGGCGCGCTCCAGGACCATGGCGATGGTGGTGGACGTGTAGCCGTGCTCGTCGAAGACCGCGCCGGCCGCTTCCAGGATCGCCCTGCGCGTCCTGATGGCGCGCTCCTGTTTCGCCATAAGAGCCCCTTAACGGCACCTAGTTGGCCGTTCCCACCGATCGTCCACTGGTCCGGCCCGATCATAGGATGCCGTCGACTGATCTCATTGAAAACAAACCGGTCGCCTCGTACTCTAACGCCAACCGGAGCGGACGGTCCGCCGTCTGCCGTTGCCTTCGGGAGACCGTGGGAACCGTGGGGACCCGTAGGGAGAGACATGACTCGACCACGGCAGCTTGCCGACGCTCCGACGCTGACCGCAACCGTGCCGCGCCAACTGGTGCACCGTGCGGCCGTCGCGGAGACCCTGCTCACCGGCTGGCGGCGGACGGCCGCCGACCGCTTCACGGTGTCCGCGCAGTGGCCGCGAGCACACGGGTTACACGTGTCCCCCGACTGGACGGCCTACGACCCGCTGCTCGTCGTCGAGTCCGTCCGGCAGGCCGGAACGCTCCTCGCGCATACCGAGTACGAGGTACCCCTGGATCATCAGTTCGTCCTCCAGGAGTTCCAAGTCGACACGGAGGCAAGCGGGTTGGCCGTCGGGGCGCTCCCGGCCGAACCCGAGATCGAGATCGCGTTCACGGACGTCGCCCTGCGCGGCCGCCGGCTGACCTCCGCCCGCTACACCGCGCGCGTCCTGCGCGACGGCGGCCAAGTCGCCTTCGCGGACGTCGCCTTCACCAGCGTCGGCCCGTCCGTCTACCGCAGACTGCGCGGCGGCCGCACCCCGCACTCGGTGACCGTACCGCCCGTGCCGCCCGGGCTGCCGCCGGCCACCGTCGAACGCCCCCTGCCCACCGACGTCGTCCTCGCCGCGACCGGACGCCCCGACCGCTGGCGACTGCGAGTAGATACCGCACACCCCGTTTTCTTCGACCACCCGCTGGACCATGTCCCCGGCATGCTGCTCCTCGAAGCCGCCCGCCAGGCGGCCCGGTTGCACAGTCCCGCGGGGCGTGCGCCCGTGGCGTACCACGCGCGCTTCCACCAGTACGCCGAGCTGGACGAACCCCTGTGGATCGACATCAAGGGCGACGACGCGACGGGCCTGCAAGTCGTGGGCACACAGGGGGAGTCGACGTTTTTCGAGTGCCTGGTGGGCACCGCGACGCCGTGAGCTATTGTGTACAGGGGGTAAGAAACAAACGGCACGACCCGTTCTTTACCGGCCCCGGGAGAGTCCACTCGATGGCGAGGCAGTTACGCGCCGAACAGACCCGCGCGACGATCATCACGGCCGCAGCCGATCTGTTCGACCGGCACGGCTACGAGTCGACCAGCCTCAGTGACATCGTCGAGCACGCCCATGTCACCAAGGGCGCCCTGTACTTCCACTTCGCGGCGAAGGAGGACCTGGCGCACGCCATCATGGAACTCCAGTCCCAGGCCTCCCGCCGCGTCGCCGGGGACATCGACGACCGGGGCTATCCCGCCCTCGAAGCGTTGATGCGCCTCACGTTCGGCCTCGCGCGGCTGTCGGTCGAGGGTCCGATCGCCCGCGCGGGGCTCCGCCTCGCCACCGGGGGAGTCGCGGTCAAGCCGCCGCTGCGCCATCCCTTCACCGAATGGCTGGACCTGATGAGCCGTCGGCTGGTCGGCGCGGTCAAGGAGTCCGACATCCACCCCGACGTCGACGTGGACGCCGTCGCGCACTCCCTGGTCTGTTTCTTCGTCGGCACCCGGGTCGTCGGCCGCTCCCGCGAACCCGCCGCCCGGCTGCCCCGCCGGATGGCCGAGATGTGGCACGTCCTCATCCGCGGCCTGGTCCCGGTGCCCCGCCGCCCCCGCTACCTCACCCTGGCCGCCCGCCTGGAACGGGAGATCATGGCCGGCTGACGGCCGCGGCGAGGACGACCCGGGAAGGCGATGGGCGCGCGGTACGGTGAGCCGCATGCCCGACACCCCCGCCCCGCCGCCCGTGATCCTCGGCGACGAGCCCGGCTCCTTCCCCCACGGCGTCCTGGCCGAGCGCCACCCGGCGATCATCCGGCAGGTGCGGGACGCCTTCCCCTACGACCCCGCCGTCCACCACGCCCTGGACGCGCTGCTGGAGAGCTGCACCAAGGGCGTGATCGAACCGCTCCCCGCCGAGGCGCACGACCTCGCCCACTGGCGGGAGTGGGGCCTCGACGGATACGTGGGCCGGTCCTGGTTCGACGTGCCGTGGCTGTGGTCCGAGAGCTACTTCTACCGCCGACTCCTCGACGCCGTCGGCTACTTCGGGCCCGGTGTCTGGCAGGGCATCGACCCCTTCCGCCCCTTCAAGCTCGCCGAACTCGACGCGCCCGAGACCGACGAGGAACTGGCCGCCCTCGACGCCCTGGAGACCCGCCCCGCCGACGAACGCGCCCGCGCCCTGCTGCACGGCTCGCTCTGGGGCAACCGCGCCGACCTCGGCTTCCGCCTCTCCGACAGCGGGGCCGCCGCGCGCGACGCGGTACCGGCACTGGTCGCCGACGACAGCGAGGCGCTGTGGGCTCTGCTCCCACCCGCTGACAAGGCACCCACCGTCTGTCTGATCGCCGACAACGCCGGCCGTGAGCTGATCCCCGACCTCCTCCTCGCCGCGCACCTCCTCGCGACCGGCCGGGCCGGACGGGTCGTCCTGCACGTCAAGCCGTACCCGTACTACATCTCCGACGCCACGCCCGCCGACGTCGTCGACGCCCTGCGGAGACTGACCGCCGCGCCCGGAGCGGCCGCCGAGCACGGCCGACGGCTGTGGGCGGCCGTGGCGGACGGCACCCTCACGGTCCGCGCCCACCCCTTCTCCGCCGCCCCGCTGCCGTTCACGGACCTCCCGCCGGACCTGCGCGCCGAGTTCGCCGGGGCGGCCCTCACCCTCGTCAAGGGCGACCTCAACTACCGCCGTCTGGTGGGCGACCGCCGCTGGCCGCCGACCACCCCGTTCGCCGACGTCACCGCGTACTTCCCCGGCCCGGTGGCCGCCCTGCGCACCCTGAAGTCCGATGTGATCACCGGCCTCTCCGCCCGGACCGAGGCCGCCCTGGTCGCCGCCGAGGAACAGCGCTGGCGCACCGGCGGCACCCACGCCCTCGTCCAGGTGCGCCCCTGAGGGGACCTGGGGGACCCGGGGGTCCACCCCGAACTCCCGCCCCGCGCACCCCTTCCCGCCCGATTCACTGGATGGTGTGATCATGTGGTGCCGTGCGGATGGGTGCCGAAGGGCACGGGTAGGGCCCGGCCATGAAGCAGCCGTTCGAACTCCCGCACTTCTACCTGCCGCACCCCGCGCGGCTGAACCCGCATGTCGAGGAGGCGCGCGCGCACTCGACGCGGTGGGCGCGCGACATGGGCATGCTGGAGGGGTCCGGGATCTGGGAGCAGGCCGATCTCGACGCGCACGACTACGGTCTGCTCTGCGCCTACACCCACCCCGACTGCGACGGCCCCGCCCTGTCGCTGATCACCGACTGGTACGTGTGGGTGTTCTTCTTCGACGACCACTTCCTCGACATGTTCAAGCGCACCCCCGACCGCGCCGCCGGCAAGGCGCACCTGGACCGGCTCCCGCTGTTCATGCCGCTGGACCCGTCGACACCCGTCCCCGAGCCGCTCAACCCGGTCGAGGCGGGCCTGAAGGACCTGTGGGCGCGCACGATTCCCGCGATGTCGCCGGACTGGCGCGCCCGGTTCGCCGTCGCGACGGAGCATCTGCTCAACGAGTCGATGTGGGAACTGTCCAACATCAACGAGGGACGGATCGCCAACCCGGTCGAATACATCGAGATGCGCCGCAAGGTGGGCGGCGCCCCCTGGTCGGCCGGTCTCGTGGAGTACGCGACCGCCGAGGTCCCCGCCGCCGTCGCCGGGACGCGGCCGCTGCGGGTGCTGATGGAGACGTTCTCCGACGCCGTCCATCTGCGCAACGACCTGTTCTCCTACCAGCGCGAGGTGGAGGACGAGGGGGAGAACAGCAACGGCGTGCTCGTCCTGGAGACGTTCTTCGGCTGCACCACCCAGGAGGCCGCCGACACCGTCAACGACGTCCTCACCTCCCGTCTCCACCAGTTCGAGCACACCGCGTTCACCGAAGTCCCCGCCGTCGCCCTGGAGAAGGGGCTGCGGCCCGACGAGGTGGCCGCGGTCGCCGCGTACGCCAAGGGACTTCAGGACTGGCAGTCCGGCGGCCATGAATGGCACATGCGCTCCAGCCGCTACATGAACGGCGGCGCGGTCTCCGCCGCACCGTGGCAGCGGCTGACCGGCCCCGGCACCTCCGCCGCCGACGTCGGCGCGCTGCTCGCCTCGGCCGCCGCGGAGCGTCTGCGCGCGTACGCGCACGTGCCGTTCCAGAAGGTCGGCCCCTCGCTGCTGCCCGACTTCCACATGCCGTACCAGGTCGAGCTGAGCCCGCACCTGGAGGCGTGCCGGCCGCGGCTGACCGCCTGGATGCACACCATGGGCATGCTGGAGGAGGGCGTCTGGGACGAGGAGAAGCTCGCCGCCTACGACCTTCCGCTCTGCTCGGCCGGCCTCGACCCGGACGCCACCCCGGAGGCCCTCGACCTCAGCGCCCGCTGGCTCGCCTGGGGCACCTACGGCGACGACTACTACCCGCTGGTGTTCGGCGGCCGCCGTGACCTCGCCGCCGCCCGGCTGACCACGGCCCGGCTGTCGGCCTGTATGCCGGTGGACGGCGAGGAGGCGCCCGTCGTCCCCGTCAACGCCATGGAGCGCGGTCTGATCGACCTGTGGGCCGTCACCACCGCCGCGATGACCCCGGACCAGCGGCGCACCCTGCGTGACGCGGTCGACGCCATGACCGAGAGCTGGGTGTGGGAGCTGTCCAACCAGCTCCAGAACCGCGTCCCCGACCCGGTCGACTATCTGGAGATGCGCCGCGCGACCTTCGGCTCCGACCTCACCCTGAGCCTGTGCCGGATGGGCCTGGGCCCGGCCGTGCCGCCCGAGATCTACCGCACCGGGCCCGTCCAGGCCCTGGAGAACGCGGCCATCGACTACGCGTGCCTGACCAACGACGTGTTCTCGTACCAGAAGGAGATCGAGTACGAGGGGGAGATGCACAACGCGATCCTCGTCGTGCAGCACTTCTTCGGCTGTGACTATCCGGCCGCGCTGGCCGTCGTCCACGACCTGATGACCCAGCGCATGCAGCAGTTCGAGCACATCGTCGCCCACGAACTCCCGGTCCTGTACGACGACTTCGACCTGCCGGCCGAGGCGCGCACGGCGATGGACGCCTATGTGGCCGACCTCCAGAACTGGCTGTCGGGCATCCTCAACTGGCATCGCCGGGTGGACCGTTACAAGTCCGCCTACCTGGCGAGCCGGGCGCACGGGTTCGTCCCGGACCGCTCTTCGGCCACTCCGCCCCCACACCTGATGCTTTCCGGACTTTCATATACGGAATAGGGCATTCGGGGAACTCGGGAGGGGCGCCGGGCGTCTCATGGGGCAAGGGGAACGACCGACAGAACACGGGGGTGTTCGACCTTGACCGACATGATCGAGCAGAGCGACGACCGGATCGACCAGACCGACGGCGTCTTGGCGGACGGAGTCCTCGCGGACGAAGTCCTGGCGAAGGAGCGGGAGCAGGCGCCGGCGCCCGGTGAACTGACTCCGTTCGCCGCGCCGTTGACCGTCCCGCCCGTCCTGCGGCCCGCGTCGGATGACGTGACGCGCGAGACCGAGATCGCCCTGCGCCCCACCTGGGTGCGTCTGCACCCGCAGCTCCCGCCCACCCTGATGTGGGGCTACGACGGCCAGGTGCCGGGCCCCACCATCGAGGTCCGGCGCGGACAGCGCGTCCGGATCGCCTGGACCAACCGCATCCCCAAGGGGAGCGAGTACCCGGTCACCTCCGTGGAGGTGCCGCTCGGTCCGCCGGGCACCCCGGCACCGAACACCGAACCGGGGCGCGGCGGCGTCGAACCCAACAAGGACGTCGCCGCGCTGCCCGCCTGGTCCGTCACCCATCTGCACGGCGCGCAGACCGGCGGCGGCAACGACGGCTGGGCGGACAACGCGGTCGGCTTCGGCGACGCCCAGCTCTCCGAGTATCCGAACGACCACCAGGCGACCCAGTGGTGGTACCACGACCACGCCATGAACATCACCCGGTGGAACGTGATGGCGGGCCTGTACGGCACCTACCTCGTCCGTGACGACGAGGAGGACGCCCTGGGCCTGCCCTCCGGCGACCGGGAGATCCCGCTGCTGATCGCCGACCGCAACCTCGACACCGACGAGGACGGCCGGCTCAACGGACGGCTCCTGCACAAGACGCTGATCGTCCAGCAGTCCAACCCCGAGACCGGCAAGCCGGTGTCCATCCCGTTCTTCGGCCCGTACACCACGGTCAACGGCCGGATCTGGCCGTACGCCGACGTCGACGACGGCTGGTACCGGCTGCGGCTGGTCAACGCGTCCAACGCGCGCATCTACAACCTCGTCCTGATCGACGAGGACGACCGGCCGGTGACGGGCGTCGTCCACCAGATCGGCAGCGACGGCGGACTGCTGCCGCGCCCGGTGCCCGTCGACTTCGACGACACCCTGCCGGTGCTGAGCGCCGCCCCGGCCGAGCGCTTCGACCTGCTGGTCGACTTCCGCGCGCTCGGCGGCCGCCGGCTGCGGCTGGTCGACAAGGGGCCGGGCGCGCCGGCCGGAACGCCCGATCCGCTGGGCGGGGTGCGCTACCCGGAGGTGATGGAGTTCCGGGTCCGCGAGACCTGCGAGGAGGACTCCTTCGCGCTGCCCGAGGTGCTCTCGGGGTCCTTCCGCCGGATGAGCCACGACATCCCGCACGGCCACCGGCTGATCGTGCTCACCCCGCCCGGCACCAAGGGCTCCGGCGGCCACCCGGAGATCTGGGAGATGGCCGAGGTCGAGGACCCGGCCGACGTCCAGGTCCCCGCCGAGGGCGTCATCCAGGTGACCGGCGCCGACGGCCGTACGAAGACGTACCGCCGTACGGCACGGACGTTCAACGACGGTCTCGGCTTCACCATCGGCGAGGGCACCCACGAGCAGTGGACCTTCCTCAACCTCTCGCCGATCCTCCACCCCATGCACATCCACCTGGCCGACTTCCAGGTCCTCGGCCGCGACGCCTACGACGCGTCCGGCTTCGACCTCGCCCTCGGCGGCACGCGCACCCCGGTGCGGCTCGACCCGGACACCCCGGTCCCGCTCGCCCCCAACGAACTGGGCCACAAGGACGTCTTCCAGGTGCCCGGCCCGCAAGGGCTGCGCGTGATGGGCAAGTTCGACGGGGCGTACGGCCGGTTCATGTACCACTGCCACCTCCTCGAACACGAGGACATGGGCATGATGCGGCCGTTCGTCGTCATGCCGCCCGAGGCCCTGAAGTTCGACCACGGCGGGGCGCACGGCGGCCACGGCGAGGGTCACACGGGCTGACGCTCTGTCCGCGCGGCGTGCTCCACCGCGGCTCGCGCCAGCGCCCGGACCATCGGGTGCGGACGCGAGCCGTCGCCGGACAGCTCCGGCTGGAACAGGGACGCCAGGAAGAAGGGATGGCCGGGCAGCTCCGCCATCCGCACCTGGCCGTCGGTGTCGTGCCCGCCGAAGCGCAGCCCGTGCGCGGTGATGGTGTCGAAGTGGCGGGCGAGGCCGTAGCGGCAGGAGTAGCGCTCGACCGTGCGCTCCGCGCCGATCACCGAGTGCGCGAGCGAGCCGGGGGTGAGGAGCACCGTGTCCTCGTGGCCTTCGAGCGAACAGGCCAGCAGGGCCAGCAGCGGGTCGGGGGCGTCCGGGTCGTTCTCGGCGTGCGCGATGTCCGGCAGCCCGCACACGTTCCGGGCGAACTCCAGCAGCGCGTGCTGGAAGCCGCCGCAGGTGCCCAGGAAGGGGACGCCGTCCTCGCGCGCGGTGCGGATCGCGGCGAGCACCCCGGCCTCGCTGCGGTAGGGGCTGCCGGGCACCACCCACACCGCGTCGAAGCCGCGCACCGCGTCCGGGGCCTCGGCGTCCTCGGAAGGGATCCAGTAGGTGTCCAGGACCAGCCGGTCCCGCTCGGCCAGGGCGTCCAGCAGAAGCGGGATACGGGTGTGCGAGACGACGTTCGGGGAGCGGTCGCCGACCAGGGCGACCTTGGCGATCTGAGCAGTGCTGGAAGTCATGGACCTCATCCTGGGCGGGCGCCCCGGTTCACGTCCAACGATGATCACTGCACTCTCCATCAGCAGAACTGATGAGAGGGTGGCGGCATGGACCCGCACCTCCTGCGCACCTTCGTCACCGTCGCCCGCCTGGCCTCCTTCTCCGAGGCCGCCCGGGAACTCGGCTACACCCAGTCCGCCGTCTCCCAGCACATCGCGGCACTCGAACAGGACCTCGGCGCGCCCCTGCTCACCCGCCGCCCGGTCGCGCCCACGACGGCCGGCGAGCGGCTCCTCGAACACGCGGGACCCCTGCTGCTGCGCCTGGAAGCGGCCCGCGCCGACGTCGTCCGGCTGGCCGCCGCGCCCGACCTCGGCCTCACCCTGGCCGCCGCGCCGACGGCCCTCACGCCCCGGGTCCTGGCCGCCCTCCCGGCCGCCGGGGTGACCCTGCGGGTACCGGCCCGCGCCGCCGTGCCCGCCGCCGTCGCCGCCGGCACGGCCGACCTGGGCCTGGTGGACGGCCTGGCCGCGCCCAGCGACCCGCTCCGGCTGCCCGACGTGGCCCCGCTGACCACCTACGGCGTGGCGGAGGAGCCGGTCTGCGTCCTGCTGCCCGAGGCCCACCCGCTGGCCCGGCGCGGCGGACTGCGGCTCGGCGACCTCGCCGACGCGCGCTGGCTGGACGCCCCCGACACCGCCCTGCCGCTGGAGGAGCTGCGCGCCGCGAACGGCGGCCGCGGCTTCCGGCCCGCCCTGCGCTACGACGGCACCGACGTCCGCGCCCTGACCGGCCTAGCCGCCGCCGGACACGGCCTCGCGGTCCTGCCCCGCACGGTGGCCGCCGGCGTCCCGGGCGCCGTCGCCGTCCCGCTCACCGCACCCCGGGTCGTCCACCGGATCGAACTCGTGTACGCCGGTACGCCGACGGGTGCGGCGGCCGCGCTCGTGACGGCGCTGTCCGCCCGGGGCTGAGCGGGCCGCGGGGCCGCGACTACCGCCGTTGACCCTGGGTCAGTCTCACTCGTTCGTGGCAGGTCGGGCGCCGTCGCGCCGGGTAGAGCACCAGCCGGAGGCGATCCATGGAACAGACCGCGTTGCGTCCCAAGCCGCTGCCCGGCCAGGAGCCCGGCGACGACACCGACCCGGGCGGCCGGACCCCGCGCCCGCACGCCGCCCGCCGCAGGCACCGGCGGCTCGCGACCCTGCTGACCGGGCTGCTCGTCGGCACGGTCCTCGTCCTGACCGGCGTAGGACTCGGCACGGTCGGCGCGACCGTGATCGGCATGAGCAGGCTCGCGGAACTCCAGCGGGCCTCCGTGTCCACGGCGCCGCCCCGCCCGGCCGCCCCGCCCGCCTCGCCCGCCCCCGCGGAGGCGCCCGCCGCCCGGGCGACCCTCGGAGTGGAGGTCATGGACGCGGACCGGGCAGGCGCCCGGATCGTCGCCGTCGACGTCCCCGGGCCGGGCTACCGGGCCGGTCTGGTGCGCGGTGACGTCCTGCTGAACTTCGGCGGGACCCGGATCGACTCGGCCGCCGACCTGCTGCGGGCGGTGCGAGCGGCCGGACCCGGCGAGGAGGTCGAGCTGACCGTCCGTCATGAGAGTGGCGCGCACCAGCAGTTGAGCGTCGTGCCCGGCGTCGTCACCTGAAAGCCGCCCACCGGGACGAAGTGTCCGTCGGACGGCGGCCCGACCCGCTCTCCGGGCCCGGCGCGGGGCGAAAACCCGTGCGACCGGCTCGCGCGGCCCCCGCAGTGCGGGCAGGATGCTGCCCGTAGTCACCACGTCCGTCCAGGGAGGCCCGGATGACCGGCATCGCACGTGCGCCCTTCGCCGCCGAGGACTACCGGGCCCGTATGGAACGGGCCGCCGGCCAGGCCGCCGACGCCGGCCTCGCCGGACTCCTGGTGGCCCCGGGCCCCGACCTCGTCTGGCTCACCGGCTACGCGCCCACCGCCGCCACCGAACGGCTCACCCTGCTCGTCCTGGTCCCCGGCGCCGACCCCGTCCTCGTCGTACCGACCCTGGAGGCCCCCGACGCCGCCAAGGCGGCCGGCGCCCCCGCGCTCACCCTGCGCGACTGGACCGACGGCAAGGACCCCTACGCCGCCACCGCCGGCCTCCTCGACGCGTCCGGCCGGTTCGGCATCAGCGACAACGCCTGGGCGATGCATCTGCTGGGCCTCCAGCGGACGCTGCCCGCCACCTCGTACACCTCCCTCACCGAGGCGCTGCCCATGCTGCGGGCCGTCAAGGACGGCGCGGAGCTGGAGCTGATGGCGGCCGCCGCCGAGGCCGCCGACCGGGCCTTCGAGGAGATCAGGAAGGTGCGCTTCAGCGGCCGCCACGAGACCGAGGTCGGCGCCGAACTCGCCGAGCTGCTGCGCCGGTTCGGGCACTCCCAGGTCGACTTCACCATCGTCGCCTCCGGCCCCAACGGCGCCAACCCGCACCACGAGGTCGGCGGACGCGTCATCGAGGAGGGCGACATGGTCGTCCTGGACTTCGGCGGCCTCAAGGACGGCTACGGCTCCGACACCTCCCGCACCGTGCACGTCGGCGAACCCACCGACGAGGAACGCCGGGTGCACGACCTCGTCCGCGAGGCCCAGGAGGCCGGATTCCGCGCCGTGCGCCCCGGCGTCGCCTGCCAGGAGGTCGACCGGGCCGCCCGCGCGGTCATCACCGACGCCGGGTACGGCGAGTACTTCATCCACCGCACCGGCCACGGCATCGGCGTCACCACCCACGAGCCGCCCTACATGATCGAGGGCGAGGAGCGGCCGCTCGTGCCCGGCATGTGCTTCTCCGTGGAGCCCGGCGTGTATCTGCCCGGCCGGTTCGGGGTGCGCATCGAGGACATCGTCACCGTCACCGAGGACGGCGGCCGCCGTCTCAACCACACCACCCGCGAGATGGTCCTCGTGGACTGACCCCCGCGACCCCTCAGGAGCCCGGAACTGACGGAACCCACCCGAACGGCAGCGGCGCGACCATGACCCAGGCACCGGTACCCACCGCGGACACCGTCCGCGGGCTGGTCCGCGCGCTCGTCGAGGAGAGCGGCAGCGGCGGCCCGGGCCCCGAGGTGCGGCCGGTCCGCGCCGAGGAGCCCGCCTACACCTGGTGGGTCGGCCCCCGGCACGTCCTGCGGCTCGCCCCCGACCGGGACGCCTCCGCGCGGCAGCGCCGTGAACTGCGGCTGCGCGACCTCGTCCGGCCGCACGTCCCCGTCGCCCTGCCGACCGGCCTCGCCCAGGGCGAGTGGTCCCCGGGGCTCGCCTACACCCTCGACACCAGGCTGCCCGGCGGTACGGCCGAGGAGCACGACGTGTCCGCCGTCGGCGAGGCCGACCTCGCCGGGCTGCTCGGCGGACTGCGCGAGGTGCAGCCCCGGCAGGCCGACGCGCTCGGCGTGCCGCGCGCCGCCCCGCGTTCCCTGGAGGCGCTGCGCCGGATGGCCGTCGCCGCCGCCCGCCGTCTCGCCCGCGCCGACGAGTTCGACGCCGCCCTGCTGAACCAGCTCACCCCGCCCGGCGCGGCCCAGCTCGCCGCCCGGCCGGCCCCGTCCGTCCTCGTCCACCACCGGCTGCGCGGCGAGCACCTGGTGGTCAGCGCCGACGGCCGGGTGCGCGGCGTCCTCGGCTGGACGGACGCGGTCCTCGGCGACCCCGCCGAGGACATCGCCGGACTCGCCCTCGCGGTCGGCTCCGGCGCGGCCGTCCGCGCCGCCACCCTCGCCGGCTACGGCGCCCGCCCGTGCCTGCGCGGTCTCTGGCTGGCCCGCTGCGACAGCGTCGTCCGCCTCGCCGAACGCCTGGAGGGCCACGGCGCCGACGAGCCCCTGCCGCTGTTGCGGAACCGGCTGCGGCGGGCCTGGGAGGCGATCCTGCTGGAGCGGGTGACCGAGTTCCGGGAGGACGGAGGCGACGAGGACGAGGGAGACCCGGCAGGGGACGCCGTATAGCCGTATCGCCGCACAGCCGTACCGCGGGCGCTCGCCCCCGCCCCTGCTCCTACTCCTGCTCCAGCACCACGCACGACTCCGCCGGCACCCGCAGCAGTCCGTCCTCGCCCGGCCCCCGCACCGGCTCCCACGCGGCCAGGATCCGGGCCGGGCGGGTGCCGAGGGGGATCTCCGCGGTCTCCTTGCCGAGGTTCACGGCGACGCGGACGTCTCCGCGCCGGAACGCCAGCCAGCCGGCCTCGGCGTCATGGGCGACCTTGATGTCGGTGAGGTCGGGGTCCGTGAGGTCCGGGTGCGTGTGCCGCAGCGCGATCAGCTCCCGGTACCAGGCCAGCACACGCGCGTGCGGTGCGCGTTCCGGCTCGGACCAGTCCAGGCAGGAGCGGTCGCGGGTCGCCGGGTCCTGCGGGTCGGGTACCTCGTCCTCGGCCCAGCCGTGCTCCGCGAACTCCCGCCGCCTGCCCCGCCGTACGGCCTCCGCCAGCTCGGGGTCGGGGTGGTCGGTGAAGTACTGCCAGGGGGTGCCGGCCGCCCACTCCTCGCCCATGAACAGCATCGGCGTGAACGGCGCGGTCAGCGTGAGGGCCGCCGCGCAGGCCAGCAGGCCGGGGGAGCGGTGCGCCGACAGCCGGTCGCCCTGGGCGCGGTTGCCGATCTGGTCGTGGGTCTGGCTGTAGCCGAGCAGCCGGTGCCCCGGGATCCGGGTCCGGTCCAGCGGGCGGCCGTGCCGGCGGCCCCGGAAGCCGGAGTACCCGCCGTCGTGGAAGTAGCCGCCGGTCAGGGTCTTGGCGAGCGCGGTGAAGGGGGCGCGCGCGAAGTCGGCGTAGTAGCCCTGGGACTCGCCGGTGAGCGCGGTGTGCAGCGCGTGGTGGAAGTCGTCGTTCCACTGCGCGTGCAGCCCCAGGCCGCCCGCCTCGCGGGGCGTGACGAGCCGGGGGTCGTTCAGATCGGACTCGGCGATCAGGAACAGCGGCCGGTCCGTCTCGGCGGCAAGTGCGTCCACCGCCGCCGACAGCTCCTCCAGGAACGGGTACGCGCGCGTGTCCGCCAGCGCGTGCACGGCGTCCAGCCGCAGCCCGTCCAGCCGGTAGTCCCGCAGCCACGCCAGCGCGCTGCCCAGCAGGAACGCCCGCACCTCGTCCGAGCCCGGCGCGTCCAGGTTGACGGCCGCGCCCCACGGGGTGTGGTGGCGGTCGGTGAAGTACGGCCCGAACTCCGGCAGATAGTTCCCCGACGGCCCGAGATGGTTGTGGACGACGTCCAGGACGACACCCAGGCCGAGTTCGTGCGCCCGGTCCACGAACCGCTTCAGCGCCTCGGGCCCGCCGTACGGTTCGTGCACCGCCCACAGCGCGACCCCGTCGTACCCCCAGCCGTGCCGGCCGGGGAACGGGCACAGCGGCATCAGCTCGACATGGGTGACGCCCAGCGCCGCGAGATGCCCGAGCCGCCCGGCGGCCGCGTCCAGGGTGCCCTCACGGGTGAAGGTGCCCACGTGCAGCTCGTAGAGGACCGCCCCGGGCAGGGCGCGGCCGGGCCACGGGACGCGCCAGTCGTAGCGGCCGTGGTCGACGACCGCGCTCAAACCGTCCGGGCCGTCCGGCTGGCGGCGCGAGCGCGGATCGGGGCGCACCGGGCCGTCGTCGAGCGCGAACCCGTACCGCGACCCGTCCTGCGCGCGTGCCTCGCCGGTCCACCAGCCGGCCCGCTCGGGATCGCGCTCCAGCGCGCTCGCGACGCCGTCGCACCGGAGCGTCACACGATCGGCCTGCGGTGCCCACACCTCGAACTGCACGGACGGTTCCCCTTCGTCTGCTGAGCGTGATGGCGTGCGTCCATCGTGCTGCACCGGGGATCGATCCGCTTTTGAAACACCCCCATTGCACAGGGTGGCGTCGGCCACGCGCGCGTGCGGGCGTTCACTCGTTTTCTGGACACCCGGGGTTCACTGACCGACAATCACGAGCGTGACGTCGTCTTTCGAGTTCAACGCGTATCCCGCCCGGCTGTCGGACGTGGAGCGCGACAAGGCGCTGAAGGTGCTGCGTGACGGCGTCGCCATGGGCCGCCTGTCGCACGACACGTTCATCCGGCGCATGGAGCTGGCCCTCGCCGCCCGCCGCTCCGAGGAACTCGTGGCGCTCACCGCCGACCTGCCCAAGGAGAGCCGGCTGTCCCGGGTGATCTTCGGGAGCGTGGAGGCGGTGTCCGGGTTCACCGTACGGCTGCGGCGGGCCTGGCAGGCCGAGCGGCTGCCCAAGCTGCTGCTGCCGCACCCCGGCACCGAACACGCCCTGCGCATCGGCCGCGACCCGGCGAGCGGGCTGCGGCTGACCCATGAGAGCGTCTCGCGGGTGCATGCCGAACTCAGCCGCCAGGGCGGCATGTGGGTGCTGCGCGACCTCGGCTCCACCAACGGCACGACCGTCAACGGCCGTCGGGTCATCGGCGCCGCCGTGGTCCGCGAAGGCGACATGGTCGCCTTCGGCCGGATCGCGTTCCGGCTCTCGGTGAACTGACCCGGACAGACCCCCACATCGGCCCCGCGAGGCTCAAGTCCCCCCGTCCGGGGCGGTGTTGACGAACCCCTGGCCGATGACTCACTGTGCGTATGCCGGACACGCCCGGTGAACCGACGGCGCCGCCCCGTGGAGGTGTGCCCCCTGCCGCCCCTCCCGCGCTACCCGACCGTGGACGAACTCGCGGCCCGCGCCGCCCTCCTGGCCGGCCGCCGCTCACGGGACGCCCGGCTGCGCCGCGTCGGCGTCTCGCGCGCGGGCACCCCCCTGTGGCTGCTCTCCCTCGGCCGGGGCTCCCGGCAGGCCCTCGTCGTCGCCGGACCGCACGCCAACGAACCGGTCGGCGGCGCCACCGTGCTGCGCCTCGCCGAACGCGTCCTGGCCGACCCCCGGCTCACCGAGGGCGCCGACGCCACCTGGAACCTGCTGCTCTGCCTGGACCCCGACGGCCTGCGCCGCAACGAGGGCTGGCTGACCGGCCCCTACAGCCTCGGCCGCTACTTCCGGAACTTCTTCCGGCCCGGCTTCCACGAACAGCCCGAGTGGCTGCCCGACGGGGCGGCCGCCGCCGCGCTCCCGGAGACCCGGGCCCTGCTCCGCCTCCAGGACGAGCTGAAACCGTTCTTCCAGTGCTCGCTGCACGGCGTCGACGTCGGCGGCGGCTTCGTGGAACTCACCCGCGACCTGCCCGGCCTCGACCGCCGGATGGCACACGCCGCCGCCCGCCTCGGCATCCCGCGCGAACTCGGCCCCTACGACACCCTGTACTGGCCCCGGCTGGGCCCCGCCGTCTACCGCATCCCCCGGCCCCGCCCGCGCGGCCTGGCCGCCGCCATCACCGAGGCCGCCGTCGAGTCGACCTGGTGCCACCCGCTCCGCCACGGCACCGTCACCGCCGTCGTCGAGGCGCCCATGTGGGGCGTGCCCGGCGTCCAGGACGGCGCCCCGCCCGCCGACCCCGGCGCCGCGCTGCACGCCGTCAGCACCGCCCTGCGCCACGACGCGCGCGTGCTGGAGCACCTCCTCGCGCGCGTACGGCCCCACCTCGGCGGCACGCCCGACGCGGCGCGCCTCCTCGCCCCCGTGGACGACTACCTCCTGGTCTGCCCCGGCCTGGCCGACGCCTGGGACCCGGCCACCACCGACCCCGCCCGTCCGCTGCCGCCGCTCACCAACGCCCATCTGGCCGCCCTGCGGATCGCCGGCCGCCGGATCGCCGTACGCACCGCCGGCCTGCTGCACCAGCTCGTCACCCGCGCGGGCCGCGACCCGGCCGGCGCGCTGCCCGTGCTCGACCGGCTCATCGACGCCTGGTGCGCCGCCTACCGCGACGACAGCGGGGCGCGCTGGATCCCCGTCGCCCGCCAGGCCGAGTACCAGGCGCGCGTGGTGCTCGCCGCCTTCGACCTCGCCGGACGGCACGCGCCGCGCGCACGAACGGGTGAGCCGCACTGGGGGACCCGGTCCGCCGTGCCGATGCACCGGGAATGACGCACTTCCTCCCCACCGCGCCCCGCCGGCGCGCCCTTCCCGCCGTCGCCGCCGTCCTCCTCCTCGCCGCGGCCGCCGTCCCGGCCCACGCGGCCTCCGGTGACGCGCGCCCCGGCGACTGGCTCCGGCTCACCGTCACCCGGGGCACCGGACAGTCCGGCGAGACCCGCAGCGCCGTGCTGCTGTGCGCGCCGCCCCAGGGCCACTCCCGGGCCGCCGAGGCGTGCGGACAGCTCGCGGCGGCCGACGGCGACCCCGCCCGGCTCGCGCCGCGGCCCGGCGCCATCTGCGCGATGCTCTACGCCCCGGTCACGGCCCGCGCGAGCGGACGGTGGGGCGGGCAGCCGGTCGAGTTCAGCCAGACCTACGGCAACGACTGCGAACTGGAGGCGCTGACGGGCGCGGTGTTCGCCCTCGACAAGACGGACGCGGGGGACGGCACGGACCTGGCGGGGGCCGCCGGCCTGGCGGACATGGCGGGTCTCGTCGACCTGACGGACCTGGCCGAGCTGACGGGGGCGGGGGCGGCGACGTCCGGGATGTGACCGGGGGAGCGTGGGCGGTGTAGGGCTCACGCGCGTATGTCCTACGCCGCCCCCTCGCGCGCGTGCAGCGCCGCCGCGACCACCGTCCGCGACTGGTGCTCCACCTGGTGCTCCAGCGGCACCCAGCGGGCCCGGAAGCGGACGGCGAACGCGTCGCTCCACGTCTCGACGAGCTGTTCGAGACGTGGGGCCGCGTGGTCGTCGGTCTCCTGGAGGACCCGCCACAGCATCGCCGCCGCCCGGAGCGGCAGCCGGCGCGCGAAGGCGTCCACACTGCCGACGTACGCCATCGTGGTGTCCGCGGGCGGCACATGGATCCAGTCCGAGGCCAGCCCGGGCACCAGCTCCAGCGCCCACTTGGCGGCCCGCAGCAGCGGCCCCTCGTCGCCCTCCAGCCGGGGCAGCGCCTCGGTGAGCACCCGCTCCACCTCCCGCGCGTCCCGCTGGAGCCGCTCCGCGAGGCGCCGGATCGCCGCCGCCGGGGCGGGATGCGGCGCCGGGTCGTCCACCAGGTCGCTCGCCCACATCGGCACCTCCACGACCGCCGTGAGACCGCCGTAGCGGTGGGCGTGGTACCAGGTGCTGTGCCGGGCGTCGTCCGGCATGCTCGGGTAGGCCGCCTCCGCGCCGGGGTCCGGCATCACATGCACGCCGGGACCGGACGCCGGCCAGCCCGCGGCGTCCGAGGCGCCCGTCTCCACCGGGATGTGGAGCTGCGCCGCCGACTTGGCGAACGGCTCCGCGAGCCCCGGGATGTCCCGCGTCAACTGCACCCAGCTCCCGCCCAGATCGGTGCCGTGCAGCGTCACCTGGAGATAGGGGCGCAGTTCGTCGATGACCCGGGTCAGCGCCCGGGTCTCGGGCGGCAGCCGGTCCGGCGGCAGCACGGCCGGCGACCACTCCGGCTGCTCGGGCCCGGCCGGCCGGAAGAAGCCGAGGTGGTACTCCAACAGGCTGCGCGGTGCCGGGGTGATGTGCAGGCTCGCCCCGTCGGGGTCCGCGCACAGCAGGAAGTGCCAGGACGTACCGGTGCGCAACTCCCGTTCGTGCAGCACCCGTTCCGCCAGGGCCAGCAGGGTCGGGCCACCGGTCGGCTCGTTGGCGTGGGCCCCCGCGACGACGAGGACGGCGCGCCGCGCGTGCCCCACCGACAGCAGGTGCAGCGGGCGGCCCGCGCGGGAGAGACCCACCTGCCGCAGCACACACAGGCCGGGGTACTGGGCGGTCAGCGCCCGTGCGGCGCTGGTCAGTTCGGTCACCGTCGGGTAACGCAGCACCGGCAGGAGACTCACCCCCGTTATGTCCACCCTGCTCGCATTCCGCAGTACCCCACGGCCCCGGTGAACTGTCAAGTGGTCCCTCGGGGCGGCGCCAGGGGGCGCCCGGAGGCAGAGGCGCACGGGCCGGACCGCCGCGCGCCTATGCCGTCGGCACTTTTCGGCCGCAGGGCCGGGTCACCGGTTCCCGTTCAGCCGACCCGCTCCAGCAGGGCCACCGGCAGCCGTTCGAACAGCTCCGCCACGCGCGCGTGCCCGGTGAACTCCCGCCCGGTCCCCTTGGGGGCCAGCGCGTCGGCCCACCGCCCCGGCGGCAGCGGCAGCAGGGTCTCCCCCCAGCCGCCCGCCTCCGCCAGCCGCAGCGACAGCCGGGTCACCGCCGTCACCACCTCGCCGGAGCGCGCGAAGGCCAGACAGTGCGCGGCGGCCGGCCCCTCGGCGACCAGCGGCTCGTACGACGCGGACGTGCCGAAGACCTCGGGCCGCCGCCGGCGCAGCCGCAGCGCGGCGGCGGTGACCGAACCCTTCACGCTCTCCCCGGCCGCCTCACCTCCGCCGGCGGGCTCCGGCTGCGGGAAACGCACCGGGCGCCGGTTGTCGGGGTCCACCAGCGCCAGGTACTCGTGCTCCGTGCCCTGGTAGACGTCCGGCACCCCCGGCATCGTCAGATGGACCAGCGCCGTGCCGAGCACATTGGCCCGGATGTGCGGGGCCAGCTCCTCGCGCAGGGCCGCCACCCGCCGCCCCGGCACCCCGCACGGCCCCGCCGTGACGAACGCGGCCACCATGTCCTCGTACGGCGGCTCCTGCTCGGTCCAGGTCGTGTAGAGGCCCGCCTCGCGCGCGTGCTTGAGCATCGCCTCCCGGATCCGCTCCGGGTCCGCGGGGCCGAGCCCGAAGGCGGTCTGCCAGGCCGCCCAGGCGAGCTGCCCGTCCGGCTCCGCCTCCTCCGCGTGCGTGGCCCGGGCCAGGACCTCCGCCCACCGTCCGGGGCACTCGGTGAGCACCGCCAGCGCCGCGCGCACGTCGGCGCTGCGCTTGGTGTCGTGCGTCGACACCACCGTTCCGCCGGCCGGCCAGTCGCGCTGCACGCGCGCGCAGTACGCGTGGAAGTCCGCCGGGGACACCCCCGGGGCACCGGGCTCGCCACCCACCTCGTTCGCCGCGAGGAAGGGCACGTACCGGTAGAACGCCGTGTCCTCCATCGCCTTGGCGCGCAGCGCGGACGCCGTCTGCGCGAACCGGGCCCGGAACTCCGCGCGCGCGGGACCCGTCCCGCCGAGCACCAGCGCGCGCACCACGTCGACCGCGCCCGCCTCCTCGGGCACCACGAAGGCGGGCCGCGCCTCCTCGGCGGCCTCCTCGGTGACCACGGCCGCCGGGTCGCCCGAGGCGTACGGCCGGTACACCTCCAGCCGCACCAGCAGCTCCACCAGCGCCGTGCGCAGCGCCCAGGGCGCCCGGTCGCGCAGGGCGGGGTCGTGGGACGTCGCGCACACGCGGGAGGCGGTCCGGGTCAGCCGGTCCAGTTCGGCCGCCAGCTCGTGCGAGAGCACCGCGTACGCCGCCCTGCGCGCGGTGGCCGCCCAGTCGCCGCCCCGGTCCGTCTGCGGGGCCGCGAAGCGCCGGTAGTGCTCCAGCAGCTCCCCGGCGCCCTCCGGGTCCGTGAACAGGCCGTCGACGCGGCGCAGGGCGTCGTATCCGGTGGTGCCGGCCACCGGCCAGGAGGGCGGCAGGCGCTCGTCGTCCGCGAGGATCTTCTCGACGACCGTCCAGCGGCCGCCGCCGGCCTCGTGCAGCCGTTCCAGATAGGTGTCGGGGTCGGCGAGGCCGTCCGGGTGGTCGACGCGCAGCCCGTCGAGCACGCCCTCGTGCAGCAGCCGCAGGATCGTGCCGTGGGTCGCCTCGAACACTTCCGGGTCTTCCACCCGCACCCCGATCAGCTCCGAGATGCTGAAGAACCGCCGGTAGTTCAGCTCGGTGCGGGCCAGCCGCCACCACACCGGCCGGTACCACTGGGCGTCCAGGAGCTGCGGCAGGGGCAGCTCCTCGGTGCCGTCCCGCAGCGGCAGGACGTGGTCGTGGTAGCGCAGGACGCCGTCCTCGACGCGCAGGTGCTCCAGCTCGGCGCCGACGGGACCGCCGAGCACCGGGACGAGCACCTGGCCGCCGCCCGCCTCCCAGTCGATGTCGAACCAGCGCGCGTACGGCGACTTCGGGCCCTCCCGCAGCACCTCCCACAGGGCGCGGTTGTGCCGCGGGGCCATCGCCATGTGGTTGGGGACGATGTCCGCGACCAGGCCGAGCCCGTGCTCGCGCGCGGTGCGCGCCAGCTCCCGCAGGCCGTCCTCGCCGCCGAGTTCCGCACGCACCCGCGTGTGGTCGACCACGTCGTAGCCGTGGAGGGAGCCGGGCACCGCCTCCAGGACCGGTGACAGATGCAGATGGGACACACCCAGCGAGGCCAGATACGGCACCGCGGCCGCCGCGGCGGCGAACGGGAACGCGGGCTGGAGCTGCAACCGGTAGGTGGCCGTGGGCACGACGGGGACAGCGGGCGCAGGGGTCATGCAACCCTACGTACCCGCCCGGCCCCGATTCGTGTCACCCGGGCCCCGACCGGGTGCCCCCGGCCGGGTCGCCGCCCGCACGCGCGCGTGTCGTCACGCCCGCCCGTCGCCCCGTCGTCCCGGCTACGCGGGCCGCTGGAGGACCGTCATGCTCCGGTCCACCAGCGTCAGCCGGTCCCCGGCCTGCACCTTGCGGCCGCCCTCCCGGGGCACCGCGGCCGGGTCCGCCGTGTCGACGACCACCTGCCACTGCCGCCCGTGGTCCACCGGCACCACGAACTCCAGGGGCCGGGAGGAGGCGTTGAAAAGGAGCAGGAAGGAGTCGTCCGCGATCCGCTCCCCGCGCGGGCCGGGCTCCGAGATCGCGTTGCCGTTGAGGAACACCGACATCGCCGACGCCTGCGCCCGGTCCCAGTCCCGCTGGACCATCTCCTCGCCCTCCGGGGTGAACCAGGCGATGTCCGACAGCTCGTCGTGGGTGCCCTCCACGGGCCGCCCGTGGAAGAAGCGGCGCCGCCGGAACACCGGATGCTCCCGGCGCAGCCACACCAGCGCCCGGGTGAACTCCAGCAGCTCGTCGCCGTCCCGCGGCCAGTCCACCCACGCCAGCTCGCTGTCCTGGCAGTAGGCGTTGTTGTTGCCCCGCTGGGTGCGCCCGAACTCGTCCCCGTGGCTGATCATGGGCACGCCCTGGGACAGCATCAGCGTCGCCACGAAGTTCCGCATCTGCCGGGCCCGCAGCTCGCGCACCCCGGGATCGTCGGTCTCGCCCTCCACCCCGCAGTTCCACGACCGGTTGTGGCTCTCGCCGTCCCGGTTGTCCTCCCCGTTGGCCTCGTTGTGCTTTTCGTCGTACGACACGAGGTCCCGCAGGGTGAACCCGTCGTGGCAGGTCACGAAGTTGATGGAGGCCAGCGGCCGGCGCCCGTCGTCCTGGTAGAGGTCGGAGGAGCCGGTCAGCCGGGACGCGAACTCCGCGAGCGTGCGCTGCTCGCCGCGCCACAGATCGCGCACCGTGTCGCGGTACTTGCCGTTCCACTCGGTCCACAGCGGCGGGAAGTTGCCCACCTGGTAGCCGCCCTCGCCCACGTCCCACGGCTCGGCGATCAGCTTCACCTGGGACACGATCGGGTCCTGCTGCACCAGGTCGAAGAACGACGACAGCCGGTCCACCTCGTGGAACTGCCGGGCCAGGGTCGCCGCCAGGTCGAAACGGAACCCGTCGACATGCATCTCGGTGACCCAGTAGCGCAGCGAGTCCATGATCATCTGGAGGACGTGCGGGGACCGCATCAGCAGCGAGTTCCCGGTGCCCGTGGTGTCCGTGTAGAAGCGGCGGTCCTCCGACAGGCGGTAGTACCGCTCGTTGTCGATGCCCCGGAAGGACAGCGTCGGCCCCAGGTGGTTGCCCTCCGCGGTGTGGTTGTAGACCACGTCGAGGATCACCTCGATGCCCGCCTCGTGCAGCGCGCGCACCGCCGACTTGAACTCCAGCACCTGCTGGCCGCGGTCGCCCCACGAGGCGTACGCGTTGTGCGGGGCGAAGAAGCCGATCGTGTTGTAGCCCCAGTAGTTGTTCAGGCCCATGTCGACCAGCCGGTGGTCGTTGACGAACTGGTGCACCGGCATCAGCTCCAGCGCCGTCACCCCGAGCGTGGTCAGGTGTTCGATCAGCGCCGGATGGGCGAGCCCCGCGTAGGTGCCGCGCAGCTCCTCGGGCAACCCCGGATGGCGCATCGTCAGACCCTTGACGTGCGCCTCGTAGATCACCGTCCGGTGGTACTCGGTGCGCGGCGGCCGGTCGTCACCCCAGTCGAAGTACGGGTTGACCACGACCGACGTCATGGTGTGCGGCGCCGAGTCCAGGTCGTTGCGCCGATCGGGGGCCCCGAAGTGGTAGCCGTACACCTCCTCGCCCCAGCGCACCTCCCCCGCGACCGCCTTCGCGTAGGGGTCGAGGAGCAGCTTCGCCGAGTTGCAGCGCAGCCCGCGCGCGGGCTCGTACGGACCGTGCACCCGGAAGCCGTAACGCTGTCCGGGCATGATGCCGGGCAGATACGCGTGCCGTACGAACGCGTCGCTCTCCCGTAGTTCCACCGCCGTTTCCGAGCCGTCGTCGTGCAGCAGACACAGCTCCACTCGGTCCGCGGCCTCCGTGAAGACCGCGAAGTTCGTTCCGGCGCCGTCGTACGTGGCACCGAGGGGATACGCCTCTCCAGGCCAGACCTGCATGGAACGACTCTTTCAGGTGTGCCGCCGCGCCGCTGGCGCCTTGCCCCCGAGTCTCCCCGAAAGTGAGGGAACCACCTGCGACTTACGGCCCTCTTACCTGGCGACCAGCGCATACGCCGGCATACGGCGTATGCCGAACCAGTGGGGCAATCAGACGTACTCCCGCGCATCAGGGGGAGTAGGGGGCAATTGTGCGCACGACAGTGCGCCGCCACCTGGGCAAGGTGGTGGCGGGAACGGCCCTCGCGGTGGCCGCGACAGCCGTGATGGTCGGCATCACCCTGCCGGGTACGGCGGGGGCGGACGACACCGGGGGGACCAGGGCCGGACAGACGGCCGGACAAGCGACAGGACAGGGCGCGGCCGACGGCCAGGGGGGCGCGGTGGCGCCCGGCGTCGTCGAGGAGGCCCCGTCCGAGGGCCAGAAGGGCACGGGCCGCGACCCGCTCACCGACGACGAGCTGAAGCGCGTCGAGCGCATCGCGCTCAGCCGCCAGCTCTTCAACGCGGCCCAGGACGTCGAGGGCGACCGCGGACCGCAGCGCCTCGGCGTGGACCTCGCCGCGCCCGAGGCCGACGAACTGGACGACCCGAAGGCGCCCCGGCGCGCCGACGTGACGTTCTACGACTACAAGAACGACTCGGTGGTCACCAAGACCGTCAACCTCGACACCGGCAAGGTGGAGAACACCGCCACCCAGACCGGGGTCCAGCCGCCGCTGAGCAGCGCCGAGCAGGACGAGGCGGCCCGGCTGCTGATCGCCGACCCGCTCGGCGCCGGACTGCGCGCCGACTACCAGGACGCGACCGGATCCAAGCTCGCCTCGCCCGATCAGCTCCAGCTCGCGAGCATGATCTACCGCGCGGTGCCGGGCGCCCAGCCCGCCGCGCTCGACGCCTGCGGAAAGCACCGCTGTGTGCGCCTGCTGCCGAAGGTGAAGAACGGCCCGTGGATCGACGCGCGGTCCCTGGTGATCGACCTCAGCACCGGAAAGGTCGTCAAGCTCACCGGCTGAGCCGTGCCGCGTCCGCCCTTTCCGCCTTCCCGCTCGCTCCGCGTGTCCTTCATGTCTAGGAGTCATGTCCACATGCGCGTGAACCACATCAGCCGTACCCGCAAGGGAGCGGCCTTCGGCCTGTCGCTGGCCGCGCTGGCCGCCGGCGCGACCGCCGGGGCCGGCCCCGCCGTCGCCCAGCCCAAGGCGGCCCCCGCCCCGGCCGCCGATTGCAGCGCCGCCTACCGCATCGAACAGAAGCTCTCCACCGGCACCACCTGGCGCATGTGCTGGCGCTACGAGGCCAAGTCCGGGCTCGTCCTGGAGAAGGTGACCTACCAGCCGCCCGGCGAACCCAAGCCGATCCGGGTCCTCACCAGCGCCAAACTCGCCCAGATCCACGTCCCGTACGACGACGGCAAGAACGAGTACAACGACGTCACCGACTACAACTTCGGCTCCGGGCTGGTGAATCTGGCCCCCGCCGAGTGCCCCGGCGGCACCATCAAGACCGTGAAGGTCCCCGAGTCCTTCGACCCGGAGCACCCCAACGTCAAGGGCCTGTGCACCACGACCCGTTCACGCGGCCACGCCTACCGGATGCAGGCCGACACCGGCAACAAGGTCTACCAGGCCCAGGGCAAGGACCTGCTCGTCTACACGGTCAACAAGGTCGGCTGGTACGAGTACATGACGGAGTGGCGCTTCTCCGACGACGGCACCGTCAACATGAACGTCGGTGCCACCGGCAGCCTTTCACCCTTCGACTACGACGCGGGCGACGGCCGCGGCTGGCCGATAGGCAAGGGCGCCAAGGCGTACGCCACCAGCCACAGCCACAACGTCTTCTGGCGGCTGGACTTCGGCCTCGACGCCTCCTCGGCCAACAAGATCGAGCAGTACGACTCGGTCGTCAGCCCGCCGGCGAGCGGCCAGCAGGGCCCGACCGCCAAGACCAAGCGCACCCCCGTCACCAAGGAACTCGCGGGCGACGCCAAGAACATGCGCTGGTGGCGGGTCGTCAGCAACATCGGCAAGAACAAGGACGGCCACCCGCGCAGTTACGAGCTGGTCCCCGGCGCCACCACCAAGTACTCCGGACGTCCCTTCACCAAGCACGACGTCTACTTCACCGAGTACAACAAGTGTGAGATGTACGCCAACAACAACCCCCTCGCCTGCGGCGCCGGTCACCCGAAGTCCGTCGACAAGTGGGTCAACGGCCAGACCCTCAAGCACCCGGTGACCTGGGTCAACGTCGGCTTCCACCACATCGCGCGCGACGAGGACCAGCAGCCGATGCCGGTCCACTGGCAGGGCTTCTCCATCGTCCCCCGCGACGTCACCGCTATGAATCCGCTCACTCCGCCCGCCCTCGCGGGTCAGAACGGTCGTCCGAACAACGGAAGTTGAGAAACGACCTGCCCATCCGGCTGCATCGCCGACCGCTCCCGGAGTACCCTTCCTTGATCGTTGGCACAGGGAGAGCTCGGGGGAGCGGAAGGCGGTGCGCGGGTGGGCTCGGGAGGGCTGGAGCTGCCCCCTGGTGACGACAGTCACGAGGGGAACTCCACAGACGCCCCGCCCGGCACGGTGTCCCTGGCCCGGCCGATGGAGACCAACTCCATCGGCCCGGAGCTGGACTGGGACGCCGACGCCTGGCGCGAGGTACGCACCCGCGCCCAGCGGGCCGGCCGGGCCTACATCTGGCTGAACCTCGTGGAACAGCGGCTGCGCGCCGTCGTGGCCGCCGTACTGCGCCCCATCTACGAACCCGTCCACGGCGACGACTGGGTGGTCGCCGCGGCCGGCCCCGCCGGACAGGAATGGGTGCAGCGCGCGGTCGCCGTCCGCGAAGTCAGCCGCCGCAAGGGCTACTTGCTCGACCCGGCCGACGACAACGTCATCTCCTTCCTGACGTTGCCCCAGCTCCGCGAGCTGATGGTCCAGCACTGGCCGTGCTTCGAGCCGTACTTCGACGACCGCCGGGACGTCGAACTCGCCCTGGACGAGCTGGAGGTGACCCGCAACGTCGTCTCCCGCAACCGCGCCCTGTCCGAGGCCGTCCTCGGCCAGGCCGAGCGGGCCTCCGCACGGCTTCTGGAGATGCTCGGCACCAGCGGCGACGTACCGTCCGCGCGCCGGCTGCCCGTGGACGCCGTCGAGGACCTCGTCGGCGACCGGTACGCCGACGTCGTCGCCGTCCACTCCGACCGGGTGCGGCTGCTGCGCCAGTTCCCGGCCGAGGACATCTTCGACGGCTCCCGGCGCATCGACGCCATCGGCATCGGCCTCAACCTCCTGGTGCAGAACTTCTCCGGCCGCCGGCTGGTCCGGCTCGCCGAGGCAGGCGCCCGGGTCCGGCTGCTCTTCCTCAACCCGGCCTCCAGCGCCGTCAAGCGGCGCGAACGCGAACTGGGCATGAAACGCGGCGAGCTGAGCCGCTCGGTGGAGATGAACATCCTCCACATGCGCCGCGTCCGCTCCCGGCTGCGCGACCCGGGCGCCTTCCAGATCCAGGTGTACGACGAGACGCCCCGCTTCACCGCCTACCTCGTCGACGGCGACGGCACCGACGGCGTCGCCGTCGTCCAGTCCTATCTGCGGCGGATGCGCGGCATGGAGGCGCCCGTGCTGGTGCTGCGCAACGGCAGCCGGGTGGTCAAGTCGGGCGAGGCGGAAGAAGTCGGACTTTTCTCGGCGTACCGCGAGGAGTTCGAGCTGGCCTGGGCGGATTCGCGCCCTGTGTCCTGAAGGGGAGGGCTCTCCTCGCATTGTCAGTGGCCCGTGCGAAGGTGGGGACCACTGGGGGAAAGCACCACCGAGAAGGGGGGCCACACATGGCCTGGTACCAGGAGCTGCTGGTCGGCTTCGACCTGGAGACGACCGGGACGGACCCGCGCGAGGCGCGCATCGTCACAGGGGCCGTGATCGAGGTCAGGGACGGACAGGTCCTGGGGCACCGGGAGTGGCTCGCAGACCCGGGCGTGGAGATCCCGGCCGACGCCGTCGCCGTGCACGGCATCAGCAATGAGCGCGCCACCGCCGAGGGCCGCCCCGCCGACCGGGTGGCGGACGCCCTGGCCGACGTCCTGACCGGCTACTGGCGCGCCGGAGTCCCGGTCGTCGCCTACAACGCCGCCTTCGACCTCACCCTCCTCACCGCCGAACTGCGCCGCCACGGACTGCCGTCCCTGCGCGACCGCCTCGGCGGCGCGGACCCGGCACCGGTGATCGACCCGTACACCATCGACCGCCGGGCCGACCGCTACCGCCGCGGCAAACGCACCCTGGAAGCGGTCTGCGCCGAGTACGGCGTCCCGCTCGACGCCGCTCACAACGCCTCCGCGGACGCCCTCGCCGCCGCCCGGCTGGCCCGTGCGATAGCCGTCCGGCACCCCAAGATCGCCGCCCTCGGTCCGGCCGAGCTGCACAGCCGTCAGATCGAGTGGTACGCCGAATGGGCGGCCGACTTCCAGAGCTTCCTGCGCCGCAAGGGCGAGCCGGACGCCGTGGTGGACGGCGTCTGGCCGGTCCGGGAGTTGGCGGACACCCCCGCCGGCTGACGCCCCGGCCGGGACTGCGCCGGGCGCCGCTTCCCCGGCGTCCCGTCCCCGGCGCCCCGTCAGAAGGGGTGCCAGCGCACCGCCGTGTCCCTGTCCCGCAGGGACGCCACCCGGCGCTCGAACTCCGCGCGCGCCCTGGGGTTCGCGGGCGCGTGCTGGGCCACCCAGGCGCAGCTCGCCGTCTCCCGCGCGCCGCGCAGCACCCCGCACCCCTCCCACTCCCGCACGTCCCAGCCGTACGCCTCGGTGAAGGCGTCGTACTCCCGCGCGGGCAGCCCGTAGCGGTCCCGGGAGAGGGCCATCACCACCAGATCGTGCTCCCGCAGATCGGCGGAGACGGTCTCCAGGTCGACCAGGACCGGACCGCCGGGCCCGATGTGCACATTGCGGGGCAGGGCGTCCCCGTGGATCGGCCCCGGCAAGAGATGCGGGGTGAGGGCCGCGGCCGCCGTCGCGAAGCCGTCGCGGCGCTCGCGCAGATAGGCCGCGTCCGCCGGGTCGACCGCGTCGCCCGCCAGCCGCAGCCAGCGCTCCACCCCGGACAGCAGATCGCGCGGCGGCAGCCCGAAGGCCGGTGCGGGCAGGGCGTGCAGCCGTCGCAGCAGCACGGCCAGATCGCCCGGTCCGGCGGGCCGCACCGGATCGGGCAGCCGGTGCCACACCGTCACCGGGTGCCCGCGCACCAGCAGCGGTTCCGGCGCGGCCGCCCGTACCGCCGGGACGTCCGCCTCCGCCAGCCAGGCCGCGACGTCCAGTTCCCGCCGGGCCCGGTCCAGGAGTTCGGCGGTCCGGCCCACCTTCACCACCAGGTCGCCGGCGGCGAAGACGGCGTTCTCGCCCAGGGCGAGCAGCCGCGCGTCCCCGGCCGGGCCGGGCAGCACCCTCGCCGAGGCCAGTACGTCCCGCGCCGCCGCCTCGTCCATCGCCGCCTCCGTGCCGTCCGTCCGTCTGCCGTTGCCGGTGATCAGTCTCGCATTCGCACAGGTCGGACGGTGTGCGCGGATCCTTCCCGGAATTGCGGTTGCACGAGACGTCTCGTCTCGCCTAGGGTCTGTGGCATGACCCGACGACGCGCCCACATCGCCATGTTCTCCATCGCCGCCCACGGCCACGTGAACCCGAGCCTGGAAGTGATCCGTGAGCTGGTCGCGCGCGGCCACCGGGTCACCTACGCCGTCCCGCCCCTGTTCGCCGAGAAGGTCGCCGCGACCGGAGCCGAGGTGAAGCCGTGGAACTCCACGCTGCCCTCGCCCGACGACGACCCGTCGGCCTGGGGCACCACCCTCCTGGACAACGTCGAGCCGTTCCTCGCCGACGCGATGCAGGCCCTGCCGCAGTTGACCGCCGCCTACGAGGGCGACGCACCCGACCTCGTCCTGCACGACATCACCGCCTACCCGGCCCGGGTCCTGGCCCACCGCTGGGGCGTGCCCGCCGTCTCGCTCTCCCCGAACCTGGTCGCCTGGGAGGGGTACGAGGAGGAGGTCGCCGAGCCCATGTGGGCCGAGCCGAAGCGGACCCCGCGGGGGCAGGCGTACTACGCCCGCTTCCGGACCTGGCTGGAGGAGAACGGCCTGACGCTCGACCCCGACACCTTCATGGGCCGCCCCGACCGGTCCCTCGTACTGATCCCCAAGGCCCTCCAGCCGTGCGCCGACCGGGTCGACGAGCGCGTGTACTCCTTCGTCGGCGCCTGCCAGGGCGACCGCACCGGTGAGGGGGAGTGGACGCGGCCCGCCGGCGCCGAGAAGGTCGTCCTGGTCTCCCTGGGGTCGTCCTTCACCAAGCGGCCCGACTTCTACCGCGAGTGCGTGCGCGCCTTCGCCGGCCTGCCCGGCTGGCACCTGGTCCTCCAGATCGGCCAACATGTCGACCCGGCCGAACTGGGCGCCCTGCCCGGCAACGTCGAGGTGCACTCCTGGGTGCCGCAGCTCGCGATCCTGCGGCAGGCCGACCTGTTCGTCACCCACGCCGGCGCCGGCGGCAGCCAGGAGGGGCTGGCGAGCGCCACCCCGATGATCGCCGTACCGCAGGCCGTGGACCAGTTCGGCAACGCCGACATGCTGGCCGCGCTCGGCGTCGCCCGGCGGCTGGACACCGAGGAGGCGACCGCCGAGGCGCTGCGGCGGACGGCCCTCGCCCTGGTCGACGACCCGGAGGTGGCCCGCGCGCTCGACGGCATCCGGGCCGAGATGGAGAAGGAGGGCGGCACCCGCCGCGCGGCCGATTTCATCGAGGCGGAGCTGCCCCGGCGGTGACCACGGGAAAGGGCCCGTCGACTCCCCCGAGAGTCGACGGGCCCCGGATCACCCGGCCGGGCCGGCGGCGAACACCGCGTTCTCGCCCAGAGCGAGCAGCCGTGCCTCGCGGACCGCGCCGGGCAGCACTCCCGCCGCGGCCAGTACGTTTCGGGCCCGTGCCTCGTCCACCTCCCTCGCCCACGTCGTCGACCGTCGGGTACCGGCCATCCGCCGTCAGTGTCGCACCGGCTCAGGCCGGGCAGTGTGCGCGGTGCCCAGTCGCAACCCCACCTCCCTCGCGGCCGCCCTGTCCAACATCGCATGATCGAGGAGGAGGGGCGGGTGGACGGCGCCGCCCCTGGCCACGACCCGCGCCGAGATTAACAAGGGGCTACGCGATCTCCGACGCTTTCACTCTCGCCGACCACCTTGCCGTGAACTGACCTCTTCCACACGGCGGTTGGCTTATATGCACGTCAACGGGGCACCGCTCGCCTATGATCGGTCGAAACGGGGCCCCGCGTGACGTGACTTACGACCAGAGTGGCGCCACTCGGGGTAATTCATCATAACGGAGCGTAGTTATGCGTGCGGAAGAGTCGACCGCGAGGGGAACCGCGGCGTCGACAGCCCTGGCACACCAAGGGCTTGACCAGCTCACTAGGCGTGAACGAGAGGTGCTCCTGCTTTTGGCGGACGGCTTGGGGAACCGGCAACTGGCGCGAGAACTTGGAATAGCGGAACGAACGGTTCGCGCCCATTTGGCAAGTGTCATTCAGAAACTGGGGGTGCAGTCACCACTCCAGGCCGCATTGGTCGGCGATCGGTGCCGCTCAATTATTCGATCGGGTATCGCCACCGAGGAAGACATTGCCGACTACCGGTAGTTCGTTGACCCGGCGGTGATGTGGGTTGACGAACTACCGGTAGTCGCTTTCCAAGCCGCCCACGCGACCCACCACCCAACTTGTGCCCGTACGGCACGAGTGGCGCCATCCCACTGGACAGCGCTGCGACGACGGCCTCATCCACACCGGGCCCGGTGTTCCGCTGGGCGACCCCTATCCCGCCCGACCCCAGGCCTCCGGCAGTCCGACCCCGGGACCGGCGAAGGGCCGCGCATCGACGGCGTCCGCGTGACTACGGAGGAGATCCACACGGGGAAACAGGTCGAGACGGGTGCCCGCAAGCGGCCAAGATCCTCGCCTCCGGTCTGTAGGGCTGGCTGGGCGAGCTGAAGACGGCGGCGGAGGCGCGGTCGGCTGAAAGGCAGGCCGAGAACGTCGAGGGACCCAGCCGCCTGGACGCCGGTGGGAATCGTGGGGCCCTTAGCTGATGCCCGCCGCCGTCAGGCGGCGGGCATCAGTGCGTGGAAGCGGGAGGTTCTGGTGGTCACCGAGCTCGATTCTGCTGGATGTGGCCCTCGCGGTCGCGCTGGGTGAGGACCGCATGCGGGGCCTGCTGTGGGCCGAGCCGGCGGTGTTCGAGCCGGTGCCTCCGATCCGACGGTGCCCCGGCTGGTCGACAGGCTGGCAGCGTGAGGGAAGCGGGACGTTGACCGCGCTGCGGCAGACTCGCGCCCAAGTCCGTGAACAGAGCCGAAGGGTCCGTCAGCGAGCCGGCGGAGCCTCATGCAGGATCGCTGCCACAGGTATTGCCGATTGAGGCAATGCCGAAACTGGTACTGCCGCAAGTGCCAATGGCCAGTTCCTCATGCTTTCACCATAGTTGGAGGCGCGAGTCGACCGGTCGACCCCCGGCGCTTGACCGGCCGTCCTGTGCGTACGCCCAGCACATCCAGGACGCAGACACGCGACCTGGTCCTGGTAATTCGCGTTCGAAGACCTTGAGGAGAATGAGATGCGGAAGAAGACAGTCGCCACCGCAATAGGGGTGGCTCTCAGCGGTGCGGCTCTGGTGATATCCACTCAGGGCTCAGCGCAGGCAGTCAGGGCCCAGCCTGTGGCCGATACAACGACTACCTCCGGAGCTGTGAACAAGCCCGACGTTCAGCCGAGGGCCCTCGGCAGTGTGCTCAGGGGAGCGACGGTCGCCAACAGGGTCGTATCGGTCGCCAGAGCCGCACGCCAGTATCACAAGATGACGACCCGGATTGGCCAGCACCAGGCCAGGGGTGTGGGGGGAGTGGCGCCGGCGGAGGTCGAGATCGCCGGCTCTAGCGCGGACACGGTCTTCGACAAGTGACCGAGCAGTATCGCGTGGTCCGGAGGGCGGTGCTACTCACAGGCGCCGCCCTTCTCGGCGTGCACTTCACCATGACCGCGCTCTCCCAGGCCCCGCTGAGCCCCGCGAAGGTCCGCTACCAGGAGACGGTCAACGCCTATATGCAGCCGTACTTCGCCCAGACCTGGTTGCTGTTTGCCCCGGATCCCCTCACCGACGACCGGGGCATCGTGGCCCGTGCGAGGTGCGCCGACAACACGGTGACCAAGGACTACGACGTCACCACCCCGTACATCAAAGACGTGCAGGACAGCAGGTTCTTTCCGTCCCGCATGTCGCGGCTGGTCACCGGCCCTGTCCAGGAGATCAACAACAGCGACGAGTTGCTGAACCGGCTGCGCAACGATTCCCAGAACGACAAGAAGCCCCTGTTGCCCCTGATGCCTCACGAGAAGAGATCCCAGAGCGCGACGGTCACCTACCTGTCTCGCTACTCCCTGACTCAGATGCCGCAGGCGTGCGACGGAGATGTGCAAGCCGTCCAGGTACGGATGTATATCCACCAACTCCCCCCGTGGTCCAAGAGGAATGCACCGGAGGGAGCCACGGACGAGGGCAAGGTAGAGGTCTACGACTTCCCCTGGCGGAAGGCGAGCGCTCTGCGATGAAGGCCAACAAGC
Organism: Streptomyces sp. CAI-85; assembly: GCF_013363615.1. Classification (NCBI taxonomy): domain Bacteria; kingdom Bacillati; phylum Actinomycetota; class Actinomycetes; order Kitasatosporales; family Streptomycetaceae; genus Streptomyces; species Streptomyces sp. CAI-85. Next base: position 278,952 of record NZ_JAANNX010000004.1, on the reverse strand, counting down.
TGCTTTCCTCCCCCTTCTCCGCCCTCGACGACTGGTCCAGTCGTCCGGTGAGCGTGCTGGGCGTATCTGCCGCGCGGGCCCTTCTGGGTTTCGTCTGTTTCATGTACTACGTGAGCCAGTACAGCGACCGCCGCTATCTTTTCGGCCCCAATGGTGTTCTGCCCCATGACGAATTCGTCCTCCAGCTCCGGGACTCCGGCACCTTCAGCATCTACTCCTGGAGTTCTTCTCCACTCTGGTTCGACCTCGTATTCCACGCTGGGGCACTGGTCGCACTGGCCGTCATGCTGGGTATCGGCGGACGGTGCGGACTAGCTGTCCACTGGGTGTTCCTCTGGTCGATCTATCAGCGGCAACCCGTGCTTCTCGACGGCGGCGAAAACCTCGCGTACCTCGTTATCCCCATGCTTCTGCTGACTCGTTGCTACGATCGGCTGGCATTTTCGACGGGAATAGCACGCCGCCTGACGCGACGCCTGCACGGCGGGGTACGGGCAGTTTCAACGCCCCTTCACAACCTCGGAGTCGTCGCGATCTGCGTGCAGATCTGTCTGGTCTACATGGTCAGTGGGCTGTACAAGGTGCAGGGGCAGGTATGGCAGGACGGCACCGCGCTCTTCTACATCCTGCGAGTCCCCGAGTTCACCCTGCCTGGCGTGTCTGAGCTTGTCTACGGCAATGACCTGCTGGTCTACGCGGGCACCTACTCCTCGGTCCTCTTCCAGGTCTACTTCCCCCTCGGCATCCTCGTGCGGCGCATCCGCCCGTGGGCGGCCCTGGTCTCGATCGGGTTCCACGTGTCCATCGCCGTGCTCATGGGATTGACGAGCTTCGCGCTGACCATGGTGGCCTGCGATCTCATCTTTCTCAGCGGGGGCATCGAACGGACGCTCACGCTCGCTCGTCGCGCGTACAAGCGGGTGATACGACTGCGGAACGGGAGCGGCCCCGGCGGGAACTACTCTGGCGGAGACGACCCGCCGGGGCTCTCCGGCACCCCGGGCTCCGACACCGACCGCACCGAGGATCAGAACGGCCACCGCCCAGCCGTGGTGCCCGGACCGTCGCCCGAGCCTGGGGGTTACGAAGAACCGGGGGTCCTCGCATGACCACCCAGCTCGAGTACGCCCGCAAGCGCTGCTGGACCGGATCGGTCGGCACAGGTTCCGGCCCGTGCCGGGGGTGGACGCCGGGGTCCCGTACATCGATCGGCGTGCCGTCGCGCTGCTCGACGACGCCGCTTACCGAGGCCTGCGGTGTCTGGTCGAGCCGGGCTTCGCCGAGGTCGGGGGTTCGCTGCACGCGTCGCTGCGGAGGGCCCGTCCGAGGCGGCGGATCAACGCCGCGTTCCGGGCCGCGGGTGTGGATCCCGGGGTGCTCGTGGGGGAGTGGCGCCGGAACAGTGGCTGCGGCTGCACGAGGCGCTGACCCCCTGAACCTAACCAGGGGCACGAGACGCCTCGTCCCGCATACTGTCAGGTGCATGACTGTTCGTGCCCACATCGCCATGTTCTCCATTGCCGCCCACGGTCACGTGAACCCGAGTCTCGAGGTGATCCGCGAACTCGGGGCGTGTGGCCACCGGGTCACGTACGCGATCCCGCCCGTCTTCGCAGACAAGGTCACCGGGACCGGCGCCGAGGGGAAGCTCTGGAACTCGACCGGGCGCTCCCGCCGCCGGCCCGGGCGGCCAGGCCCCGTACCCGAGTTTCCTGCTTCCCCATGACGGGCTTGCCCCCTTGTGATACCGGGAGATCTCGGGGGCGATGATCAGGGGTCCGCCCACCGCCCCACCGCTGGGACAGGTCTTACGCTGAGGTCATGACGACGATGTACGCCGCACTCCTGCGCGGAATCAACGTGGGCGGCAACCGGAAGCTCCCGATGGCCGGGCTGCGCACCCTGATGGAGGGCCTCGGCCACGACGGCGTCCGTACGTACCTGCAGAGCGGCCAGGCCGTCTTCGGCACCGATCACGGCGACGAGGAGTCCCTCGCCGCTGAGCTCGCCCAGGCGATCGAGAAGCAGTTCGGCTTCGCCGTCGACGTGATCGTCCGCGACCACGCCTATCTGAAGGCGGTCGCCGAGGCCTGTCCGTTCCCGGCCGCCGGCCTCCAGCCCAAGCAACTGCACGTCACCTACTTCTCCGCCCCCGTCGACGCCGAGCGTTTCGCCGGGATCGATCAGGCCGCCCATCTCCCGGAGGAGTTCCGCCTGGGCGATCGCGCCCTCTATCTCTACGCCCCCGACGGCCTCGGCCGCTCCAAGCTCGCCGAGCAGCTCGCCCGCCCCCGGCTGACCAGGGGCTTGATCGTCACCACCCGCAACTGGAACACCGTGGTCAAGCTCGTGGAACTGACAGAGTGACCCGCCGGACGCCGCCGTAGGCGGTGCACGAGGTGATCTCGTCCGGCAGAGCCGGCCGGGGATCCTCGTACAGCCGACGCAGCTCCGCCTCACCGGATGCCTCGGATGCCGCCGCGACCGCGTCGATCACGGCGAGGTCCTCCTCGGTGAGCGAGCCGTCGTCCAGGACCGGCCGGCCTCAGTCGTCCCGGGCAGCACCTCGACCCCGTTGCGGGCGGCCGGGTCCCGGCGCACGTCGGCCCGCACGAACCACAGGCCCGTGTACGCCAGCCCCGCGATCCCGTTGAGGTCCCGCACACCGAACGACTCCGGGTCGGCCCGCCCCTCCCGGCACATCCGCCAGGCGTCGACCGCCTGCAGGAACGCCTCACGGGACAGGTCGACCGGGTCGAAGGGCACGTCGTACCCGTGGTGGACCTGCGGGTCGGCCAGCCGCAGGCTCCCGTCCGGGGCCAGGTACTCGGTGATCCAGTGGTCGGCGTGGAAGTCCTCGTCGAAGTACGTGACGAAGCCGCAGCGGATCCGGGCCGGTGTGCCCGTGGCCCGCAGCAGCGAGCAGTGCAGCAGGGCGAAGTCCCGGCAGGTGCCGACGAACCGCTCCTCGGGCGGCCGCGGTGCGGTGAGCGGCCGGTCCGAGCGGCTCCGCAGGATGCGCAGCAGCTCGCCGACGTACCGCGACTCGGCGTCGTCGCGCAGCCGTTGTACGGGGATGGCATGGCCGAAGCGCCCGCCCTCGCCGCGATGGATGATCAGATCCCGTACGAGCGAGGCCAGCCGGCCCGGATCGCGCGGGAGGCCGGTGATGCCGGCGCCGAGGTCACCGAGGTCACCGGGGTCGCTGTAGGGCGTCTGCTTCAGGTATCTGCCGTGGAAGTCGTCCATGCGGCGCATGCTCGGCCCTGCCCCTGGGGCAAGGTCGACTCCGCCCCGGGACGAACCCGGGGGCCCTCAGGCCCCTACAGCCGCCAGTGCCGGCATCCGCGCCTCGTCGTACCGTTCCAGGAGGAGGCGGGCCACCTCCGGGGACGGGCCCAGGACGTCGGCGAGGATGTCCGCTTCCGTCGCGCCGTGGGCGATGCGGTCCGGCAGGCGGCCGGGGGCCAGGACGTACGGGGCCACGGCGACCCGGGCGCAGCCCAGCCTCCGTAGCGCGCGTACCGCGTCCTCCGTGCGGGGGAGGGCCGCGGAGGCGAACGCGGGTCGCACGGCGCACCAGCCGGTGTGCCGCCACTCCCGCGCGATGTCTGCGATCACCGCGATCGCCTCCGGGTCGGTGGACCCCGCCGAGGCCAGCACGACCCCGGTCGAGGACTTGTCGGCGGGGGTCAGTCCCGCCTCGTACAGGCGCCGCTCCAGTGCCGAGATGAGGAGCGGGGACGGGCCCAGTACCTCCGCCTGGCGGATCCGCAGGTGCGGGGGCGCGTCCCGCAGGACCGCCGGGATGTCCGCCTTGGCGTGGAAGGCGCGGGTCAGCAGCAACGGCAGGGCGACCACGTCGCGTACGCCCCGCGCCGCCAGTGACTCCAACACCCCCTGCACGGAAGGGATGTTGAAGTCCAGGAAACCGGTCTCCACGCGCAGCCCGGGCCGCAGCGACCGTACCCGCCGCACCAGGGCGTGGACGGTCGCGGCGTGCCGTGGGTCACGGCTGCCGTGGGCGACGACGAGGAGGACCGGTTCCCGGTGCACGACGAACCTCCTCAGCCCTTGACCAGCAGACCGCGGCTGCGCAGCACCCGCCGCTCCAGCGGACTGAAGATCAGCAGGTCGATGGCGATGCCGACGAAGAGGATCAGGATGATCGCCTCGAACACCATCGACATCGAGCTGGCGTTGCGGCCGTTCTCCAGGAGCGCGCCCAGGCCGATGCCCAGGTCCGGCGAGGAGGCGATGATCTCCGCCGCCATCAGCGAGCGCCAGGAGAACGCCCAGCCCTGCTTCACGCCCGCCAGATAGCCGGGCAGCGCGGCCGGCAGCACGATGTGCCAGGCGCCCTTGAGCCCGGTGGCGCCCATCGTGCGGCCCGCCCGCAGGAACAGCGGCGGCACCTGGTCGATGCCGGACACCAGACCGTTGGCGATGGACGGCACCGCGCCCAGCAGGATGACCGCGTACATCATCGAGTTGTTCAGACCCAGCCAGAGCACCGCCGGCGGCACCCACGCCACCGACGGCAGCGACTGGAGGCCGGACAGGATCGGGCCGATCGCCGCCCGCACGAACTTCACCCGCGCCACCAGCAGCCCCAGCGGGGTGCCGATGGCCAGCGCGAACACGAAGCCGAGCAGACCGCGCGAGACGCTGGTCCAGATGTACTCCAGAAGCCGGCCCTCCAGCCAGGCTTCCTGGAACTCGGCGCCGACGTCGCCCGGTGAGGGCAGCTTCGTCGGATCGTCCACGATCTTGAAGGTGATCAGGGCCTGCCAGACCACGATCACCACGGCGATCGCGACGATCGGCGGCAGGATCTTGTGGACGAAGGTCTGCCGGAACGGCGTACGGCTGACGACCCCGGTCTCCAGCGCGTCGAGCCCCGCCTCCACCGAGGCGAGCCGCTGCGCCTCGTCCCGCTCCGCGTCGTCCCCCGTGCGGGTGTCCGTCGACTTCGTCTCAGTGCTGGCCATGACGGCGGATCTCCCCACGCAGGACTTCGGTGATCTCCAGGGACAGTTCGGCCACGGGCGCGTCCTCGATCCGACGCGGCTGCGGGATGCCGACCGTCCATTCGCGCGCGATCCGTCCCGGCCGGGAGGACAGCAGGATGACGCGCTGCGCGAGACGGACCGCCTCCCGCACGTTGTGCGTGACGAACAGGACGGACAGCCCCGTCTCCTCCCAGATCCGGGTCAGTTCGTCGTGCAGCACATCGCGGGTGATGGCGTCGAGCGCCGCGAACGGCTCGTCCATCAGCAGCAGCCGGGCGTCCTGCGCGAGGGCCCGCGCCAGCGCGACGCGCTGCCGCATACCGCCGGACAGTTCGTGCACCCGCTTGTCGTACGAGCCCGTCAGCCGGACCAGTTCGAGCAGTTCCTCGGCGCGGCCGCGCCGGTCTGCCTTGGCGACCCCGCCCAGTTTCAGGGCGAGTTCGATGTTCTTGCCCGCGGTCAGCCACGGGAACAGGGCGTGCTCCTGGAACATCAGAGCGGGACGCCCGTCGGTGGTGATGCTGCCCGACGACGGGTCGTCGAGACCCGCCACCAGGTTCAGCAGTGTGGACTTGCCACAGCCGGAGGCCCCCAGGAGGGTGACGAACTCGCCCGGCGCGACATCGAGGGTGATGTCGTCCAGGACGAGCTGCTGCCCGGCGGGACCGGCGAAGGACTTCGAGACGTGCTCGATGCGCGCGGCGTGCTCCACCGTCTCGGCACCGGCGGCCTTGGCGAGGGTGGTGGCCATGGTCGTCACCTCCTGGGGACTTGGCGGACCGTCGGGTTACTTGACGCCGAGACCGGCGTCGTCGACCGGGCTCTCACCCGCGGCCGCGAGGACCTTGTTGAGGAGCGTGAGGTCGTAGATGCCCTTCAGCAGCGGGTCCTCCAGGAGACCGGCCTTCACCGCGTACTCGGCCTCGGTGTTCAGCGTGGAGGCCAGCGGGTCGTTGGTGAACTGGATCGACTTCCACGCCGGGTCCAGGACGTCCGCCGGCAGCTCCTTGCCGGAGTCCACCTTGAGCTGGGCGTTGGCCGCGGCCTTCGCCTCGTCGGGGTTGGCGTTGATGTACTTGTTGGCGTCGACGGACGCCTTCAGCACCGCCTCGACGGCCTTCGGGTGCGCGTCGAGGAACTTCTGCGACACGATGATGTTCGTGATCACGAACTTCTTGTCGGGCCACAGGTCGGCCTCGTCGAACAGCACCTTCGCGCCCTCGGCGACCAGCTTGGACGCGGTCGGCTCCGGCACCCAGGCGCCGTCGATGGAACCGGCCTTGTAGGCGTCCGGGGTGACCTTGTTGTCCGTGCGGATGACGGAGATGTCACCCTTGCCGCTCTCCGCGTCGACCTTCCAGCCCTGCTCGGAGGCCCAGTTGAGGAGCGCCACGTCCTGGGTGTTGCCGAGCTGCGGGGTCGCGATCCGCTTGCCCTTGACGTCCTTCACGGACTTGATCTTGTCGGGGTTGACCACGAGCTTCACACCGCCGGAGGCCGAACCGCCGATGATGCGCAGGTTCTTGCCCGCGGACTTGGTGTAGCCGTTGATCGACGGGGAGGGGCCGATCCAGCCGATGTCGATGGAGCCCGAGTTGAGCGCCTCGATCTCGGAGGGGCCGGCGTTGAAGACCTGGTAGGTCGCCTTGGTGGCGCCCAGGGCCTTCTGGAAGTAGCCCTTGTTCACGCCGACGAGGGCGGTCCCGTGGGTCAGGTTGCCGAAGTAGCCGATCTTGACGGAGTCGAGGCCGTCGATCTTCTTCGCGCCGGCGGCGACCTTCTGGTTGGACGAGTCGTCCTTGGCGTCGGACCCGTAACCGCAGGCGGCGAGGGTGAGCAGGGGAAGTGCGGCTACGGCGGCGAGGCCGCGGCGAAGAAGCGTGGAGCGGGTGGCAGGCACGGGAGGGGTTCCTCTCGTTGGCCCGGCGGTCACGGGTTTCAGGTCGTGGCCGGGAAATCGGCAGTCGGTCTTCGTCGCTTCCGGGACGTCGGGTGGGGGGACGGGGCGCGCAGGCAGTGCGCGTACGTCAGGCCGCACATCGGGCCACCCCGCCCTGCCCGCTGCCGAGGGCGCCGCTGCCGACACGGCCGCCCTCCTTCGCGAACGTCGAGTAGTAGTCGGTGGAGTTCATGTCTCAGAAGTCCCAACCGTCGTCGTCGGACTGGTCCTTGACCGGCTCGGGCGAGGCGAACGACTCGCCGACCATGCCGGCGGTGAGCGTGGTGCCGTCCGCGGGGTCGATCAGGATGAACGAGCCCGTGCGGCGCGAGTCCGCGTAGGAGTCCACCGGCAGCGGCTCCGCGGTACGGATCTTCACCCGGCCGATGTCGTTGGCGACGAGCTGCCCCGGGTGCGGGTGCAGGGACAGGTCGTCGAGCGTGAGGCGGGACGGGATGTCCTTGACGATCGCCTTGACCGTGCGGGTGCCGTGCTTGATCAGCACCCGGTGCCCGACCGTGAGCGGCTGGTCGGCCACATGGCAGACGGTCGCCTCCACGTCCTGGGTGGTCGCGGGCGCGTCCTTGGTGGGCACGATCAGGTCGCCGCGCGAGACGTCCACGTCGTCGGCGAGCAGCACGGTCACCGACTGCGTCGTCCACGCCACGTCGACCGGCGTGCCGAGCAGGTCGATCCCGGCGATCGTCGTCGTACGGCCCGACGGCAGGACCGTCACCGGCTCGCCGACCCGGAACGTGCCGGCGGCGATCTGGCCGGCGTAGCCCCGGTAGTCGGGGTGGTCGGCGGTCTGCGGCCGGATCACGTACTGCACGGGCAGCCGGGCGTGGCAGTGCGCCAGGTCGTGGCTGACCGGGACGGTCTCCAGGTGCTCCAGGACGGTCGGGCCGCCGTACCAGTCCATGTTCGCGGACGGTTCCACGACGTTGTCCCCGGCCAGCGCCGAGATCGGGATGGCGGTGACCTCCGGGACGCCCAGCTCGGTCGCGTACGCCGTGAACTCCTCGGCGATCGCGGCGAACACGGACTCCTCGTAGTCGACCAGGTCCATCTTGTTGACGGCGAGGACCGCGTGCGGGACGCGCAGCAGGGCCGCGAGCGCCGCGTGCCGGCGGGTCTGCTCGACGACGCCGTTGCGGGCGTCGACCAGGATCACCGTCAGCTCGGCGGTGGAGGCGCCGGTGACCATGTTGCGGGTGTACTGCACATGCCCGGGGGTGTCGGCGAGGATGAACCGCCGCCGCGGCGTGGCGAAGTAGCGGTAGGCCACGTCGATGGTGATGCCCTGTTCGCGCTCGGCGCGCAGCCCGTCGGTGAGCAGGGCGAGGTCCGGACCGTCCTGGCCCCGGCTCGCCGAGACCCGCTCCACGGCCTCCAGTTGGTCGGTGAGGACCGACTTGGAGTCGTGCAGCAGCCGTCCCACGAGGGTGGACTTGCCGTCGTCGACGGAACCGGCGGTGGCGAACCGCAGCAGCGTGGTGGCGGTGAGTTCCGCGGTCGTGCTCATGCTTAGAAGTACCCCTCGCGCTTGCGGTCTTCCATCGCGGCCTCCGAGAGCTTGTCGTCGGCGCGGGTCGCGCCACGCTCGGTGAGCCGGGAGGCGGCGATCTCGGTGATGACGGCGTCCAGCGTCGTGGCGTCGGAGTCCACCGCGCCCGTGCAGGACATGTCACCCACCGTCCGGTAGCGCACCAGCCGCTTCTCGACCGTCTCGCCGTCCTTGGGACCGCCCCACTCGCCGGCCGTCAGCCACATCCCGGACCGCTGGAACACCTCGCGCTCGTGCGCGAAGTAGATCTGCGGCAGCTCGATGTCCTCGCGGGCGATGTACTGCCACACGTCCAGCTCGGTCCAGTTGGAGAGCGGGAAGACCCGGACGTGCTCACCGGGGGCGTGCCGGCCGTTGTAGAGGTTCCACAGCTCGGGGCGCTGGCGGCGCGGGTCCCACTGGGAGAACTCGTCGCGCAGCGAGAACACGCGTTCCTTGGCCCGCGCCTTCTCCTCGTCGCGCCGTCCGCCGCCGAAGACCGCGTCGAACTTCTCCGCCTGGATCCGCTCGGTGAGCGGCAGCGTCTGGAGCGGGTTGCGGGTGCCGTCGGGGCGTTCCCTGAGCACACCGCGGTCGATGTAGTCCTGCACGGACGCCACGTGCAGACGCAGCCCGTGGGCGGCGACCACCCGGTCGCGGTACTCCAGCACCTCGGGGAAGTTGTGCCCGGTGTCCACGTGCAGCAGCGAGAAGGGCACCGCGGCGGGCGCGAACGCCTTCAGCGCCAGGTGCAGCATGACGATGGAGTCCTTGCCGCCGGAGAACAGGATCACCGGGTTCTCGAACTCCCCCGCGACCTCGCGGAAGATGTGCACCGCCTCGGACTCCAGGGCGTCCAGGTGGGAGAGGGTGTACGGGCGGACCGTGCCCTCGTGCGCCTCGGCTACGGCGGTCACACCAGTCCCCTCTCGGTGAGCAGCGCGTACAGCGACGCCGCGGACTCCTGCACGGTCTGGTCCTGGGACTCGATCCGCAGATCGGGCGACTCGGGCGCCTCGTACGGGTCGTCGACACCGGTGAGCCCGGTCAGCCGGCCCGCCGCCTGCTGGGCGTACAGGCCCTTCACGTCCCGCTCGCTGCACACCTCGACGGGGGTCGCGACATGCACCTCCAGGTAGGAGGTCCCGCTCTCCTGGTGGCGCTTGCGGACCGCCTCGCGGCTGTCGGCGTAGGGGGCGATCACCGGGACGAGCGCCTTCACGCCGTTACGGGCGAGCAGTTCGGCGAGGAAGCCGATGCGCTGCACGTTGGTGTGCCGGTCCTCGCGGGAGAAGCCGAGGCCCGCCGAGATGAACTCGCGTATCTCGTCGCCGTCGAGCACCTCCACGAGGTGGCCCTCCTCGCGCAGCCGGCCGGCCAGCTCGTACGCGATGGTGGTCTTGCCGGCGCTCGGCAGACCCGTGAGCCAGACGGTGGCTCCGCTCGTCACGTGGTTCTCCAATGTCGGTGTCATGGGGGGTCAGCCGTGCAGTCCGCACTCGGTCTTGGCGCGTCCGGCCCAGCGGCCGGCGCGGGCGTCCTCGCCTTCGAGGACCCGGCGGGTGCAGGGGGCGCAGCCGACGGAGGCGTAGCCGTCCGTCAGCAGCGGGTTGGACAGCACACCGTGCTCGGTGAGGTACGTGTCGACGTCGTCCTGCGTCCAGCGGGCGATCGGTGAGATCTTGACCTTGCGGCGCCGCTCGTCCCAGCCGACGACGGGGGTGTTCGCCCGGGTCGGCGACTCGTCGCGGCGCAGTCCGGTGGCCCAGGCCGTGTAGCCGGCGAGCCCCTCCTCCAGCGGGCGCACCTTGCGCAGCGCGCAGCACAGGTCGGGGTCGCGGTCGTGCAGCTTCGGCCCGTACTCGGCGTCCTGCTCGGCGACGGTCTGACGGGGCGTCAGGGTGATGACGTTGACGTCCATCACGGCCTCGACGGCGTCCCGGGTGCCGATGGTCTCGGGGAAGTGGTAGCCGGTGTCGAGGAACACCACGTCCACGCCCTTGAGGACCCGGGAGGCCAGATGGGCGACGACCGCGTCCTCCATGGACGAGGTGACGCAGAAGCCCTTGCCGAAGGTGTCCACCGCCCACCGGAGGATCTCCAGCGCGGAGGCGTCCTCCAGATCGCGGCCCGCCTGCTCGGCGAGCGCCTTCAACTCCTCGGTGTCACGGTCTTCCTGAAGCGTCGTCATATCCGGTCCCCTCCCGGTTCGGTGCGCCGGACGCCCCGGGCGAGCAGCCCGAGGAACGTCAGCCTGAATGCGCGGTTGCACGCCGCGCATTCCCAGGCGCCGTGACCCTGCTCGTTGGGACGCAGGTCCTCGTCGCCGCAGTAGGGGCAGTGGAAGGGGGCGGCCCGCTCGCTCATGACAGGGCCTCCTCGTCGGCGCGCGCGGCCCAGGCGGCGAACCGCTCGCCGTCCTCGCGCTGGTCCTGGAACCGCTTCAGCACCCGCTCGACGTAGTCGGGCAGTTCCTGGGAGGTGACCTTCAGACCGCGGACCTTGCGGCCGAAGCCGGCCTCGAGGCCGAGCGCGCCGCCCAGGTGCACCTGGAAGCCCTCGACCTGCTCGCCGTTGCCGTCCAGGACGAGCTGTCCCTTGAGACCGATGTCCGCCACCTGGATACGGGCGCAGGCGTTCGGGCAGCCGTTGATGTTGATGGTGATCGGCTCGTCGAACTCCGGGATACGGCGCTCCAGTTCGTCGATCAGCGAGGCGCCGCGCGCCTTCGTCTCGACGATGGCGAGCTTGCAGTACTCGATGCCGGTGCAGGCCATGGTGCCGCGCCGGAAGGGGGAGGGCCGGGCGGTGAGGTCCAGCGCCTCCAGCGCCTCGACCAGCGAGTCGACCTGTCCCTCCTCGACGTCGAGGACGATCATCTTCTGCTCGACGGTGGTGCGGACCCGGCCGGAACCGTGCGCCTCGGCCAGGTCGGCGATCTTCGACAGCGTGGTGCCGTCCACCCGGCCGACCCGCGGCGCGAAACCGACGTAGAAACGTCCGTCCTGCTGCCGGTGCACGCCCACGTGGTCGCGCCAGCGCTCCACCGGCTCGGCGGGCGCGGGGCCGTCGACGAGCGTGCGGTGGAGGTACTCGGTCTCCAGGATCTGCCGGAACTTCTCGGCGCCCCAGTCGGCGACCAGGAACTTCAGCCGGGCGCGGGTGCGCAGCCGCCGGTAGCCGTAGTCGCGGAAGATGCCGATGACGCCCGCCCAGACGTCGGGGACCTCGTCCAGCGGCACCCAGGCGCCGAGCCGGACACCGATCTTGGGGTTGGTGGACAGTCCGCCGCCGACCCACAGGTCGAAGCCCGGCCCGTGCTCGGGGTGTTCGACGCCGACGAAGGCGATGTCGTTGATCTCGTGGGCGACGTCGAGGAGCGGGGAGCCGGAGATCGCGGTCTTGAACTTGCGGGGCAGGTTGGAGAATTCCCTGGTGCCGATGTACCGGCTGTGGATCTCGTCGATCGCGGGGGAGCCGTCGATGATCTCGTCCTCGGCGATGCCCGCCACCGGCGAGCCGATGATCACACGCGGGGTGTCGCCGCATGCCTCGGTGGTGGACAGCCCGACCGCCTCCAGGCGGTTCCAGATCTCGGGGACGTCCTCGATGCGGATCCAGTGGTACTGCACGTTCTGCCGGTCGGTGAGGTCCGCGGTGCCCCGGGCGAACTCCTGCGAGATCTCGCCGATCACCCGGAGCTGCTCGGTGGTCAGCCGGCCGCCGTCGATGCGCACGCGCAGCATGAAGTACTTGTCGTCCAGCTCCTCCGGCTCCAGGACCGCGGTCTTGCCGCCGTCGATCCCGGGCTTGCGCTGGGTGTACAGACCCCACCAACGCATGCGGCCGCGCAGGTCGTTGGGGTCGATCGAGTCGAAGCCGCGCTTGGAGTAGATCGTCTCAATGCGTGTCCGCACATTGAGACCGTCGTCGTCCTTCTTGAACTGCTCGTTGCCGTTGAGCGGGGTGAAGTGGCCCGCGGCCCACTGACCCTCGCCACGGTGACGGCTCACCTTGCGGCGGGGCGCGGAGGCAGCAGGGTTCTGCGGGGTGGCGGCCATGGTGAAATCGTCCTTCGGGACAGGCGGAAAGCGGCTCTGACCTGCGCGCACAGGCGCATGGGGCATGACTGCGCATCATTGCGCGGCAGGAAGCTCGAAGCGGAAGACGTCGGTGGTGCTGGGGCTCTCAGCTCACCGGACAGATGGCGCTGGACATGCGGCCGAGGTCGACGTGCCGCCGACTCACCAAGGCAATTCCAGTTCCGGACATGACGGAAGCGTGGCACGGCGTTCTGGACACAGTCCACCTTCGTCCGCGATGCGGACACCCTTGTCCCGAGATGCGAGACAAGGGTGGTGTCCGTCACAAGCTGCGCGCCACCTCTTGTCGGTGCAGGTCAGACAGGGTATGCACCCGGCCAGGGGCCCGGCGTGGACACCTCGCGCTGCTCCTCGACCTTGGTGTCGAACAGCGTGAACCCCCGGCGCTGGTAGTTCGCCATCGCGTGCTCGCCGTCCAGGCTGCACGTGTGCAGCCAGACCCGCTTGGTCTCCGGCAGTCCCGGCCAGCGCTCCGCGAGATCCCAGGCGCGGGCGGCGCCGTACGACAGCAGATGGCCGCCGATCCGCCGGCCGCGGAAGGCGGGGATCAGCCCGAAGTAGACGATCTCCACCACACCGTCGTCCTGCGGCTCCAGCTCGACGTATCCCGCGGGCGTGCCGTGGTCGTACGCCACCCAGGTCTCGACGCCCGGCCGCGCCAGATGCTCCGCCCAGCGCGCGTACGGCCAGCCCAGCCGGTCGATCCAGCGGATGTCGCCGCCGACGGACGCGTACAGGAAGCGGCTGAACTCGGGCGAGGGGATCCCGGCGCGGACGATCCGGACGTCGCCGTCCGGCGCGGCGGCCGGCAGCAGGTCGGTCGGCGCGGTCTGCTCCAGGGACCAGGTGGTCACGGGGATGTTCGTCATGCCGCCAGGGAACCACCCGGCCTGCGCGTCTGTCGATCGCGGCCGCGCCCGCGCCCCGGCGCGCGCCCCCTGGGCCCGCTCCTCGAAGGGCGTGCACCGCACCGCCGCGCACGCGCCCCGCCCGGCTACCGCACCGCCCGGGTCAGGGACATCAGCGGCAGGGCGAACAGCACCCGCTCGGACTGGGTCCACACCTCGCCGGTCTCCTGCCAGTAGGACAGGGACTCGGTCTGCGGACTCCAGCAGCGGTGGCTCTCCGCGTCGTCGCAGAGCGCGGGCCGGGCCGCCGGGTCGCCGCCCTTGCCGTCGGCGGGGCGCGCGAAGCCGCCGTCGCTCGCGTCGCCGTCGTCGTCCTCGCGGTCCGGGTCGACGGCCTGCCGCCACAGTTCGCCGTGCTCCTCGCGCGCCTCCGCCGCCCGGGTCACGTACCAGCCGCCCGCGTACGACAGGACGCCCCGCAGTCCGGTCACCTCCGTGGCGTACGCCTCCGACGCCTGTACGAGCCCGGTGTCGTCGGCCGCGAGCAGCCCCTCCTCGCCCGGGAGCGTACTGAAGGGCCAGCGCCACAGCCGGGCGTCACGGTCCCCGTCGTCCAGGGTCCACTCGCCGGCGACCAGGCTGTCCGGCGCCGTACTGCGGTCGAGGGAGACCGTCGCGGGATGCGCCGCGCCCTTCGCGTCGCTCAGCCGGTAGCCGGCGATCGCCGGAAGGACGTAGCGGGCGCCGTGCGCCGACCAGCCGCCCGGCACCCGGCCGACCGCCTCGGACTCCACGGTGGCGCGCTGCACCCGGTTCATGTCGTACACGTAGAGCGCGGACCGGTCCCCGTCGTCGGCGGTGACCAGCAGCTTGTCCTGGTACCAGACCATCCCGGACACATGCGAGACCAGCCCCCGGTAGTCCCGCCCGCCGTCCACCGGCACGGCCAGCAGCGCCCAGGTGTAGGAGAGGTGACCGAGGTCGTTGGCGTCGACGAAGGCGACCCGGGCCAGCCCCCGGTCGGCCGCCGTGCCGCCGCTGCGGGACCAGGCGGAGAGGATCACCCGGTTGGTGCCCCACACGCCGTCGTCGTCCGCGTCCCCCGAGGTGGTGACCGCGCCCGGCCGCCAGCCGTCGGTGTCCTGCGGGTTCCAGCAGTACGCGCGGGTCGCCGCCGGGGAGACCGGCAGGGCCGCGCGCTCGTCGGAGGTGCAGTCGACGCCGTCGCGCAGGGTGTGGTCCGCGCCCGCCAGCACCGCGCCGACCCCCACCGGGCGGCCCATCGCCCCGGCGAGCCGGTCCAGGGACGCCTGCGGCACCAGTTCCTCGGTCAGCCCGAGCGGGACGGTCTCGGCGGCCGACGTCAGCGGCTTGAGACCACCCGGACCGTCGTCGGTGACCGTCGCCTGGGAGGCGCTGATCAGGGTGGCGGCAGCGGTGAGCGCGAGGGCGGTTCCCGTCAGGAACCCGCGCAGCGCCCTGCCTCGCCTGCGCCGACGGTGTCGGCCGCGATGTCTCATTCGTCCTCCCGAGTCGGGCCAACTGCGCCTGTTGATCCGTACGTTGATCGAGGAGCAGGTGGGGTGACCCGTGGAGGAATGCTACGGCAGCCGACCCGCGTCACGGCCGAAGACCGCGCAAATACACCGAAGGTGGCACCCGGTGCAGCGGCGCGGCCACGGTGCGCACACGGGGACGGCACCGCGGACCCCGTCATGAACTTCCGTCCCGCCGCGCCGTGTCGGGGCCCGCCGTGTCCCGCCCAGGGGTGCCCGGCCGCGCCGTGTCGCGCCGCGGGGTGTCCCGCCCCGCCGTGTCGCGGCCCCGGACCACCGCGGGCGCCGTCGAGTGCGGCAACAGGTCCCGGGGATCGGCCGGCAGCAGCACCTCGACGTCCGCCTCCTCACGGAAGCGGTACGGCCGGTGCTCCAGGAACCCGCCCAGATACCGCCGTACCCGGGACAGCTCGGCCCGGACCGTCACCCGGCGCGCCGGGTCGCCGAACATGTCCTCGGCCAGCCCCGACGCACTGCGCCCCTCGCGGCGCACCGCCAGCAGATACAGCAACTCGGCGTGCCGGGGCGTGAGTTCGTGCGACCAGTCGCCCGCGCCGCCCGCCACCGACACCGACCAGCGGCGGGGCCGGCTCAGATCCAGCACGATCCGGGTGCCGCCCGCCGGCGCAGGTTCGGCGCTCTCGGGGGAGGGCCGAACCAGCCAGCCCCCGGCCAGCGGCTCCAGCACGCACGGCCCCAGCGCGGGCAGCTTGCAGGGGCCCGCCGACGGCGACTTGGGCAGCGCGATCCGCCCCGGGTACGGCATCCCGGTCACCGCCGCCGTCCAGCCGTCCGCGTCCACCACCGCAGCCCGGCCCCCGAGCCGCGCCAGCACCGGCGCCGCCACGGCCCGCAGCCGCTCCAGCGAACGCGTGTGCAGCTCCCGCAGTCTGGCCTCGGCGAGCTTGGCCACCGCGTCCACCCAGGCGAGCGTCGCCGGATGCATCGTCTCCAACGGGCCGCTCACATCGACCACTCCGAGCAGCCGCCCGTCCCGCGGATCCGTGATCGGCGCGCCCGCGCACGTCCACGCGGCGTGCGACCGTACGAAGTGCTCGGCGGCGAACACCTGCACCGGCCGCCGGACCACCGCCGGAGTCCCCACCCCGTTGGTGCCGACGGTCTCCTCCGCCCAGTCGGCGCCCAGTTCGAAGCCGAACCCGTCCGCCTTGCGCAGCACCTGCCCGCTGCCCTCCCGCCACAGCACCCGGCCCTCCGCGTCGGCGACGACCATGATGTGGTGGGCGACGTCCGCGACGGACAGCAGCCCCTCGCGCAGCACCGGCAGCACGTCCCGTAACGGAGACTCCTCGCGCCGCCGCCGCACCTCCTCCGCGCTCAGCAGCCCCGCCCGGACGTCGTGCTCGGGATCGACCCCGCTGCGCAGCATCCGCCGCCAGGACTCCTCGATCACCGGGCGCGGCGCGACCGGGGTGCGCTGACCGGCCAGGGCCGCGTCCCGCACCTCGTGGAGCACCCGCGCCGCCCGCGCGGCGTCCACGGCCGCGAACCGCGGCACGTTCATCGGCGGACGGGCCACAGGAGCCTCCCGGGGAGCGCGCTGACGGGACGACCGGATGTCAAGTTCCTGCGCCGACTGTTTCCGGTCTTGTCGGCGGTCCCCATCTTGCCGTCCACGGGGGACGGAAGGGACCACTCCGGTCACAACCACCGGGAAGTTGCAACCCCCTGCAACCCTGGTGAACACGCGTACCGTGTCCGAAACTTGAGGCACGCCGTCCCGAGCGGCGATGCCGGCCTCGCAGGGCCAAGGCTGCGGGGGTGGTGCCGTGTCGGCGCAGCACCACCCCCGTGACCTGTCGCCCACCGACCGGACCACGCCGGGCCGCCCCTCGTGTCGGTCGCGCGGGGCCGCCCCTGGTGTCGGTCGCGCGGGGCCGCCCCTCGTGTCGGTCGCGCGGGACGCCCCGGCTCAGGCGTACGGCGCGGCCCGCTCCACGATCGCCGCGAGGGCCGGCCCCGGCGGCAGCGTCCCGAACGCCCCGCCCCCGTCCCCGCCCAGCCGCGAGGCGCAGAACGCGTCGGCGACCTCCGGCGGCGCGAACCGCACCAGCAGCGCCCCCTGGAGCACCAGCGCGAACCGCTCCGCCAGCCGCCGTGCCCGCGCCTCCACCTCGCCCAGATCGGCCAGTTCCGTCAGCAGCCCCTTGATCGCCCCGTCCAGCCGGTGATCCGCGCCCCGGGCCGCGCCCACCTCCTGGAGATACGCGTTCAGCGCCGCCGGCTCCCGGCGCAGCGCCCGCACCACGTCCAGCGCCTGGATGTTGCCCGCGCCCTCCCACACCGAGTTCAGCGGCGACTCCCGCACCAGCCGCGGCATCCCGGACTCCTCGACGTACCCGTTCCCGCCGAGACACTCCGCCGCCTCCACCACCAGCGGGGCGCACCGCTTGGTCACCCAGTACTTCGCTGCCGGCACCGCGATCCGCAGCAGCGCCCGCTCCCGCTCGCTCCCGTCGTCGTATGCCGCCGCGAGCCGCAGCGCGAGGGTCGTCGCCGCCTCCGACTCCACCGCCAGATCCGCCAGTACGTTGCGCATCAGCGGCTTGTCCACGAGCTTCCCGCCGAACGCGGCACGGTGCGTGCAGTGGTGGACCGCCTGCGCCACCGCCTGCCGCATCAGCCCGGCCGAGCCCAGCACACAGTCCAGCCGGGTCGCCGCCACCATGTCGATGATCGTGCGCACCCCGCGCCCCTCGGCACCGACCCGCCGCGCCCACGTCCCGTCGAACTCCACCTCGGCCGACGCGTTCGACCGGTTGCCCAGCTTGTCCTTGAGCCGCTGGAGCAGGAACGGGTTGCGGCTGCCGTCCGCCAGCACCCGCGGCACCAGGAAACACGTCGGACCGTCCTCCTCGGCCGCCCCCGCCGTCCGGGCCAGCACCAGGAAACCGTCCGACATCGGCGCCGAGCAGAACCACTTGTGCCCGGTCAGCGTGTACGTCCCGGCCTCGGCGAGCGGCGCCGCCACCGTCGTGTTGGCGCGGACGTCGCTGCCGCCCTGCTTCTCCGTCATCCCCATCCCGAACAGCGCCCCCGCCTTCAGCGGGGCGGGCCGCAGCTCACGGTCGTAGATCACCGACGTCAGCCGTGGCTCCCACTCGGCGGCCAGCTCAGGATCCGCGCGCAGCGCCGGCACCGCCGCGTGGGTCATCGACAGCGGACAGCAGGTGCCCGCCTCGACCTGCGTCCACACCAGGAACCCCGCCGCCCGCCGCACATGCCCGCCCGGCCGGACCCAGGCCGCCGTCAGCCCCGCCCCGACCCCCTTGCCGAGCAGCCGGTGCCACGCCGGATGGAAGTCGACCTCGTCGATCCGCCGCCCGTACCGGTCGTGCGTGCGCAGCCGCGGCGGATACGCGTTCGCCTGCTCCGCCCACTCCTGGAGCTGCGCCGCCCCGGCGGACCGCCCCAGGGCCGACAGCTCCCCGCGCGCCTCGTCGAGCAGCTCCGGAGCGAGGTGGCGCTCGACCGCGGCCACCAGGGCCCGGTCGGTCCCGTAGACGTCGTAGCCGGTCAGCGGAGGGGGCTGATTGGTCACCGTGTGCGTCCTGCCTGCCATACCGCGAACCTACCCCCGGGTACGGCGGTCATGACCGCCGTACGACAGCGCGTCGCCCCCGCCGACCGGTGGTCCGTCACCCCGCCGACCGGTGGGCCCGTCACCCCGCCGACCTGTGGCACGGCGCCGCCGGAGGTGAGTACGGACCCGAACGGCGGATACCTTTAGGGCGTGCAGCCAGCAAGTCAGTCATCCGAGCAACCTGGGAGCCCCTCCGGGCGTCTCCACCGGGCGCGTGCCCTCTACCGGAACGTCTCCAAGCGCAGGACCGCCTGGCTGCTGCTCAAGGACACCGTCAACTCCTGCATCGAGTACCGCATCCTCGGCCTCGCCGCCGAAGCCGCCTTCTTCACCCTGCTGTCCGTGCCGCCCCTGCTGCTCAGCCTCATCGGCCTGCTCGGCTACGTCGACGACTGGACCGGCACCGACTCCATCAGCAGCCTGGAGAACAACCTCATCGAGGCGTCCCGCACGGTCCTGTCCGACAAGGGAGTCAGGGAGATCGCGCAGCCGATCCTGGACGACGTGATGAAGGGCGGCCGGCCCGACGTCATCTCCATCGGCTTCCTCTTCGCGCTCTGGTCGGGATCCCGGGCCGTGAACGTCTTCATCGACACCATCACCGTCATGTACGGCCTCGACGGCGTGCGCGGGATCGTCAAGACCCGGCTGGTGGCGTTCCTGCTGTTCGTCGCCGCCCTGCTGATCGGCTCGGTCGCGCTGCCCCTGATGGTGGCCGGTCCGGACGCCGTGGTGCGGATCGTGCCCTGGTCGACGACCGTGGTCCAGGTCCTGTACTGGCCGGTCGTGATCGTCCTGTCGATCGCCTTCCTGACCACGCTCTACCACGTGTCCGTGCCCGTGCGCTCCCCGTGGATCGAGGACGTCCCCGGCGCCCTCGTCGCCCTCGCCATGTGGGTGCTCGGCAGCTTCCTGCTGCGCATCTACCTCACCAACACCATCGAGGGCGCCACGATCTACGGCTCCCTCGCCGCGGCCGTCGCCGTCCTGCTGTGGATCGGTGTGTCCGCCTTCGCCGTGCTGGTCGGCGCCGCCGTCAACGCCGCGATCGACCGGGTCTGGCCGGCCGCCGCCACGGCCGCCGCCCGCGCCGCCAACGAACGCCAGCGGGAGGAGGAGGTCACCGAGTACGTCGCCCGGCTGGCCGCCGCCCGCTCCCACGAGGACGACGACCCCGACGACCCGGACATGCCCTCCGAGTTCCCCGAACGCTGGTCCCGCTTCCTCCCCCCGGACGACGTCACGGCCCGCCTGCGCACCCACGCGAGAACCGCGCCCAAGGGGCATGGGCAGCAGCAGGAGCACGGGCAGGGCGGGGAGGACGACTTTCCGAGCGGCAAGTAGGGGGTTCCCGGCCGGTGTGTGAGGGGGCTCCCGCGGCTCAGGCTTTCCAGGCCCCGGCGTCCGCCGCCTCCCGCGCGTACTCCGCGAAGTCCCGTGGCGCGCGCCCCAGCGTCTCCCGGACGCCGCCGTCCGACAGATACGCGTTACGGCCGTCCAGCAGCGACCCGAACAGCTCCACCAGGAACTCCACCTCCCGCGGCGGCACCCCGAACCCCGCGAGCCGCTCCCCGTACTCCCGTGCCGGCACCGGCGTGTACGTCAGCTCCCGGCCCGCCGCCCGGCCCACCTCGGCGACCGCCTCCCCGAACGTCAGCAGCCGCGGCCCCGACACCTCCAGCACCCGCCCCTCGTACCGCTCGCCCGCCGTCAGCGCCGCCACCACCACCTCGGCGACGTCCCGCAGATCGACGAACGGCTCCCGCACCTCCCCGCCCGGGAACACCAGCTCACCGCCCAGCCGCAGCTCCTCCACCAGCGGCCCCTCACTGAAGTTCTGCGCGAACCACGCCGCCCGTACGACGGTCCAGCGCGCCCCCGGCACCCGCACCGCCGCCTCCGTCGGCAGCGCCTGCTCCTCGCCCCGCGCGGACAGCAGCACCAGCCGCCGCACCCCGAGCGACACCGCCTCCTCGGCGAACAGCCCGACCAGCCGGGCCGCCTCCGGGGAGCCCACGTCCGTCGGGAACACCAGGAACGCCGCGTCCGCGCCCCGCAGGGCCGGCTCCCACGTCGCACGGTCCCGCCAGTCGAAACCCCGCGCGCGGGAAGCCGCCCGCACCGTCAGACCCGCCGCCTCCGCGGCCCGCGCCACCCGGGCACCCGCCCGACCGGTCGCCCCGGTCACCACCACCGTCATGCTCGTTCGTGTCGTCATGCCCCCAGTGAATCGCCGTCCGCCGCGCGTTCCCATGGCCGAAAGGCTCATTCCCATAAGCGCGCGTCCACGCCTCCAAGCGTGCGTCCACGCCTCGGCGCGCGTCTACGCTGACCGCATGGACGCTCTCGCAGGACTCCTCGAGGGCCCACGCGCGCGTGGCGCCCTCATGATCCGCGCGTGCTTCGACCCGCCGTGGTCCGTACGCGTCGAGGACGGGGCACCGCTGACCGTGATGCTCATGGTGCGCGGCGAGGGATGGGTCGTACCGGACGACGGGGAGCGGATCCGGCTCACCGCCGGTGACCTGGCCATCGCGCGCGGACCCGCGCCGTACACCTGCGCCGACGACCCGGTCACGCCCCCACAGGCCCTGATCCTGCCGGGCGGACGGTGCGCGTACCCCGACGGACGCCTGCTCAACGGCTCCATGGACCTCGGCGTCCGCGCCTGGGGCGACCGGCTCGACGGCTCCACGGTCCTGCTGATCGGCACCTATCTGATGCGCGGCGAGATCAGCGCCCGGCTCCTGGACGCCCTGCCGCCGCTGCTCTCCCTCACCTCCCGGGAGTGGCCCTGCCCGCTCACCCCGCTGCTGATGGACGAGATCGCGCGCGACGAACCGGGCCAGGAGGTCGTCCTCGACCGGATGCTCGACCTGCTGGTCATCGCCGCCCTGCGGGCCTGGTTCGCCCGCCCCGAGGCGGCGGCCCCGGCCTGGTACCGGGCGCAGGCCGACCCGGTCGTGGGGCGCGTCCTGCGGCTCGTCCAGGACGATCCGGCCCACCCCTGGACGGTCGCCTCCCTCGCCGCGAAGGCGGGCGTGTCCCGTGCCGCCCTGGCCCGCCGCTTCACCGCCCTCGTGGGCGAACCCCCGATGACCCACCTCACCGGCTGGCGGCTCGCCCTCGCCGCCGACCGGCTGCACGCCACCGAGGAGACCATCGGCGCGATCGCCCGCCAGGTCGGCTACGGCAGCGCCTTCGCCCTGTCCACCGCCTTCAAGCGCATGTACGGCGTCAGCCCGCAGGAGTACCGGGCACGGGAGGCGAGGCCGGGGGCGGCGTAGCCTGGCGTACGTGTACGAGGAACGGCCCTCCCGGCTGTCCGGCGCGGTGGTCTGGACGAACACGCCCACCCCGTCGCCGGGGCGCAGCACGTCTCCCGTCCTGCCGGACGGCTGCATGGACCTGCTCTGGCACGAGGGCACGCTGTTCGTGGCGGGCCCCGACACCCGGGCGTACCACCCCGACGGCCCGCCCACGCCCTGGACCGGCATCCGCTTCTTCCCTGGCACGGCCCCGGCGCTCCTGGGCGTCCCCGCGCACGAACTCCTCGACCGCCGAGTCGAGTTGACGGACCTCTGGCCCGCCGCGGAGGTACGCCGCCTGACCGCCCGGATCGCCGCCGCACCCCACCCGACGACGGCCCTGGAGAACCTCGCTTTGGAACGGGCGGCGCCACCCGACCCGCCCCTGCGCCGACTCGTCACCGCCCTCGCCTCGGGCCGCCCGGTCGCCACGGTCGCCGACGAACTGGACCTGTCCAGCCGCCAGTTGCACCGCCGCTCCCTCACCGCCTTCGGCTACGGCCCCAAGACCCTGGCCCGCATCCTCCGCCTCCAGCACGCCCTGGCCCTGGCCCGCGAGGGCCTGCCCTACGCCGACACGGCAGCCCGCTCCGGCTACGCCGACCAGGCCCATCTGGCCCGCGACGTCAAGGAGTTCACGGGCCGAACGCTCGGATCCCTACTCGGCGGCCTCAGCGGCTAGCGGGGCGAACAGATCGACGGCGTTGCCGTCCGGGTCGTGCACGACGGCGTACCGCTGCCCCCAGAAGGCGTCCCACGGCTTCAGCTCGCCATGATGACCGGCGCCCACCAACTCCTCGTACACCGCGTCGACCTCGTCCGGCCCGTCACAGCGCAAGGCGAGCGCGTGCCGCCCACTGCCGACCGGCGCACGCCACCCCGGATGGAACGACCGCACGGTGTCCTCGGTGTCCAGCAACAACCGCAACCCACCGGCCACCCCGGCCTCGGCATGAGCCTCCCGCTCGGCCCCCTCGGGAAACGCGAACCCCAGCCGACGGTAGAAGGCGACAGCGGCGGCCATGTCGGAGACGACCAGCCCAATGGCATCGAATCGTGTGCTCATGGGGCCACGGTAGGAAGGAACCGGCCGACAGGTCTTGAAGAAAACGGACAGGACAGCGCGGGGAGCTTCTCTCGCCGGCCGTCACTCGTACGCCCAGGCCCGGCCGGTCTGCCGGTACTCCTCCACCGGAATCGGATCGACCCCGGTTCTCATGCGGGTGGTGTACAGCAGGCCGTCAAGATGGTCGACCTCGTGGTGGATGAGGCGGGCGAGGCCACGTTCGTACACGGCGGTGACGGGTTCGCCGGTCAGAGCCGTGGTCTCGACGGTGATCCTCAGGGGGCGGGGGACGAGGCCGCGGACGTCGAAGAAGCTCAGGCAGCCTTCGTACTGCTCGTCCAACTCGTCGGAGCGGGAGGTGATCCGTGGGTTGAGCAGGATGATGGCCGGGGCGTCGCCGGGCGGCTGGACGACGGCGGCGGCGCGTCCGATGCCGATCTGTGGAGCGGCGATGCCCATGCCCTTGGCGAAGGGGTGGACCCGGCCGATCCGTTCCATGGCGGTGAACAACTCGTCCGTGGTGCGCTCGGCCTCGTCGCGTTCTGCGGGCAGGTCGAAACCGCGGGCCCTTTCGGCGAGGATGCCGGCTCCGTGCTGGACGACGCCGAGGTCTCGCATCTGCTGACTGGGCCGCACGTCGGTCACCTGAACTCCCCTTGATTCATGTCGCGTTCGGGCCGTGCCCGAAAACGCCACTCCAGACGGTACCGAGCGTGCAGGGCAGGTGTGGTCGTGATCCACGTGAACCGCCTTAGCTCCCCGTCGTCGCTGAGCACAGGCGGGGTCCGCAGCGGAGAGGCTTCGGCGGTCATGGACGTCTCGGTGCCCCACACGACGGGGTCGAGCGCGGTGAGGAAGACGAGTTGGACTTCGAGCTGTTCGGTGGGCAGGCGTACGGCCCGCTGGAACCAGTTGCCCCACTTGTCGTCGCCGACGGTGTAGGCGTACTCGATCCACACGGACTCACCCGGGTAGAGCGGGAAGCGGCCGTGCTCGTTGTCGAACACCAGCCAGACTTCCTTGAAGGCGTCGCGGTCGTGTTTCACCTGCCAGCTCATCGCCTCGCCCCGGCAGGTCGCGGCGAGGGCGAGTTCGTCCCAGGTCAGCGGGTGGGCCCGGTAGTGCGCGTTGGAGCGCTCGGGGTCGCCGGGGTAGCGGTCCACGGAGATCCGGATCAGGTACCGGGTCACCGGTTCATCGCCGGTGTTCCGCAGTCGGCGGCGCATGGTGAGCCGGTACTTGCTGCCGTCGTACTGGAGCCGTGCCGCGTCGTGTTCGACGACGAGGGCCGATCCGGTCGCGTACGGCTGCTCGGGCCTGCGCTGGGCGGACGGAGCGGCTGCCGGACGTCGGGTACGGGCCCGCACCTGCTCGTATTCGCACCAGCGCCGCCAGATCGCCTTCCCGGCGTTCAGAGCTTCGTCGGCGAGGCGTGAGAACTCCTCGCTGGGCTTGTGACGGCCCGACTCGACATGGCTGACGTAGGACGGGTCGAACCCCATGGCCAGTGCCAGCGCCCGCTTGGACATTCCGCGTACTTCCCGCCACCGTGCCACTTCGGCCGCGTAGTCCCCGGCCGCCTGCTCGACGGTGATCTCGTCGCCCTGCGCGTCCATCGAACGCCGCCCCCGCGTCACTTGTTGGTGAGCATGAATGAACCGTGAGTGATCCAAGTTCATCATCCCGTCATGGCCCGCGTCGCCGGTTTCCTTCCCTCACCGGCCCGGATCGACCCTCCGGGCGGACAGAGGGAGGCGACGCACATGCGAGTGCTGTACCTGCTCAACATCTCCAACCCGGACCGGCTTTCGGCCGACTCGGGGTGGATCTTCGCGGATCTGCTCGCTCCGGCCCTGGCCGACGCCGGGACCGAAGTGACCGTCGCCGCACCGGCGGCGGCCGGGGATGCCCGCTGCGGCTTCCACCGGACGAAAACACCGGGGACGAAGTACCGGGCCCGTTTCTCCGCGGACATCGATGAACTGGTGGCCCTGATCCGGGGCGTCAGGCCGCACGCGGTGGTGGCCAACCAGATCGAGGAGGCCCCGGCGATCCGCACTGCCCTCCTGGAGGCCGGATCAGACGCACTGCTGGCCGGGTACTGCCACTACCTGCCGTTCTCCTTCACCAGCGGAGGCCGGCTCCTGCTCGATCCGTCCTTGAACGACGCGGGGCTCGGACAGCCCGTCCTGCTGGCCTTCGCCGCCGGGCTGGCCGCCTGCGACCGGGTGATGGTCCACTCCTCCACGGCCGCCTCCTGGGTGTCGGACGCTGCCGCCCGGATGACCGTGGACCTCGGCGAGAAGCTGCGGGTGGTGCCCGCCCCGCGTGACGAGCGTCTTGTCCGCGCTCCCGTCACCGGCCGGCCCACCTCCGGCGCCGGGGCGATCGGTGTCTACAACCACCGGCTGTACGCGCACTACGGCACCGAGCAGTTCGTGCACCTGGCCCGCGACCTGGCCGCCTCCGGCGTCATCCGGCTGCGGGTGATGGACCTGTTCGGCCGACGCCGCGCCGAGCGCACGGGCCTGGACGACAGCCCCGAGAACATGCGCGACCAGCTCGCCGCCCTGCCCCACGTCCAGATCGTCTCCGACCGGGGTGACCGGGTCCGCTACAAGAACCTGCTGGCGGGCGCCCGCTTCGGCATCGCTCCCTTCCGTCCCGGCTGCCCCTGGTCCATGAGCGTGATCGACTGCCAGGGCATGGGGCTGCCGGTCATCTCACCGAGCCTCGGCTGGCTCGCCCAGCACATCGATGCCGAGCTGTGCTTCACCACCCGGGCCGAGGCCGTCGCCCTGGCCGAACGCCTCGCCACCGACGACGAGTTCCACGCCCTGCACGCCAAGCGCGCCCACGCCTCCACCGCCGACCTCGCCCCGGCCCTGGTCGCCGCCCGCTACCTGGAGGCGATCGCGTGACCAGGTTCGACGCGGTCTTCCTCTCCTACGACGAGCCGATGGCCGGTTCCCTCCACGCCCGCCTGCAACGGACGCTCGGCGGGATGGTCAAGCGCGTGCACGGTGTGCACGGGATGCGCCGGGCCTACCGGCTGTGCGCCGAGGTCGTCGACCGTGAGCAGTTCTTCCTCTCCGACGGTGACTTTGCCATCGACACCGGCTTCGACCCCGCCGTCGTCGCGCCGCTGGACGAGGGCGTGTCCATGCGGGTGTGGAGGGCGGTCAACCCGGTCAACGGACTGACATACGGATACGGCGGGCTGAAGCTGATCCGCCGCAGTGCGCTGCGCGAGATGGGCGAGGCGGTGGACGTGCTCGCCGCCCTTCCGGGCCGTATCGAGTTCGCCGAACAATGCGCGGGCGTCACCCGGTTCAACCAGAGCCCCTTCCACGCTTGGAAGGCCGGTTTCCGTGAGTGCGTGATGCTCGCTCGCGGCAGCGAGTACGGCATGGCCGACGACGACGCCCGCAGACGAGTCGAGGCGTGGACCATGAGCCGGGACGGGGAGTTCGCCGCCTACGCCGCCGCCGGAGCCCAAGAGGGCGTCGACTTTGCTCGTGGGGCCGCCGGCGCCCCCAAGCTGTTCGACCACCTCAACGACCCCACCTGGCTGCGGGATCGCTTCACCGCCACCCATGGGGACCAGGCGGTCTCGGGATGACCGGTCCGCTCGTACTCATCGAGCCGTACGCGAACCGGCTGGGCGGCCACCACCAGCGCACGCTGGTGGTGCTTGCCCAGGCCCGCCCGGGCAGCCTGGCCATCGCCCCGCACGGGATCGCCCGCGAGACGGTCACGGCCCTGCGGGAGGCCGGCGCGCAGTTGGCGACCGCCCCGGCCGGGCGAGCCGCGGCAGTGCTGCTGGCCGTGTCCCGCCTCATGGCCGGGCTCGCCGCAGCAGGGCAGGGCATCTTCCGCTCGCGCCGCTGGCCCCACCGCCTACGGCGGCTGCCGCATCAGATCACCCTCATCGCCCGCTGCCTGGCCGAGGCATCGGCTCTGCGGACCTCCCGCCACCTCCGGCCCCACGCCGGGGCGGTGGTGATCCTGACAGCGAGTGAGGCTCTGCACGGGGCTGCGGCCCTCCTCGGCGGACAGCCGCATCTGCGGTTCGTCCACGAACAGGTCACGACCGAGGACGCCGCCGTACGGCTCCTCGCCAGACTTGCCCGCCGGGGCGAGAAGCGGGCCGTCGCGGTGTACCCGACACAGGCGGTGGGCGATCGGATGGCGGCGGCCTTCCCGGATCTGGCTGCGGTGGTACGGACCTTCGCGGTCGACGACGGCCGCCGCCTGACCGACGCCGAACGCGAGGGCGGCCGGACTGCCTTCGGTATCCCCGCCGCAGAAGCCGTGGTGTGCCTGGTGGGCGGATGGTGGCCCTACAAGGACATCGCCGTCATCGATGCCGCCCTGTCCCGGCTGGAGGAACCGCTGCACCTCCTGGTCATCGGGGCCCCGCTCGACGCAATCGTTCTCGAACGGTGGCGGGCCCTGCCCGACCTGAGCCTGCACACCGTGTCCGGCCCTGTCACGGACGCCGTGCTGCGGCTGGTCTACGCCGCGGCCGACGCCGCCCTGGTCGCCCGGCACCCCGGCATCGGCAAGGAATCCGGGCTGGTGATGGATGCCGCCCGCCTCGGTGTCCCTCTGATCGTCTCCGACCACGATGCGGCCCTCACCGCCCGCCTTCGCGGCCTGCCCTGGGCCCTGACCTTCCCCGTGGGCGACCCGAACGGGCTCGCCGACGCGCTGCACACCGTCATCCGCCGACCAGTTGGCCGGCCCGGCACCGCCGCACCCCGCCTGCTGGGCATGCAGACGGCCGACGAGCAGGCCGACTTCCTCACCCACACCTTCGCCTCCCTCCGTACGAAGGGGTCACGATGCTGATCACACCTCCGCCGCTGGTCTCCGTCATCGGCCCCGTCGAAGTCCCGCTGCTGGCCGCCTGGGTATGCCACTACCGGCTCCTGGGCATCGAGCGGTTCCTCATCGCCTTCCACTTTCCCGAACACGTCCCCGAGGAGCGGCGGCACGAACTCCTGGCCGCCAGTCGAGAGCTGGGCATCATCCCCACCGCTGTCGGCACCGGCCCGTGGCACGAGCACACCAACGGCGCACTCAGGGACGCCCTGCGGCAGCAGGCGGGGCCCGGCTGGCACCTGCTCGCCGACGCCGACGAGTTCCAGCAGTACCCCGTTCCGCTGGACGAGATGATCGCCCGGGCCGAGCACGCCGGGCACCGCGTGGTGGGCGGGCTGATGCTCGACCGTGTCACCGCTGACGGCTCCCTTACCGGCTGGGACCCGCAGACGGGCCTGGACACGGCGTATCCGCTCGGCGCCTTCCTCACTCACCGGCTCCTGCGCGGTGACCCGCGCAAGATCGTGCTCGCGCACTCCGGCGTCGCCGTGGCCTCCGGAAACCACCGCGCCGAGGGTCACCGTCCGGCCAACCGGCCACCGGTCGCCGTTCACCACTTCAAGTGGCGCGACGGAGTACGGCAGGACATCGAACGGCGGGCTGCGCACTCGGCGGACGGAACCTGGAAGACCGGCTCCCCGGCCCGGCTCGCCGAGGCCCGCCGACTGCTCCAGCACCTTCGCCGGCACGACGGCCGAATCGCGGTCGACTCCCCGCACCTGGGCTTCCGGCCCGTCTCACTCCGGACCGTCCCCGCCGCATGGTGGGCCGCACAGGCGACCGGGCTGGTGACCACCTGGCGGCCGCCGACCGCAAGGGAGAATCAGAACCAGTCGGGCCCGATGATCTCCTCGCCCTCGCCCTCGGGCGGTTCGAACCGGGCGTAGAAGTCGTCAAGCGCCGACTCCGTGACGGTCAGCGCGTTGGCGTCCTCTCGCAGGTTGCGCTCCCCGAGGCGCCGCAGCAACTCGGCCCGCTCGACAGGGAAGTACAACAGACGCGGCCGACCGCCGGCCTCTTCGACGAGCTTCTTCCACTCGAGGCGGGCGGAGCGCAGCCACAGCCCGTGATCCAATACGACGTCCCGGCCTGCTGCAACCAGCTTCGCCAGGCGCTCACGCACCTCGGCGACCACTGGAGCCTCCAGGGCGAAGTAGTCCCGCTCCGGATAGTCCACGCCGTAGCGGCCGTGCCGGGCGTGAACCAGCTCATCCACCGACAGCCGCACCACTCCGGCCGGCTCCAGCCGCCGCTGGGCATACATGGTCTTGCCCGACCCGGTCAGCCCGACCAGCAGATACACCACCGGCCCGGCCTCCCGACCGTGGTCGGCAGCCCGGCTGGGCTCCACCGCCTTCACCCGCGCACTCCTCCTCGCGCTCCACGGATCGCTCCTGAAGCCCAGCCTGCCACCCTTCGTGTGGATCGGCGACGACACTTGCCGGGCGCACACCCTTCGCGTGGCGACCTCCTGATCCGAATCGACCTCATGCAGGGCTCCAGGCGGAGCATCTGTCCGAGGTACAGGCGTGGACGGGACGGCAGTCACCGGGGACCGTCAGGTGAAGGTGACCGGCCCGTTCGGGGTGTCGAGGGTGAAGGAGAACCCCGCGGGCCCCTCGCCGATCACCAGATCCGTCCCGAGGGCGCTGAGCACGGGGCGGACCTCCTCGGGGTCGGGTGCGGTGGCGGTCAGTGCCAGCAGCGGGGTCAGCGGCAGATCCGACGCGGACGGGTGGACCGCGTCGACCCAGTCGATCAGGAACGGCACCAGACCGGAGGGATGCGGGGTGCCGCCGTCGGTCAGCCGCCACTCCAGCAGTGTGCCGTCCGGCCGCCGTCGGCTCATCTCTCTCACATCACCCGGGTCATAGCCGTGGACGCGGACAGTGGCGACCGTGGCGTCGATGTCGGACGGACTGATTGCCCAGGTGATCGTGCGCGCCGAGTCGAGCCCGTCCACACCGAAGGGGCGAGGCCCGGCCGGCGCGGACTGCTCCGGGTCCGGCCCGAGGATCTCCAAGTAGGCCCCACCACCCAGCCCGACCAGGCAATTACGAGTCCCGAACCCGATATGCACCCCACCCGGCGCCGGCACCACCCCGGTACGCCGAGCGAACTCGGCCACGGTCGCCGCCAGGTCGGGAGTCGCGAGGACGATGTGGTCGAGGTGTGCCGGAATGGTGTTCATCCCGCCCGACCCTACGCGTAGGGCACCGAAATCACCTTGCCTTACGAACAGTTGTGCGTCCCGCGTGTCTCGTGTGCGTCAGGATGAACTCCAGCGTTGCAGGACCGCGGTCGTGGTGATGGGCTCGCCGGGCTCGCTCTTGCCGATCGGCAGGTCCCACTTGCCCTGGGCGAACTTGGCGTTCCGGCCGCGCTGGAGGAGGACGATCCGGTCGGTGTCCCGGTCGTGGACGATGACGGCGGCGACCAGCACGGTCATGGACTCGACGGCGGGCGGCAGGACTTCGGGCTGGGCGTCGGACTGCGGCTGAGCCACGGTGGGGGTCCCTTCGTCGGCTGGTCGGTGGGCAGCTTAGGTCAGTGCCGTGCGCTCGCGGCGGGAACGCGTACGGCACCGAAATCACCGCGCCGGGCGAACACCTGTGCGTCAGGATGAGTGCATGATCCGTACCGTGCGCGTTCTCCCCGTGCTCCTGCTGCTGCCCGCCCTCGCCGTCGCCTGCGGTACCGAGACGGCCGCGGGTGCGGATCCTGCCGAACTTGCCTCTCGTGCCGGTGCGTTGGGGATCGCCCCGGAGCATGTGTACGTGACCGACGCCTCCGGCTACACGCTCGCGCAGCAGTCGGTGGGTGTGTTCGGGGACGACGGGTTCTCCGCCGTCTATGTCTCGCAGGGGGAAGGCAAGCAGCTTCAACTCAGTGTGGATCGCGGGAGCATGACCGCCGAGAGTTGTCCGGAGCAGCCCGTGGGTGACTCCTCCGGTACGTCCACGACCTGTGTCCGTGACGGTGACTTCTGGTTCCGCAGTGCCGGGAAGCGGCGGGAGTTCGCGGTGCCGAAGGAGGGGTTCGTCATTCATCTCGGGGGCGAGGGCGTGCCGCGGGACGTGTTGCGTGAGGCCGCCGAGAATCTCCATCGGCCGTCCGCGGACGAGTTGGACGCCCTGCTGCCCCCGGCGACGGGCCGTGGTGAGCCGGTGGAACGCGGCGACCTGCCCTCGGAGGGTGACGGGGCGCCCGACAACAGCGTGGGCGAGGGCGGATGAGAGAGAGCGGCGACGCCTTCCAGTGACGTTTCTGCGGTGAACCGTGTGCTCCGAAGGAGTGAGTGCGGCCGGAGGCGAGGCGTACGGGCGAGGGCCGCGCGGAGATCCTCGGAAGTCGGTGACACGGCTACCGGGAGGAACCGGACCTTGACGTACGGCAACAGGCTGCGGGAGCGGATCGCGGACCCGGGCACGACCCCGCTGATCGGCGTGTACGACATGTACTCGGCGTCGATCGCGGCGCAGCACTACGACGGCATGTTCGTCTCCGGCTTCGGCTTCGCGGCCTCGTACTACGGGTTGCCGGACATCGGATTCATCGCCTGGCCGGACATGATGGCGTTCGTGCAGCGGTTGCGGGGCGCGTTCCCGGCCCACCATCTGCTGGTCGACATCGACGACGGTTACGTCGATCCCGAGGTCGCCTGCCATGTGGTGGAGGGCCTGGAGCGGATCGGCGCGTCCGGTGTCGTCCTGGAGGACCAGCAGCGGCCCCGTCGCTGCGGGCACGCCGACGGCAAGCAGGTGCTGCCGCTGCACGAGTACCTCGCCAAACTGGAGTTGGTGCTCGCGACCCGCCGGGACCTGGTCGTCGTGGCCCGCACCGACGCCACCGACGAGGACGACATCCTGCACCGCGCGGAGACCCTCGCCGCCACCGACGCGGACGTGGTCCTGGTCGACGGCGTCCGCAGCGTGGAGTGGATCCGGCGGATCCGGAAGGTCACCGGGGACAAGCCGTTGCTCTTCAACCAGATCGCGGGCGGCAAGTCCCCACGCCTCTCCCTGACCGAACTCGCCGAACTCGGCGTGGACGTGGCGATCTACAGCACCCCGTGCCTGTTCGCCGCCCACGAGGCCGTGCACTCCGCGCTCACCGAACTCCGGCGCACCGACGGCCGGTTGCCGGCGTCGGACGCCTCGGACGCGGTCGGTGTGGGCACCGCCACCCGACTGCTGGAACGCAACATCGCGCGCCGTCGGCCGGCGGCGCGGGAGGCGGAGGCCGGCGTCTGAGCCGGGAGGGGCGTCACGATCAGCGTGCGGGGACGGGCGGCGGTGCCGTGCTCGCCCGTTCCACCAGCCGCGTCGACAGTTCGGTCCTGGTCCCCTCCGGGCGCTGCCCGTCCACCATCCGCACCAGCAGCCGCAGGGCCGTGGCCGCCATCTCCGCCAGCGGCTGCCGGACGGTCGTCAGGGCGGGGGAGGCCCAGCGGGACTCCGGCAGATCGTCGAAGCCGACCACGCTGATGTCGTAGGGAATCCTCAACCCCCGTTCCAGCACGGCCCGGTAGACGCCGAGGGCCATGCGGTCGGAGCAGACGAAGACGGCCGTCGGCGGCTCCGGCAGGTCGAGGAGTTCCCGCGTCCGGCGCTGGGCGGTCGACTCGTCGAAGCCGCCGTCGCGGAGGTACTCGGCCCGGACCGGGAGCCCGGCCGAGGCGAGGGCCGAGCGGTAGCCGGCGACCCGGGCGCCGCTGCACGGTGTGCGGCGCGGTCCGCAGACGACGGCGACGCGTTCGTGCCCGAGGGCGGTCAGATGCTCGGTCGCGGTCACCCCGCCCTGCCAGTCCGCCGCCCCGACCGACACGACCCCGGGCGGCGGCTCGGCCACCGGGTCGATCATCACGTACGGGATGCGCCGGTGGGCCAGCAGGGCGAGGTGGGAGGCCGTCGGTTCGGTCCGGTCGAACAGGACGCCCGCCGAGCCGCGCGCCGCCAGCCGGTCCGGCCAGCCGCGCCGCGCGCGTCCGCCCCGCACCCGGGGCGGCGCGGCCGAGACCACCAGGTCCAGCCCGGCCTCGTGCGCCGCCTCCTCCACGCCGTGCAGGACCGCCCCCGACCTGGAGTGGTTCAGCGAGGGCACCACCAGGTCGACCAGCCGGGGCGGCTTGATCTGGTCGAAGCGTGGCCTGCGGACGTAGCCGAGCCGGTTCAGCGCCTCCGTGACCCGGCGGCGGGTCTCGGGGGCCACGTCCTCCCGCCCGTTGACCACCTTGGACGCGGTCGGCACGGACACCCCCGCCTCGCGCGCCACCACGGCCAGGGTCGGTCCGGTCGTCATGCCCGCACCGCCGTCGCGTGCGCCCTGCGCATCATGAAGGACCACCTCTCCGACCCCGGATGGAAAGCGCTTGCTATCCTAGGTCGGCCGTCGTGGCACGTGAAGAGACCGCGGGCCGGATGTGGCGGCTGCGGCGGATGTGCTCGATGTCAGGCGACCCGGGTGAGATCCGCACGCCGTACCCGGTGCGCGAGCGGCAGCCCCGCCGTGACGCGGTCGAGTTCGTCGGCGACGATCCCGCCCATGCGCTGGAGTTCGTTGCCGAGGGACCCCGCGATGTGCGGGGTGAGGAAGACGTTGGGCAGGCGGTAGAGCGGGGAGTCCGCGGGCAGGGGCTCGGGTTCGGTGACGTCCAGGACGGCGTGCAGACGGCCCGAGACGAGTTCGTCGACGAGCGCGCCGTGGTCGACGAGGGCGCCGCGCGAGGTGTTGATCAGCACGCCGCCGTCGCGGATGAGCCCGAGCCGGGCCCGGTCCAGCAGATGCCGGGTCTCGGGGATGTCCGGCGCGTGCAGCGTGACGATGTCGCTGAGCCGCAGCAGATCCTCCAGCGGCAGGAGCTGGGCCCCGAGGTCGGCCGCCTCGCCGGGGTCGAGGTAGGGGTCGTGGAGGAGGACCTCCAGGTCGTGAGGGCGCAGCAGGCGCAGGAGCCGGCGCCCCACGCGCGAGGCGCCGACGACCCCGACCCGGCGGCCGTGGTTGCCGGTGCCTGCGGTCCGGTCGGGCGTGGGCGGCACGTGGGTGCGGCGATACCGGTCGCGATGGCCGAGCGCGTCCTTGCCGGCGAGAAGGATCATGGCCAGGGTGTACTCGGCGACCGGGACGGCGTTGGCGGTGACCGCGCTGGAGACGGTCACCCCGCGATCCCAGAGGGCCTCGCCGACCAGTGACCGGACGGAGCCCGCCGCGTGCAGCACCGTGCGCAGCCGGGGCGCGACGGCCAGGGCGTCCGCGTCGAGGCGGGGGCAGCCCCAGCCGGTGATCAGGATCTCGGCGTCGGCGAGGGCCCGGCCTGCGGTGGTGTCCGTGAAGTCCCGGACGACGAGCGCGGGGTCGATGCCCGCCGCGCGCCGCAACCGGGCCATCAGGGGTGGCGGGAACAGCAGCGGCAGATGCACCGGATCCATGGCGAACACGGCCCTGGGCGGCGGCGGGGCGTCGGGCATGACCCTCCCGGAGGCCGGGGAAGCGGGGGTGACGGGATGGCGGGATGGCCGGGGGGAAGCGGTTGCTGAAAGCGCCTTCTACGGTAGGTCGGGTGCGGAGAGGGGGTCAATCGGTCGGAGGGAGCCTTCACAGGTTCCGGGGTTCCGGCTGAGGGGAGGGGGCGCCCGTGGTCCCTCGAACGGCCCTGTCTCGGGGCCCCTGCGCCGGAATAGCGGCCGTCCTTGTGGTGCTGTGGAGGTACCGGTGCACTGGCACGACGGCGTGACAGCGCGGCGAAGGGCTGGTGAGCAGATGACGGCGGACCAGACGGGCCAGACGGGCCAGACGGACCCTGCGGACGACACCCGGCCGGATCCCGGGGCGGGCGCCCGGCGGGAACGCGGACCTGATCCCCGGAGGGAACCCGAAGCCGACACCCGGCCGGACCCCGTGGTCGGTACCCCCTACGGGGCCGTACGGGGTCGGTACGAGCGTGGCGTCGCCGTGTTCCGGGGCATCCCCTACGCGGCACCCCCCTTCGGACCCCGACGGTTCCGGCCGC
Source organism: Streptomyces sp. CAI-85 (assembly GCF_013363615.1). NCBI lineage: Bacteria > Bacillati > Actinomycetota > Actinomycetes > Kitasatosporales > Streptomycetaceae > Streptomyces > Streptomyces sp. CAI-85. Next base: position 244,074 of record NZ_JAANNX010000004.1, on the reverse strand, counting down.
CCGAGCCGCCCGAACCCTGGGACGGGGTCAGGGACGCGGGTGTGTTCGGCCCGACGGCGCCGAAACCGCCGTACTCCGAAGCCTTCGCCCAGTACCTGTCCGACCCGGTCGTGCCGGGGGACGACTGTCTCAACCTCAACGTCTGGACGCCCTCGCCCGGCCCCGACGCTGGCCTGCCTGTCATCGTATGGCTGCACGGCGGCGCCCTGACCAGGGGTTCCTCGGGTGTCCCGGTGTACGACGGGCAGCACTTCGCCCGCGACGGCGTCGTCTTCGTGTCGATCAACCACCGCCTGGGCGTCGAGGGGTACGGCCTGTTCCCGGACGCCCCCGCCAACCCCGGGCTGCGCGACCAGCTCGCCGCGCTGGAGTGGGTGCACCGGTCCGTCAGGGCCTTCGGCGGGGACCCCGACAGGGTCACCCTTGCGGGGCAGTCCGCAGGGGCGATCAGTATCGGCGCGCTCATCGCCGCCCCGCAGGCGCAGGGCCTGTTCCGGCGGGCCGTCCTCCAGAGCGGGCCGCCGGAGGCGTTCGAACGGGACAAGGTCCGGCGCATGGTGCGCCGGATGGCGACCCGGCTCAAGATCCCGGCCACCGCCGAGGCGTTCGCCGCCGTCGACCGCGATCTGCTGCTGCGCACGCAGGCCGACGTCGGCAGGCTCAGCAGCCCGGTGCTGGGCGGCCCTGCCTTCGGCATCGTCGTGGACGGCGATCTCGTCCCGCGCGATCCGCTCGAAGCGCTGATCGAGGGCGGCGTGGCCGAGGGCGCCGACCTGCTGCTCGGCTGGACCCGGGACGAGTACCGGCTGTGGCTCGTCCCCGGCGGCCTCCTGGAACGCGTCGACCGGCTCGGCCCCGTCGCCCTCGCCGGTGCCATGGCCCGCTGCCACTGCGGCCACGAGGTGCCGCGCGGCTACCGCGTCCTGCACCCCGAGTCCGGTACCGCCGACATCGTCGGCCAGATGGTCACCGACCATCTGCTGCGTCTGCCGTTGCACCGGCTGGCGGACGCCCGGCCGGGGAGGGCGTACGTCTACGAGTTCGCCTGGCCCTCGCTCCGTCCCGGTCTCGGCGCCTGCCACGCTCTGGAACTCGGCTTCGTCTTCGGCACCGGCGACACCCCCGAGTCCGCGAAGCTCGCCGGCGAGGGCGCCCCGCACGACCTGGCCGCCGAGATGCACGGCGCGTGGGTGCGGTTCGCGCGCACCGGCGACCCGGGCTGGCAGCCCTGGGACGCGACGCACCCGGTGCGGATCTTCGGCGACATCGACGCCCCTGGTGAGAGGGGCGGGGCGGGTGACATCGACGCACCCCGTCAGGGTGACAGGACGGGTGACACCGACATCGCCGGTCGGAGTGACAGGACGGGTGATACCGACCGTGGGCGTGCCGTGCGGGAGCCGTACACCGCGTACGGCCCGCGCGACGCGGAGATGGCCCTGTGGGCGACGGCCGCGGCCGCCGAACGGTCCGCACGGGCCGTCGTACCGCCGTCGGAGCCGGTGCCCGCCGGCCGGGCGACCCGCGGCACGGAACTCAGGTCGGTGGTACGACGGCTGCGGCGGGCGAGGGGAGCGGAGGGAACAGAGGGAAGGGACGGGACGGAGGGGACGGAGGGGACGGAGGGGACGGAGGGGACGGAGGAAGCCGGGGGAGGAGCCGGCCGCACGGGCCGGCGGTGAACTCCGGTCCTGACGGGGCGCCTTCGGGGCCTGGCGGGGCGCTTCCCTGGCTGTGCGGGGTGTCTTCCGGACCCGGCGGGGTGCTCGAAGGCGCGACCACCGCGATCGGCGAGTCCGATGGCCACCCGCTCCCTCTGCCGGACGCCTCCCGGCTCTACCCGATCGCCGTCGGTGAGCGCGGCAGCGCCTGGATGGACCGACCTGACCGCGCGTGGCGCGGCGGGCCACGGCTCCCGGCCCGGTCGTTCCGGGCCAGGCGGGGCGCCCTCGGGCCAGGCGGGGCGCCTCCCCGACCCAGCGCCGCGCCTCCCGGGCCGGCTAGGGCCCTTTCCGCTCGGCCCCTCTCCGCCTACGCCGCCCCGAGCGTCCGCGCGATCGAGGCGACCGCCTCCGGTCCCACCCGGCAGCAGCCGCCGATCAGCCGGGCGCCCGACTCCCGCCAGCGCAGCACCTCTTCGGCGGCGAACGTGGAACGGCCCCGCCACGCGCGCGTGTCGGCGTCCCAGACCTCGCCGCTGTTGGGGTAGACGACGACCGGCTTGCCCGTGACCCGTGCCGCGGTCGCTACGGCGGCGTCCACGTCGCCGGGCACACAGCAGTTCACCCCGACCGCGATCACCTCGTCCCGGCCGTCGGCCAGGGCGAACGCCTCCTCCAGCGGCTGACCGGCCCGCGTACGGTCACCGGTGATCGAGTACGACAGCCAGACCGGCACCCCGAGTCCGCGCACCGCCCGCAGCAGCGCCTCGGCCTCGTCGGCGTCGGGCACCGTCTCCAGGGCCAGGACATCGGGTGCGGCGGCGGCCAGCGCCTCCAGGCGGGGGCGGTGGAAGCGTTCCAGTTCGTCGACGCTCAGCCCGTACCGGCCCCGGTACTCCGAGCCGTCCGCCAGCATCGCCCCGTAGGGGCCCACCGACGCGGCGACCCACAGCGGGCGCGTGACGCCCTTGTCCCGGGCCTGCCGGGCCGCGTCCCGGGCCAGTTCGACGCTCAGCGCGAGCAGCCGGGCGGCCTCATCGCGCCCGATGCCCCGGTGCGCGAAACCCTCGAAGGTGGCCTGGTAGCTGGAGGTGATGGCCACGTCGGCGCCCGCCTCGAAGTACGCGAGATGCGCCTCGGTGATCGCCTCGGGCCGCTCGGCGAGCAGCCGTGCCGACCACAACTCGTCGCTCAGATCGTGCCCGGCGGCCTCCAACTGGTTCGACATGCCGCCGTCGAGGACGACGGTCCCGGCGGTGAGAGCCTCGGCGGGGGAGGCGTCCGCAGGGGAAGCGTCAGCGGGAGTCGGAGCGGGAGCGGGAGTCGGAGCGGGACGTGGGGTGTCGCTGGTCATGCCACGACGCTAATCCCCTGCACGGGCCTACCGGCACGGTAAGGGCTTTCTGGCAAGTCGCACCCGACCCGTTGACCTGCCCATGCCACCCCTCTACCTTCCCAGTGTTCGTCATTCCATATGTCGTTCGTGATACCGAACGGGCCGGGCAGACGGAGGAACCCCGATGAGACGTGCGTACACCACCCTGCTCGCCCTCTGCCTGACCCTGTTCGGCGCCCTCGCCACGGCGGGACCGGCGGGGGCCGTGACCCGGACCGTCCCCAACGGCGTTCAGTTCACCGACACTTCGGGGAACGTCGTGCACGCGCACGGCGGCGGGATCATCAAAGTCGGCGACTACTACTACTGGTTCGGCGAGGACCGCAACGCGGACAACACCTTCCGCTCCGTGGACGCCTACCGCTCCACCGACCTCAAGACCTGGGAGTTCAGGAACCGTGTCCTGACCCAGTCCAGCGCCGCCGAGCTGAACACCGCCTACATCGAGCGGCCCAAGGTCGTCTACAACGCCGCCACCGGCACGTTCGTCATGTGGATGCACAAGGAGAACGGCACCGACTACGGCGAGGCCCGGGCCGCCGTCGCCGTCTCCGGCACGGTCGACGGCGCCTACACCTACCGGGGCAGCTTCCGTCCGCTCGGTGCGCACATGTCCCGCGACATCACGGCGTTCGTCGACACCGACGGCACCGGATACATGGTCTCCGCCGCCAACGAGAACTACGACCTGCACATCTACCGTCTCACCGCCGACTACACGGCCGTCGACAGCCTGGTGGCCAACCCCTGGCCGGGCGGCCACCGCGAGGCACCGGCCCTCTTCAAGCGCAACGGCGTCTATTTCATGCTGACTTCGGGGGCGACCGGCTGGAGCCCGAACCAGCAGCGGTACGCCACCGCGCCCAGCCCGGCCGGCCCCTGGACGGCGATGACGAACGTCGGCGACTCCACGGCCTACGGCTCCCAGACCGCGTACGTCCTTCCCGTGCAGGGGACTTCGGGCACCTCGTACCTCTACCTCGGCGACCGCTGGGGCAACTCCTTCGGGGGTACGGTCAACGACTCCCGTTACGTCTGGCTGCCGTTGACGTTCCCGTCCTCGACCTCCCTTTCCATGGCCTGGAGTCCGGAGGTCACCGTGGACACGGCCGCCGGTACGGTGAGCGGGACCGCCGCCACCTACGAGACGCTGATCGCGCGGCACTCCGCCAAGTGCGCCGACGTCACCGGTCAGTCGCTGTGGCAGAGTGCGCAGATCAAGCAGTACGACTGCAACGGCGGCGGCAATCAGAAGTACTGGTTCAGGTCCGTGGGGGACGGATTCCATCAACTCGTCGTGCGTCAGAGTTCGTTGTGTGTGCGGGAGAACGCTGCCGCGGTCACCCAGGAGAACTGCGACGCGACCGACACCGCCCAGCAGTGGTCCCTCACGACGACCGGGAACTACGTGAACGTGAAGTCCCGGGCATCCGGCGAATGCCTGGACGTGAGCGGTGCGTCCACCGCCAACTCCGCCGCGATCATCACGTACACCTGCAACGGCGGGACCAACCAGCAGTGGACGCGCGGGTGACACGCGGGTGACGCACGGGGTCTAGAAAGCGCTTGCCCGGAGACGGTACGGTCCAGCCGCCAGGACTGCCGTCGTACCGGAGGAGCCCGCAGTGAGACGACTCGCCCTCGCCGTGTCGGCGGCGCTGACCCTGACCGCCGTCTGCACGGCCGCCCCCGCCACCGCCCAGGCGGACGGCGGCCCGGCCCCGCTCGGAATCGCCAACTGCACAGCCACCGCCTGCCACTTCGACGTCCCGCCCGGCATCTACCACGTCCGGCTCGTCCTCGGCGGCGACACCGCGTCGAGCACCGCCGTCACCGGCGAGACCCGGCGCGCGCTGCTCGCCGAGACCGCCGTACCGGCCGGCGGACGTGTCACCCGAGGCTTCACGGTCGACGTCCGCACCCCCGAGGGCGAACCGACGGGCGCCGAGGGGACCGCCGGCCTGGACCTGGCGTTCGGCGGGACGGCGCCCGCGCTCGCCGCGATCAGGGTCACCCCGGCCCGGCACGCCCACCGTCTCTTCCTCGTCGGCGACTCCACGGTCTGCGACCAGCCCGGCGAGCCCTACGCCGGGTGGGGACAGGAGCTGCCGCAGTACCTGCGCGAGGGCGTCGCGGTCGCCAACCACGCCGACTCCGGGGAGAGTACGGTCACCTACCTGGGGAACCCGCTGCTGTGGGCCACCGTGCAGGCGCGGGTCCGGCCCGGGGACCTGGTCCTGATCCAGCTCGCGCACAACGACAAGACGACCGACGAGGTGACGTACCGGGCCAACCTGGAGACACTGGTGGCGGGCGTCAGGGAGAAGGGCGGGCGACCGGTTCTGGTGACCCCGATCGTGCGCCGCTGGTTCAACGCCGACGGCACGCTCGACAACGCAACAGCCCTTCTGGTCAACGGACTCGGCGTCGACCACCCGGCGGTGATCCGCTCGGTCGCCGCCGAACGGGACGTCCCGCTGATCGACCTCACCGCCCGGACCAAGGCACTCGTGGAGTCCCTGGGCGTCGAGGGCTCCAAGGCGCTGTACCTGTACAACGAGAAACGCGACAACACGCACACGTCCGTCCACGGTGCCACGGTCTACGCGGAGTTGGTCCGCGACGAACTCGTCACCCGGCATCTGGTGCCCGAGGGCATGGTGCGGGTGGGATGAAGCCCCTGGGGGCGCCCCGACCGGAACCGGGGCGCCTCCAGGCCCGTACCCCTACGGGGCGCGGAGAAGAAACGGAAACCGCCGATGCGCCTGCCCCCGCCCGATCACGCCCTCAGCCCCCTCACCGGCTACACCCGCGCCCACTGGGAGGCCGCCGCCGACGCCCTGCTGGCCGCCGTGACCCCGTACGCCACCGAGGGTTACGCCCTCTACCACCTCCCCGGCGACCACGAGAGCTGGTCGGGCCGGCTCTCCGACGGGCTGGAGGGGTACGCCCGTACGTTCCTGCTCGCCGCCTTCCGCCGTGACGAGACGGCGCTGGAGCGCTACGCCGACGGCCTGGCGGCCGGGGTCTCGGGTGTCTGGCCCCGGATCGAGGACCGTGGCCAGCCGCTGGTCGAGGCCGCGTCGATCGCCCTCGCCCTGCGCCTGACCCGCCCCCTCCTCTGGGACCGTCTGGACGACGCCGTACGCGGGCGCGCGGCGGACTGGCTCGGCGACGCGCTGACGGCTCAACCGTGGCCCTGCAACTGGGAGTTGTTCCCGGTCACGGTGGGCGGCTTCCTGGAGTCGGTCGGCGCCGAGCCGGAAGCCTCCCGGGCGGCGATCGACCGCGGCCTGGAGCGCATCGAGGAGTGGTACGCGGGCGACGGCTGGTACAGCGACGGCCCGGGCCGCGCCTTCGACTACTACAACGGCTGGGCGATGCACCTCTACCCGGTCCTGCACGCCTGGCTCGCCGACGACCCGGACCTCCTGTCACTCTACGGCGACCGCCTGGAGGCCCATCTCGCCTCCTACGCCCGCCTGTTCGGCGGTGACGGCGCGCCGTTGCGCCAAGGCCGTTCCCTCACCTACCGTTTCGCCACCGCCGCGCCCCTGTGGCTGGGCGCCCTCACCGGCCGGACGCCACTGACCCCCGGCGAGACGCGTCGACTGGCCTCGGGCGCGCTGAAGTACTTCCTGGAACGGGGTGCCGTCGACCCCCATGGTCTGCTCACCCTCGGCTGGCACGGTCCCGACACCTCGGTCCTCCAGGGCTACTCGGGCCCCGCCTCCCCCTACTGGGCGAGCAAGGGTTTCCTCGGCCTGCTCCTGCCGCCGGAGCACGAGGTCTGGACGGCCCGAGAGGAACCGGGCCCGACGGAGCGAGAGGACGCGGCGACGCCGTTGCCCGCCCCCAACTGGCTTCTCCAGTCCACCCGTTCGGACGGTCTGGTCCGCCTCCACAACCACGGCAGCGAGGACGCCCGCTACGACCCCCACTACTCCCGCCTCGCGTACTCGACCCTGACGGCGCCCTCACCGTCGTACGACAACAGCGTGATCCTCGACGGCGACCCGACCCGCACCGGCATCGAACCGCTCGGGGTCGGCGAGGGCTGGGCCGCGTCCCGGCACACGGCGGGCGGGGGAGCGAGGGTGACCAGCGTTGTCCTCGTGCGAGGAGCGGCGGAGGTACGCATCCACCGGGTGACGGGGGCGCCCCAGGGGACTCCCGTAAGGGTGACGGGCTGGCCGACCGAGAACGCGGAACTCCTGCCCGCCCTGGGCCTGGACGACTCCCTGACGGGCCACATCACCGACGACACGACGTCGTTCGTGGCACTGGCGAGACTCACGGCGGACCCGGCCACGAGGTCGGAACCTCTACCGAAAACGGTCTCCGTACGACGTCCGACACCGAACGAGCTCGACGTCCACTGGCAGGACGGCCCGGCCTGGCGCGTGACCCTCGGCCGGGACACGGTGGAAGTAACGCCGCTCGCCGACTGAGGAGTTGATCTCCGTTGCCGAGGGGAAGCGCGTGCAGAAGAATCCGTCCATGACGTCTGCCATCCATCACGTGACCTTCTCCTGCTCCGACGCCTACGCCCTGGGCAGCTTCTGGTCCGAGGTCCTGGGCCAGCCCCTCCACGACGACGACAAGCCGGGTGACCCGGAGGCGCTGATCGAGGGCGCGGGGCTGCTCTTCGTGACGGTCCCGGACCCCAAGACGGCCAGAAACCGCGTCCACCTCGACCTCCAGCCACAGGACCGCACCCGCGACGAGGAGGTCACCCGCCTGCTCACCCTCGGCGCCACCCTCCTCGACGACCAGCGCCGCCCCGACGGCACGGGCTGGGCCGTCCTGACCGACCCGGAGGGAAACGAGTTCTGCGTGGAACGCAGCGCGGCGGAACGGGCGGCTACGGCGGGCTGAGAAGGGATCAGCGGGTGGGGAAGGACGCCAAGGCGACTTCCCATTCGTCAGCCGCATGGAGCAGTGCGGCCTTGTCCAACCGCACTTCTACGAAGAACTGGTAGATGTCGGCCCCGTCGTCACCTTGCTGCCAAGGCGGGGCCGCCTCCAAGGACAGATGGACCCGAAGTACCGCTCCGGCATCGTCCCGGGCGGCGAGGCTGAAGGCCAGGACCGGCTCGACGAACCATGTGTCCGGTGACAACTCGCCGTCGTCGTCAGGGCCGGACACGGCGACCGCCCCCGCTGCCACCGCACGCGCTTCGTGGGTCAGCAGACAGGGATCGCCTCCGACGGTGGGGAACTGGTAGCGCAGCGGGCGGAGGTCGACAGTGTTCGCGTGATCGCTCAATCGCACCGCCGCAGGATGTCACGGCCCGTGCCCGTCCAGCGCCTTCATTCTTGCCGGTACCGACGTCTCGTGACCCAGGTCAGGGGACCAGTGGCCCCGCCAGCACCGCCGACCCCGCCTCGCGGTCCCCCTCCCAGGTCACCGATTCCGTGTCCCGGGGCTTGCGGCCCCACAGCAGCAGGAGAAGGTCCTCGGCCGTGCCGGAGAGGTGGGCGAGCGGTTCACCCGGGCCGTAGGTCACGGAGTGGCCGGTGTCGGTGGTGGTGAGGCGTACGGCGTGCCCGGGCGGGCTCGCGGCGCCCTTGGCGATCATGCGGAGCGCCATCGTGTCGAAGACCTCGGCGACGCCGTCGGCGGCGAGTGCCGGGTTCATCGGTGTCGGCTTGCCGAGGGCGTGTTCGGCGTCCCAGCGGTGCATCAGCGTCTCCTGGCTGCGGCGCCGGCGCCAGAAGCCGACCGTGTGCGGCGGGAAGAACGTCCACGCCTCGGTCGCGGGATCGACCGACAGGGCCTGCATGAGCGCGTCCGACGTCTCGGCGTACCAGTCCTTGAGGGCGGCCCGGTCGCGAGGGGCGGCATCCTCGTCGTAGCTCTTGCCGTGCCGTTCCCGCACGGCCGTGGCGGCCCACAGGTTTCCCGCGCCCATGTGTGCGGCCAGATCCACCAGCCTCCAGTCGCCGCAGTGCTCGACGGGAGCCGACAGGTCTCCGTCGTCCAGCAGAGCCCCGAACGCGTCCAGCTCACGCCTCAGTTCAACCAGGTAGTCCACGGGGTCACGGTACAGCCCACCGATCGGCGTCACGGTCCGGCCGACCTGCCGACATGTGGGCGCGGAGCAGGCGTCACGTGGGGGTGGTGTCGTGCCGCACCTCCGCCCAGACGGTCTTCGTGTACGCGTCGTGGACCGTGCGTCCCCAACGGTGGGCGTGGGCCTGGACGAGGAGCAGTCCACGGCCCGAGGTCCCGTCGGCGGGCTGTGGCGCCGCGTGCGGCGGAGGCAGGCGCTCGGGGCGGGTGTCCGTCACCTCGATGCGGAAGAGGTCGGGCAGGAGCAGCAGCGCGAGCCTGAAGTCCCGGCCGGGCAGGCTGCCGTGGCGGATCGCGTTCGATGCCAGCTCGGCGGTGACCAGGGCGGCGGCACGGGCCGGGTCGGAGTCGTACGGCAGGCCAGTCCACTCGGTGAACTGCTGGACGGCGAGTTGGCGGGCGAGACGGGCACCGCGTCTGGTGCTGCTGAAGCGCAGGGCCAGTTGACGTGTGGGCATGAGAGGTGGCTTCGGCGGTTCGTCGGTGAGCTGATGGTGAGTCACGCATGCAGCGTGGCGGGGTGGACGACCTGACGACCAGGTACGGCGGCCGTACCTCGCCCTTGCGGTACGGGGTGCGCGGACGGCTGTGGGGTTGGTTGTACGGGGCTTGTACGGGCGTTGTACGGGTCCGGCTCGTGTCCCGTTCCCGCAGATCGCGTTGGACATGGACCGGCGGCGAGGGCGGCCGAGGGCCGGCTGCGGAGGGACGGAAGGGCGTGGGAGTGTGAGGACGGCACGGGACGTACGGAACACGCGGACGGAGCGGGGCGCGAAGCTCAAGGACGAGGGAGCCGATACGCCAGGGGTGTGGTCGGCCTACGGGGTGCTGTTGCAGTACCTGCGCAAGCGGGCCGGGTTGAACCAGCACCAGCTCGGGGACGCGATCGGGTACTCGCTGGAGCAGGTGGCCTCGGTCGAGCAGGGACGGCGACCGGCGAAGGCGGCGTTCACTGCGGCGGCGGAGCGGGTGTTGGAGGCGGGCGGTGTTCTGGAGGCGCTTCAGGGAGAAGTGGATCGGGCCAAGTTGCCCAGGTTCTTCAGGAACTTCGCGCTCTTCGAGGCAGAGGCGGTGAGCCGGTTCGACTACGAGCCGTCGCTGGTGCCGGGGCTGTTGCAGACGGAGGTGTACGCGCGGGCTCTGTTCGCCGGGCATTGCCCACCGCTCAACGAGGAGGCGATCGACCGGCATACGGAAGCGCGGCTCGGTCGGCAGAAGCTACTGACCCGAGTGCCGCTCGCAGAGTTGTCCTTCATCATCGGCGAGGAGGCACTGCGGAATCCGGTGGGCGGCATGGAGGTCATGCGCGGACAATGGCAACACCTACTGGAATTGGGGGCGTTGCGGAACATGGAGATCCAGATCATGCCTGCCGCATGTGGGTCCCACCCCGGCTTGAACGGCCCGTTCGTGGTGCTGGAGACCAAGGATCACCAGCACCTCGGCTACATCGAGTCTCAGGAAGTCGGGTGCGTCGTGCATGACCCTGCGGAGGTCAGTGCCTTCGGGTTGCGGTATGGCAAGCTGCGGTCGCAGGCTCTGAACGGCGTCGAGTCTTTGCGGCTCATCGAACGGCTGGCGGGAGAGACATGAGCGTGGAGCAGGTATCCGAGGACGTAGGCGGGCTGCGCTGGTTCAAGAGCAGCTACAGCGGATCCGGCGGCGGCAACTGCGTGGAGGTGGCCGCGGGCCTGAACGCCGTGTACGTACGGGACTCGAAGGCCGTGGGCGGCGGACCGGTACTGCGGGTCGGCCAGGGCCAGTGGGAAGCGTTCGTGGCACTCGCGGCGCAGTAGTAGGAAGCACGGCGGCAGGGGCAGGCGGAGCCAGTTCTGGCGCGCCTGCCCCTGCCGCACGTCCCGGTCCTGGTGACGGCCTGATAGGCCGTCAGGGCGTTTCACCTGGGAAGATTCTCTGATCTCGGCGCGGCCGCACCGCGACTGAAAAGGCGCGCCGCGCACCCCGCCCCGCGGCCACTCCGTCACCGTTGCGCGAACACCGCAACCACCTTCCCGCACAAGCTAGTTGAACGATCCCTGTGACTTGTATTGACGCCCCCTTGGGGTGAGCCTAGCCTTCCCGGCTTGAGAGCGCTCTCAAGCCGCAAGAGTCCCCACTTACCGGCGTCACTCCCTGGGATATGAAAGTCCGTTCGGGCCGCTTCCCGGGTGTGGGTCGGGCATTCGCTCTGCCTCCTGTCGAAGGGTGCCCCCATGCCAAGTGCCAGTGTTCAGCCATTGGCCGCCGTGCCGAGATCCGCTCCTACGCCCTGGCGGCGAGCGGTGCTGTTCATGACCCTCGCCGCCCTGCTCGGCGCGGTGCTCACCGTGCTCAACTCCACGTCGGCCGACGCCGGCACGGTGGGGGCGGGCAGTTACACCACCACGGCGCCCGGTCCGCTGCCCTCGGGCTGCGGAGACCTGTCCACCAACCCGCGCCGCTGGGTGACGGACAACGCCCCGTCAGGTGGCGTGCCCACCAACGACTGGTGGTCGTCGATCCTGTGGAAGCGCACCAACTGCGCATACGGCGAGCCCCTGTTCGCCCAGCCGCTCGGCTTCCGCGCCCAGTCGGGCGGGCTCGGCGTCTCCTACAGCACCACGCCGTCGATCTCCGGCAGCGCCAAGGGCGTGGGGGAGTACCACTACGAGTACCAGGAGGACTTCGTCGCCGGTGTCACCGGTCTCGCCGCCCCCGAGGTGAAGGTCGACGACTGGAGCGACTGGACCGTCACCCCCTACCTCAGCGACGGCACCCGCACCCTGCGGGCGACCATCGGATCCGGACTGCCGTTCACCTACTACCGGGCGACCGGCGGCAACGCGCAGATCAAGGCCGCGGCCGGCGCGACCGTCGACGTCTGGTCCAACTCCGGTTCCAGGATCGGCTATTCGGTCAACGGCCACGACTACGTCGCCTTCGCCCCGACCGGCGCCACCTGGACGGTCAGCGGCTCCACCTTCACCTCCACCCTCGCGGGCAAGGACTACTTCTCGACCGCCGTCCTGCCGACCACCTCGTCCACCCCGGCCGCCGACCGCACCGCGCTCGCGACCGAGTACACCAAGTACGCCCACGCCCACGTCACCGGCACCGCCGTGTCCTACCGGTACGACGAGGCGGACAGCACCCTGACCACCACGTACCGCTTCACCACCACCGCCCGTGAAGGCTCCGAGACCGGCACGGCCGCGGCCCTACTCCCGCATCAGTGGCGCTACTTGGCCGGCGGCAGCCCGCTGCCGCAGACGTACGTCTCCTCGCGCGGCCCGCTGAAGGTGCTCACCGGCATCACGTCCTTCACGACCTCGATGCTCTACCACGGAGTGCTGCCCGAGATTCCGGCGGTCGCCGACAGTTCCGGTGCCGACGCCGCCACGCTCCAGACCTATCTGAACGCCGAACTGGGCGACCCCACCCGCCAGCAGGCCGACGACACCTACTGGACCGGCAAGGGCCTCGGCCGCGCCGCACGCCTCGCCGAGATCGCCGACCAGACCGGCAACACCGCCGTCCGCGACGCCGCCCTGTCCGCGATCAAGTCCAAGCTGACGGACTGGCTCACCGCCTCACCGGGCGAGACCGGCCGCCTGTTCTACTACGACGACAAGTGGGGCACCCTCATCGGCTACCCCGCCTCCTACGGCTCCGACCAGGAGCTGAACGACCATCACTTCCACTACGGCTACTACATCGCCGCGGCCGCGACCCTCGCCAAGTTCGACCCCGCCTGGGCCGACAGCGACCGCTACGGCGGCATGATCGACCTGCTCATCCGGGACGCCAACAACTACGACCGCACCGACGAACGCTTCCCCTACCTGCGCGACTTCGACATCTACGCCGGACACGACTGGGCCGCGGGACACGGCTCGTTCGCCGCGGGCAACAACCAGGAGTCCTCCTCCGAGGGCATGAACTTCGACAACGCCCTCATCCAGTGGGGCATCGCCACCGGCGACACGGCCGTCCGGGACGCCGGCATCTACATGTACGTCACCCAGGCCGCCGCCATCCAGGACTACTGGTTCGACACCCGTGACCAGATCTACCCGAGCGCCTTCCCGCACAAGGGCGTCGGCATGGTCTGGAGCAACGGCGGTTCCTACTCGACCTGGTTCTCCAGCGCCCCCGAGCAGATCCAGGGCATCAACCTGCTGCCGGTGACCGGCGGACACCTCTACCTCGGCTACGACCCCGCCTACGTCAGGACCAACTACCAGGAGATGCTGGACCAGTCGGGCCGCACCCAGCCGTCCATCTGGACCGACATCTGGTACGAGTACCTCGCCCTGGGCGACGGCGACGCGGCCCTCGCCGCCTTCCGCGCCAACCCGTCCTTCACCTCCGAGGAGGGTGAGAGCAAGGCCCACACCTTCCACTGGATCCGCAACCTCGCCGCCCTCGGCACCGTGGACACCACCGTCACCGCCGACCACCCGCTGACCAGCGTGTTCGTCAAGAACGGCGCCCGCACGTACGTCGCCTCCAACATCACCGACACCGATTCCACCGTGCGCTTCTCCGACGGAACCACCGTCCAGGTGCCCGCCGGCAGGACCGTCACGGCCGGCGCCCACGTCTGGTCCGGCGGCAGCGCGTCCGGCGGCGACCCGGACCCCGACCCGACCCCGACCTCCACCCCCACGTCCACCCCGACCTCGACCCCCACCTCCTCCCCGTCACCGACCCCGACTCCCACCTCGTCCGACGGCACCGGCTCCTCGCCCACCCTCTATCTGACCGACGACGGGAAGCTGTCGGCCACGGCCGGCACCGCGGGCAGCGCCACGGTCCCGTCCGCCGACGGCGCCAACCGTGACGGCACCCCTTACAAGCCGCTCACCTACACCGCTTCCGGGCTCGACCTGGACCGCACCGGCGGCAGCACCCGGTTCGATCTGTCCGTCGACGCCGGCAACGTCGTCGGCAACGGCGTCCAGATCCAGGTGTCCTACGACTGCTCCGGCAGCGGCGGCACCTGGGACCGCGTCGAGACGTACCGCTACTTCGCCACCGACCCGGTCCCCGGCTGGGAGCACTACACCGAGAGCGCCGGACTGGCCTCCGCGACCGGCACCCTCTGCGATCTGAGCGACGGAACCGTGCAGGTCAAGGTGTGGAACGCCCTGGGCAACGCGCCCAGCACCCTCGGCACCGGAGAGCGGGCGGTCCTGCGCCTGCCCTTCGACTGACCGGGCTGACCGGACGGTCTCCCGACGGCCTGACGCCCGCCTCCGCCGAGGCGGGCGTCAGGCCGATTCCGTGGCGCCGTCGGTCTCGCGGGGCCAGTGGGTGAGGGCCATGTGCAGGGCGTCGACGGCCTTGTCCCAGGACCGCTGGACGTCCCGGGGCGCCCCGAAACCGCCCCCGGCCTCCAGGGCGCAGTACCCGTGGAAGGTGCTGCGCAGCAGACGGACGGCGTCGGTGAGATCCGGTTCGGCCAGGCCGTAGCCCCGGAGCATCCCGTAGGTGATCTCGGCGGTGCGGCGCAGTTCCGGGCTGTCGGCCGCGGCGGACTGGTCGATACGGATCTGGGTCGCCGCGTACCGTCCGGGGTAGCTCAGCGCGTACTCCCGGTACGCCCCGGCGAAGGCGACCAGCGCGTCCCGGCCCGCCAGCCCGGCGACGGCCACCGCGATCCGGTCGATCATCTCGCCGCCGACCAGCAGTGCGAGCCGTGTCCGCAGGTCTTGGAGGCTCCGCACATGCGAGTACAGGCTCGCGTCCTTGACCCCGAACCGCCGGGCCAGCGCCGAGAGGGTGACCCCCTCGAACCCGGCCTCGTCGGCCAGTTCGGCCGCGGCCGCGACGAGACGGTCGGTGGAGAGGCCGACTCGGGGCATGGGTTCCGCCTTGCGGGTGGGTACGGGGTGCGGGCGTCCGGGAGGTCCCGTACGGACGTCCCCGGAGATCCTAAGCCGCCCGCGCGAGGGCGGGACGGGTCGGCGCGATCCCCGCTGTGATCAGGTTCACATCAACCAGATGGGTGGCCGGGGCAACTGGTCGAACGGCTGGGATGTCCCCTAGGGGAAACGAACCGGAGGCCGAAGAAAGGCGTTTCCCCACCGTGGCCGGCAGATCACCCGAAGAGCCCGCAGACGGCTCCTCCCTATCCGACGACGCGCTGCGCGCCTTCCTGGAGGAGAGCGAGGCGCGCACCGCCGCCGCGCCCAAGGAGCCCTCCGCCCGTGCCCGCATGGTCACCGAGCGGCTGCGGCAGCAGGACGCCCGGGGTGAGACGCCCGCGGCCTGGCGGACCGCGCCCGACGCGGCGGCCCGGCGCGTGCGGCGCGGCAAGATCTGGTCGGCCGTCGGCGTGGCCGCCTGCGTCGCCCTGCTGGCCGTCGCACTGAAGCCGTCCCTGATCCCCGGCGACCCGTTCGGAGGGAACGAACCCGAGGCCGTCACGGCACCGCTTCCCGCGGAGACCGCCCGGCCGACCGAGGCACCGGAGGACGTGCCCGACCAAGTCCCCACCCTCGACCGGCCGTTCGCCGGCTCCCCGGCGCTCCGCTGGGCCGACGGCGAGGCCGGGATCCTCCTGCCGGACGCGAAGCCCGTCGGGAAGGAGCCGAAGGAACGCGTGGCGCAGGCGCTGGAGCTGACCCGGAAACTGCTGATCGCCGCCAACCTCGACCCCAAGACGCTGCGCGGTGAGCGCCCCACCGCCGCGCTCTCCGTGCTCGACCCCAAACAGCCCGAACTCCTCGACCGGTTGAACGCCTCGCTGCGGGCCCCGAACAAGACCGACGACCCGCTGTTGATGTTCAGCCGCTTCGACCCCGACGAGGTGAGGGTCATCGGCGACGTGGTCAAGACACGCGGCCGGATCACGTTCGGGAAGGGCAAGAACGGCGGTGTGGCCGTGCACGCCGACTACACCTTCGTCTACCCCGTCGTCCGCGCCGACGGCTCCGTGGAGGTGACCCGCACCATCGTGCGCCGGGTGCTCGACGTGGAGCTGCCCGACCCGGCGCACTACGACGTCACCGCCGGCCGGCTCCTCGTCGTGCGGTACGACGAGGAGGCGGGCAACTCCGCCTGTGACGTCTACGACGGCTTCCTGCACCCGCACTTCCCCACCACCCCCGGCTCCTCCGCCGAGTCCACCGACCCCGCGCAGACCGGCCCGACGGTGGACCCGTACGACCGGCGCAGGGACATCGGCGAGGACCGCGACGAGAACTGCGGAAGCGTCTCCCGCGTGTGACCGGAACAGCCGCCCGGGCTCAGGTGATCGGCGCGTACAGCACGCCCAGCTTGTCCACCTCGGCCCCCGAGCGACCGGTGAAGCCGACGATCTGCCGGCCGGCGGGTGCCGTGAAGGTGACGGTGTCGGCGGTCGGCGACCCGGCGGACACGGTGCGCGAACGGTCGGTGGTGAAGGCCGCCGAGAAGATCCTTGTACGGCCGTCCTTCTGACCCTGCGTCAGCTTCACGGAGGTGAGGTGCTCGCCCGCCGCCAGGGTCAGTGACGTGGCCGTGCCTCCCGTGCCGCCGTGGGTCAGTGCCGTGCCGTCGTCGTGGGTCAGCGTCACCGCGTCGAGACGGGAGCCGCCCCGCAGGGTCAGGGTGCGCGGGGCCGGGGCGGCGGGCAGGTCGTCGGCGTCGTTGAACGCGGTGCCGTGCGGGCCGCCGAAGAAGTCGCTGGCCCGCAGCGCGGAGTCGAGGGTGTAGGAGAAGTCGACCGTGTGCGGGAAGTGGTCCGACAGATTGCCGCCCGCGGAGTCCAGGAACGACGCCCACTCGTTGTGATAGCGGGTCGCGGTCAGGGAGAACAGCGGGCCGCCCCGGTAGAGGACCTTGTCCACGACCTCGCAGTCGTCCGGCGGTGCCGTCGTCGGGCACAGCAGCGCGTCGGCGCCCTGCGCCGGCCGGGTGCCGCCCTTCACCAGCCGCACCCAGGCATCGGTCAGACCGTTCTCGTCGGCGAGCGTGCGGATGGTGTCACCGGCGCGGGTGTAGCGGGTGTTGGTGTCGCCCATCACGATCACCGCGTTGCCGGACGAGTTGGCCCGGACGAAGTCCGACAACTGCGCGATGTTGGCCCGGCGGGCGGCCAGCGCGGCGTCCGAGTCGTCGGCGTTGGTGTGCACGTTGTAGAGGTCCACGAACACGCCCTCCGCAAGTCGCACCCGGGCCAGCGTGAAGCCTTTCGGGGTCAGGCAGTTGGTGCCGGTGCAGTCGTTCCAGCGCACCCGCTCGAAGTCCTGGAAGGGGAGGGTGGAGAGGGTGTTGAGCCCGTCGCCGAAGCCCGCGCCCCCACTGGTCGCCGTACGGTACGGGTGGTTGTCGCCCGCGTACAGCGCCGCGTGGTAGTTGAAGTCCTCCTGGACGTTCACGATGTCGTACGGCGCCAACCGGGGTGAGATCAGCGGGGTGTTGGTCGCCGGATGCCCGGAGCTGAGGCCCTCGGGCAGACCCGCGACGTTGTACGTCAGGACGTCGAAGGAGCCCGAGGCGGCGGCGGTGTCGGTGGCCGCCTGTGCCGGGACGGTGGCGCTCGCGGTCAGCCCGGCCAGCGCGAGGAGGCCGGCCGAGAGGGTGCCGATGAGTCGTCTCATGTGGAGTGTCTCCGGTCGTGGGGGAGGGAGAGTTTGGAGCGGAAGGGGGGCGGGACGTCAGCCCAGCTCGCCGATCGTCCGTACGTGCGCCGGGTCCTGCGATCCGCGGCCTCCCGCGCATTCCCAGACCACCCGGTCGTCGTCCAGGCCCGGATGCATCCCGAGCCCGTGCTCGGCGCAGACCGGCCACACCTGCCACAGGCACTCCAGCACCGTGTCCTGCGCCGCGTCCGCCACGGAGGCGAGCGCGTCCGCGGGGTCGGCCTGTGATGCGTCGTTCAGGTGATTGCCGTGCCAACGGCCGTCCGGGAGGGCCACGTACACGTGCTCGGCCGGTTCCCACCCGACGTCGGCATCGGACGGTACGGCCAGCAGCCGCAGCGGTCCGCGCCCTGGCAGCAGGGCGGCCAGATCGCGGTTGACGAGGGCCAGCGCCTCGTCCCAGGCGGGGTGCTCGCCGGGGCGGACCGCGCGGGGCCCGGGCCCGGTGAAGGGATCGTTCATGCAGGTCATCGTCGGGCACGAGGCCGGTCGGCCGCATCCGCGTATCCGGCTCCCGGGACAACGGTTCAGCCCTTGATGCCGGACTGGGCGATGCCCTGGACCAGCCAGCGCTGGAGGAAGAGGAACACGCACAGCAGGGGGAGGAGGGACAGGGCCGTGGCCATGAAGATCAGGTGGTAGTTGACGGTCTGGTTGGTCATGTACGAGGACAGCGCCACCTGGACCGTCCAGGCGCTCGGGTCCTGGCCGATGACCAGCGGCCACAGGAAGGAGTTCCAGCCGTTGATGAAGGTGATCGTGGCGATCGCGGCGAAGAAGTTGAGGGAGTTGGGGACCACGATCCGCCAGTAGGCGCCCCAGTACCCGAGGCCGTCCACCCGGGCCGCCTCCTCCAACTCCCGTGGAAAGCCCAGGAAGTACTGCCGGAACAGGAAACAGGTGAAGCCGCTGAACAGGCCGGGGATGATCAGGCCGCGGTAGGAGTCGATCCAGCCGAGGGACGACACCAGCACGAAGCCGGGTACGAAGGTGACGGCCGTCGGGACCATCAGCGTGAACAGGACGCCGTAGAAGACCTTGTCGGCGTGGCGGTACGGGATGCGGGCCAGGCCGTAGCCGGCCAGCGAGCACACCAGCAGGGTGCCGACGGTGTGCAGGACGCCCACGACGAGGGAGTTGACCATCGCCCGGCCGAAGTCGACGGTGGTGTCCCGGAAGGGTTCGGTGATGTTGCCCCACTGGATGTCCGTGGGGAACAGCGTCCAGTCCTCGCCGGTGATCTCCGGGTCCGTGGCGAGGGCGTTGCGGACCAGGACGTAGAACGGCACGAGGAAGAGGAGCGCGGCGACGCCGACGGCGAGGTGGAGGCCCAGGCGCGGGGCGCGCCGCGTTCCGTTCGAGGTGGTGGTCATCCGGTGTCCCCGCCCCTTCCGAATCCCATGATCCTGCCCTGGAAGAGGGTGACGACGATGATCAGCAGCGTGAGGATCACCGCGCCCGCGCTGCCCGCGCCGTAGTCCTGGCTGTCGCCG
Organism: Streptomyces sp. CAI-85; assembly: GCF_013363615.1. Classification (NCBI taxonomy): domain Bacteria; kingdom Bacillati; phylum Actinomycetota; class Actinomycetes; order Kitasatosporales; family Streptomycetaceae; genus Streptomyces; species Streptomyces sp. CAI-85. The sequence continues at coordinate 224,839 of NZ_JAANNX010000004.1, read as the reverse complement.
AGCGCGGTGTAGTACAGCTCGACCAGCGGCGGCCGGCCCCAGGTGGTCTTGGACAGCAGGTTGTAGAACTCGTCGAACGCCTGGTAGGCGGCGATCAGGAGCAGCAGGATCACGGCCGTCGAGGTGGCCCGCAGTTGCGGCAGCGTGATGTGGCGGAAGGTCTGGAAGCCGGGCTTCGCGCCGTCGATCGCGGCGGCCTCGTACAGCTCGCCCGGGATGTTCTGGAGCGCGGCCAGGAAGAGGATCATGTAGAAGCCCGACTGGAGCCACAGGCGTGCGCTGACGATGACCAGCCAGTACCAGGGCGGGTCGGGGTCGGCGAGCCAGGCGATGTTCTCGACGCCGAACCAGCCGATGACGGTGTTCGCCAGGCCGAAGCGGACGCCGTTGAAGAGGGACATCTTCCAGATGAGGGAGGCGGCGACGTAACTGCACGCCGTGGGAAGGAAGAAGACCGACCGGAAGAACGCCCGCATGAACCGCAGCCGGTTCACCAGCAGCGCCAGACCGAGCGAGAGCGCCCAGGTCGTGGGCACGATGATCGCGGCGAACACGGTGAACGTGCCCAGCGCGCCGGTGAAGTTGTCGTTCTCCAGCATGGCGCGGTAGTTGTCGAGACCGACGAACGTGCTGGGGGTGACGGTGAAGCGGGCCTCGAAGAAGCTGAGCCAGAGGCTCCAGCCGATCGGGACGTAGACGAAGACCAGCAGGCCGGCGAGGAACGGCCCGGTGAAGAGCCAGAAGGTGAAGGTGGCGGACGCTCGGTTCCGGGCGCGCCCGGTCGTGGTCGGCATCTCGGGGTCCGTCCGCCGGCCTATCCGAACAGCTTCTTCAGCTCGGCGCCCACCACCTTGTCGCACCGGTCCAGCGCGGCCTCGGGATCACCGCCCTTGCGCACGGCGTCGGCGAAGACGTCCTCCGTCGCCTTGATCATGGCCTGGGTCCAGCCGATGTTGTCGAAGTGGCCGTACTCGGTGAAGAGTTGGACCCCTTCGGCCGGGAGCCCGGACTTGAGCTTCTCGGCGGACCGGGCGATCGAGGTGCGCGGCGGGATGTGGAAGCCGTAGGAGAGCGCCCAGTCCTCCTGGTACTCCTTCTGGTCGATCCACAGCCACTTCACGTACTCCTTGGCCTCGTCGGCCCGTTCGCTCTTGGCGTTGACGAACATCGACCAACCCCCGTTGTAGACGGCGGGTTTGCCCGAATCGCCGACCTTGGGGAAGGGGAAGACGCCGAGGTCGTCGCCGAGCGCCTTCTGCATCACGGGCATGGCCCACATGCCGCAGAACTGGATGGCGGTCAGGCCCTGGACGAGCGCGGACGGGTCCCAGTAGTCGGCCGGCGCGTCGAGCAGCAGATCGCCGCTGGTGAACAGCTCGCGCATCTGCCGGATACCGCCGACGACCGCGTCGGTGTGGTACGCGGGCCGGTTGTCCGCGTCCAGGGTGTCGGCGCCGGCCGCCCAGATCAGCGGGCGGATGACCGCGTGCAGGGTGTTGCCGAGGTAGACGCCCTTGACCTTGTCCGTGGTGAGCCGGGCCGCCGCTTCGAGCAGCTCGTCGAGGGTCTGCGGGACGCCGACCCCGGCCTTCTCCAGCAGTGACCTGCGGTAGAAGAAGAACTGCGGGTCGTCGATCATCCGGACGCCGTAGATCTTGCCGTCCACCGTGTGCGACTGGATGTCGGCCTGGTTGAAGTCGTCCTCGACCGGCGTGACGAGGTCGGTGAGATCGGCGACCTGTCCGCTCCTGACGAGCTGGATCTGCGGGTGGAACTCGAAGAGGTCCGGCGCCTTCTCGGTGAGCAGCGAGGCGAAGAGCTTGCTCTCGAAGTTCGAACCGGTGATCCACTGGGTGCTGACGTTCGCGTCCCGGTACGCCTTGGCGTACCGCCTGATGGCCTGTTCGGTGCCCGCCTCGCCGTAGGCGTGGAAGTACTGGACGAGTCCGTCCCCCGAACCTCCGCCGCCCCGGCCGTTGTTGCCGCCGCAGGCGCTGAGCGCACCGGCTGCGGCCAGGCCGGTGGCGGCGCGGAGGAGGGAGCGGCGGGACCAGTTGCTCGTGCTCGATGCCGACATGCTGACGTCCTTGTCTGGAACTCTCGAAGTACGGCGGCTCACATCTGGTTGCGGAGCCGGACGCTAACCTTCGGCCAAGGCTTCGGCAAGGGATCAGACGAAGTCTGTTCGAAGAGTTGTCGATCGTTCGGGATGTCGAACGTCCTCGCGCGCCGCCTCCGACGAGAGTGACATCGGTGTCAGGCCGACGGTGCCGTACGGCCGCGTGCCCCCGCCGCGCGCCGCTGGCCCACCGTCTGGAGCGCCCCTTCGAGCGCGAAGGTGGCCGCCCCCAGGCAGACCGGGTCGGTGGGGATCGGGGACAGCACGATCCGGTTGGCGGCCAGCGGCCGTCGCAGCGCGTGCCGGGCGACCGCCTCGCACACCTCGTCCAGGAGCGGTTCGCCGAGCCGGGCGGCGACCCAACTGCTCAGCACGACCACCTCGGGGTTGAGCACATTGACCAGCACGGCGATACCGGCCCCGAGGTAACGGGCCGTGTCCCGTACGACCTTGACGGCCACCGGGTCCCCCGCGGCCACCCCGGCCGCCAGCGCGTCGATCGTGGCGGTCTGGTCCCCGGGGTGCAACAGCGGGCTGCGCGGGCTGAGTTCACGCAGGTTCTGCATGATCCCGAGCGCGCCGACGTACGTCTCCACGCAGCCGTGGTTGCCGCAGCGGCACAGCCGGCCGTCGAGCACCAGCGTGGTGTGCCCCCACTCGCCCGCGCTGTTGCTGACACCCCGGTGCAGCCCGCCGCCCAGGACGAGTCCGGCGCCCACGCCCGTGCCGAGGTTGACCACGACCGCATCGCCGTGGCCGCGCGCCGCCCCGAACCACAGCTCGGCGACCGCGCTGGCGCGCAACGGGTTGTCCAAGTGCAGCGGGTAGGCGATGTGTTCGGAGAGCAGGTCGAGCAACGGCACGTCGTGCCAGTCCCAGTTGGGCGCGTACTCGGCGACACCCGTGTCGCGGTCCACCTGTCCCGGCACGCTCACCCCGACGCCGAGCACCCGGGCCGCCTCGACACCTGCCTGCGCCACCACCGAGCCGACGGCGGCCGTCACATGGGCGACCACCCGCTCCGGCCGGCTCTCGCCGGGGCGCATGTGCTCCTCGGCGCGGGCCAGGACGTTCAGCGCCAGGTCGAACAGCTCGACATGGACGTACGTCTCGGCGATGTCCACGCCGATCAGCGCGCCGCCCGACGCGTTCACGGCCACGAGACCGCGGGGGCGGCCGCCCGCCGAGTCCTCGAAACCGACCTCCGTGATCATGCGGAGGTCGAGCAGCTCGCCGACGAGCGTGGCGACCGTGGCGAGGGAGAGTCCGGTGGCGGCCGCCAGCTCCTGGCGGGAGGTGGGGGAGGCGGCGATGATCTGGCGCAGCACCTCGTAGCGGTTCGCGGTGCGGATGTCACGGGACGTGCCGCGCTTCATCGGACTCCTCTCGCCGCACGCCAGGCTAGGGCGGCACCCGGAGGTTCGACAAGGGGTTCGGAAAGGGGCTTGATTAAGTCCGGCCTGATCACGGTGGTCGCTTCCGGCGGCCGGTCGCCGCCGGCTCAGCTCTCCAGCACACCCCGTACGAACGCGTTCGTGAACGTCCCGGCCGGATCCAGCTCCCGCACCAGCGCCGCGAAGTCGTCGAGCCGCGGATACCGCTCCCGCAGCGCGGCGGCCGGTGTCTCGAACACCTTGCCCCAGTGCGGCCGCGGCGCGAAGGGCTCCAGCGCGGACTCCACCGCTCGCACCACGGGAAGCACCGCCGCCGTGTCCTCCACCCAGGTGAAGTGCACGGCGACCGAGTCACGCCCGTACGCCGGGCTCAGCCACTGCTCGTCGGCGGCGACCGTGCGCACCTCGCAGGTCTGGAGCACCGGCGACACCGTCGCCCGGATCCCGTCGAGCGCGCGCAGGGCGCCGAGGGCGTGCTCGCGCGGCATCAGGTACTCGCTCTGGAGCTCCTGGCCGCTGCTCGGCGTGAACTCCGCCCGGAAGTGCGGCAGCCGCTCGTGCCACGGCCCCGGCACCCCGAACTGCTCCGTGCAGTGGACCGCGGGCATCCCCGGCACCGGGTGCAGGGCCTCGGTCGCGGGCGCCGCCCACGGGAACGCCGCGAGCGGCTGGTCGGTGCGCCGCTTCAGCCACACCTGACGGAAGCCCGGCGCACGCCAGTCGGTGAACAGGCTCACGCTGTACGCGGCCGCCGCCACCGTCTCGAAGTCCAGTCCCTCCAGCGGGAGTTCGGTGAACAGATGCTGCTCGACCTCGAACGCGGGGGACAGGTCCAGAGTGAGCGCGGTGACCACGCCGAGCGCGCCGAGGGAGGTCACGGCGCCGCCGAACCGGGGGTCGTCCCGGCCGACGGTGACGGTCGCACCGTCTGCCGTGAGGATCTCCACCTCGCGCACGGGCGCGGCGAGCGAGCCGTTGCGGACGCCCGAGCCGTGCGTACCGGTCGCCACCGAACCCGCCACCGAGATGTGCGGCAGGGAGGCCATGTTCGGCAGTGCGAGACCGTGCTCGTCCACCCGGCGCGCCAGCTCGGCGTACCGCACCCCGCCGCCGACCCGTACGGTCCGGGCCGTCGTGTCCACGTCGATCTCGGCCGGCAGGGCGTCCAGCGAGAGCAGCACACCGTCCGCGCCCGGCTCGGCGATCAGGTTGAACGAGTGCCCGCTGCCCAGCACCCGTACGCGCGCGGCGCCCGCCACCAGCGCGCGCAGGGCCTCCGGTGTCGCCGGGCGGTGCAGCTCCCGCGCGGCGAACGTGATGTTGCCCGCCCAGTTCGTACCCGTCCAGTTCGCACCGGTACGCACCACGGCGGACGGATCCGCACCGCTCTCGCCCGTACCGCTCCCGTTCGTACCGGTCGTGTTCGACATCCGACTGCTGCCTTCCCGAGGAGATCGGGAACCCGGAGTTCCCAGGTGGAACCTACCGCGCGCGCAACACGAGGCCCCCCGCCCCCACGCCCGCCACCCCGGGGGCATACCGTGAGGAGTCGTACGCCTGAGCCGGGAGGACAGAGGGATGGGCAGCCGTACCGCGCTGGTCGAGGATCTGATGGAGCGGTTTCCGCACGTTCCGCGGGAGGCCGTCTTCAAAGAGGACCTCCTGCGCGGGGGAGTGGCCTTCGACCCCTCCGCCCTGAGCGACAACGAATCGGGGGAGGTCAAGCCGAAGTCGTACTTCATCTTCTCCTTCGACCACGGCACCCTGCCCGAGCTGGGCGAGGCCGCGCTGCGCCGGCCGCCGGAGGAGATCATCCTCACCGGCGGGCCCTACGACCTGCGGCGCACCGTGGTGTCCGTGCGGGTGAACCCGGCCTCGCCGTACCGGGTGGCCGCCGACGAGGAGGGGCTCCTCGGGCTCTACCTCGACGGGAAGCGCATCGCGGACGTCGGCGTGCCGCCGATGCCCGAGTACTACCGGCACACGCTCTCCAACGGGAAGTCCGTCATGGAGGTCGCCCCCACCATCCAGTGGGGCTATCTGATCTACCTGACCGTCTTCCGGGTCTGCCAGTACTTCGGCGCCAAGGAGGAGTGCCAGTACTGCGACATCAACCACAACTGGCGCCAGCACAAGGCGGCCGGCCGGCCCTACACCGGCGTCAAGGACGTCGACGAGGTGCTGGAGGCCCTGGAGATCATCGACAAGTACGACACCGCGAAGGCGTCCACCGCCTACACCCTCACCGGCGGCGCCATCACCAAGACGGTCGGCGGCCGGGACGAGGCCGACTTCTACGGCCGGTACGCCAAGGCCATCGAGGAGCACTTCCCGGGCCGCTGGATCGGCAAGGTCGTCGCCCAGGCGCTGCCCCGCGACGACGTGCAGCGGTTCAAGGACTACGGCGTGCAGATCTACCACCCCAACTACGAGGTGTGGGACGAGTATCTGTTCAAGATGTACTGCCCCGGCAAGGAGCGCTACGTCGGCCGGGACGTGTGGCACCAGCGGATCCTCGACTCCGCCGAGGTGTTCGGCGCGCGCAATGTGATCCCCAACTTCGTGGCGGGCGTGGAGATGGCCGAGCCGTTCGGCTTCACCACCGTCGACGAGGCGATCGCGTCCACCACCGAGGGGCTGCGCTTCTTCATGTCGCACGGCATCACCCCGCGCTTCACCACCTGGTGCCCGGAGCCGACCACCCCGCTGGGCAAGGCCAATCCGCAGGGCGCGCCGCTGGAGTACCACATCCGGCTGCTGGAGGCGTACCGCGCCACCATGGACGAGTTCGGGCTCGCCTCGCCCCCCGGATACGGCCCGCCCGGACCCGGCCGCGCCGTGTTCTCCGTCAGTTCCTTCATGGACAGTCTTCCGGCGCAGGAGGCGACGGCCGTATAGTCCCCGCACGGTTCGTCGGTCCCCGCACGGTCGGTGTCCGTGCCGCCGCTGTCCGTGCGGGAGCCGCTTGTCAGTTGTGTCGGTCACGTGAAAAGCTCTGCGACTGCCGCGAGGTTCCCCCCAACTCCATTGCCGTCATGGTGAGTTGACCTCGCTTGTGGATGCAGGAGACTCATGCCCGACCTGCCGACTCCGAAGGACGCCGTAGAAGCGGCACTGTTCTCCGAGTGCTGGGACGCCGTCCTGTCGTACGCGGACCTGTGCACCTCGGGTTCTACGGCGGCCAATCAACTGGCCCGCGAAGCCTTCGCGTTCGGCATACGCGAGGCCCGCGCCGCCGAAGGCGGGGGTGTACGGGGATCGGGGCGCCGTTCTCCCCGGCTGCCCCGGATCCCCCTGCTGCTGACGGCCGTTCGCCAGACGGCGGCCGCCTGGGAGGCCGCCGGACAGGGTCACAAACTCGACCCCGACCTGCGGCTCTGGCTCAACTCCGAGAAGGCCGCCCGCTTCACGGGGCCGCCGCTCAGCCGCCCCATAGCGCTGCGCGGACTGCGCGACATGCAGGAGCAGGACGCCACCCTGCTGTGGCTCGCGGAGGTGGAGGCGCTGCCGCTGCACTCCGTGGTCCGCCGGCAGGGCCTCGACCCGGCCGCCGCCGTCGAGGAACTCAACCAGGTCCGCGGCCTGTTCAGGGACCGCTGCCACCGCAACCACGTCGACACCCCGATGCCGGCCGAATGCCGCAGCTACGTCCGGCTGCTGGACGCCGTCACCCGCTCCCACATCGCCGAGACGCCCGAGGACCTCTCCCGGCACCTCGCCACCTGCGTCGAGTGCGCCGAGGCCGCCGCCTGTCTGCGGCTGCACGGCGGCGGGCTGCCCGCCGCGCTGGCCGGCGGCGTCATCGGCTGGGGCGGCCTCGCCTATCTGGAGCGCCGCCGCCGGGCCGCCGAGGTCCGCCTCGGCGCCGGACGCCCCGACACACCGGACCAGGACGCCGAGCCCTCACCGGCCCTCACCGGCCGCGCCCGGGTGCTGCGGGGCGGGCTCGCCGCCGCGGCCGTCCTGGTCTCCGTGCTGGCCCTCGCCATGTCGATGAAGTCCGGCGGCGACGGCGCCGTCACCGACGCGCAGGGCGGCGCCGCCGACAGCACCCCCGTGGCCGGATCCGGCGACCCCTCCCTCCCGGCCGCCCCCGCCACCTCCGGCGCTCCCGCCGGCGCCTCCGCCACGCCGTCCACCGCACGCCCCACGCGGTCGGCCGCCGCCACGTCGAGCCCCACCGCGGACGACCGGCCCGACCCCGAACCGCAGGGCACCTCCTCCACCACCGCCGGGACGGGCACCGGGCAGTCCTCCGGCGCCGAGGACCCCGCCTGCACGGTCGCCTACCGGCTCGTCGACCAGTGGTCCGACGGCTTCCAGGCCACGGTCACGGTCACCACCGACGACGCCCTCGACGGCTGGCGCGTCGCCTGGTCCTTCCGCGGCGGCCAGCGGGTCAACCAGATGTGGGACGCGGCCTTCACCCAGAACGGCACCGGCGTCGTGGCGTCCGCCGCCCACTACAACCGCACCGTCGCCCCCGGCGGCAGCCTCTCCTTCGGCTTCATCGCCTCCTGGCAGGGCACGAACCCGGCACCGCAGGGATTCACGCTCAACGGGCGGGAGTGCGCGGGTGCCTGACCGTCTTTGGGCCCGCCCGTAAATACGTGGCGGGCCCCTGGACGCCTGCATATCCTGGGCGGGCTCCACGCGTTCTTCACGACCGGACCCCGGAACAGGAGGTGTGACCGATGACTGTCGCAACCACCGGTGCTGCTCACCGCAGCCACCAGACGATCGTCCGCTCCACCTCCACGGCCTCCGGCTGACCTGATCTCCTCCCGCGCCCATGAGCGCGGTGCCGGGGCCGCCCTTGTGAAGGGTCACCCCTTGTCTGTCTCGCTTTCCTCTTCCCTTTCGTCCGTCCCGATGTCGTCGCACCCTCTCGCCGCCTACGGCTGGGACGAGGACTGGGCCGACGCGTTCGCGCCGTACGCCGAGCGGGGTCTGCTGCCCGGCCGGGTCGTCCGGGTCGACCGCGGTCTGTGCGACGTCGTCACCGAGGCCGGTACGGTCCGCGCCGACACCGAGTTCGTCGTACCGCGCGACCCGCTGAAGGTCGTCTGCACCGGCGACTGGGCCGCCGTCGACCCCGAGGGCCTCGACCCCCGGTACGTGCGGGCGCTGCTGCCGCGCCGTACCGCGTTCGTGCGCTCCACCTCCTCCAAGCGGTCCGAGGGGCAGATCCTCGCCGCCAACGTCGACCACGCCGTCGTCGCGATGTCCCTCGCCGTCGAACTCGACCTCGGCCGGGTCGAACGGTTCCTCGCGCTGGCCTGGGAGTCCGGCGCCCAGCCCGTCGTCGTCCTCACCAAGGCCGACCTCGTGCCCGACCCGGTCGTGCTGTCGTACCTCGTGCAGGACGTCACCACCACCGCGCCCGGCGTCCCGGTCCGCACCGTCAGCGCCCACGAGGGCGAGGGCGTCGGCGACTTCGCCGCACTCCTCGGACAGGGCACGACCGTGCTGCTCGGCGCGTCCGGCGCCGGCAAGTCGACCCTCGCCAACGCGCTCGTCGGCCAGGACGTGATGGACGTACAGGCCACCCGGGACATGGACGGCAAGGGCCGGCACACCACGACCACCCGCAACCTGCTGCTCCTGCCCCACGGCGGCGTCCTCATCGACACCCCCGGCCTGCGCGGCGTCGGCCTCTTCGACGCAGGCGACGGGGTCGGCCAGGTCTTCACCGAGATCGAGGAGTACGCACGGCACTGCCGCTTCCAGGACTGCGCGCACGAACGCGAGCCCGGATGCGCGGTCCTGGCCGCCGTGGACGACGGCGACCTCCCCGTCCGCCGCCTGGACAGCTACCGCAAACTCGTCCGCGAGAACCAGTGGATCGTCGCCAAGTCCGACGCCCGCCTCCGCGCCGACATCCGCCAGGACTGGAAGCGCAAGCGCGCCGAGGGCCGCGCGGCGGGCGAGGCGAAGCGGGGACGGGGGACGTGGAGGCCGGCGCCGCCGCGCTGACAGCGGCCCGTCCCGCCCCCGCACCCATCCCACCCCCACGTCCGATTTCCGCTAGCACCATCCCCGGCGTGGGCGAAGACTGGAGGGCATGACGGAGCTGGACAGCAGGTACGAGGCCGTGCGGAGTCGGGACGCCCGGTTCGACGGGGAGTTCTTCTTCGCGGTCACGACGACCGGGATCTACTGCCGGCCGAGTTGCCCCGCCGTGACGCCGAAGCGGGCGAACGTGCGGTTCTTCGCGACGGCCGCCGCCGCGCAGGGGGCGGGGTTCCGGGCCTGCCGACGGTGTCGGCCGGACGCCGTTCCCGGGTCCGCCGACTGGAACGTACGGGCCGATGTCGTGGGCCGGGCCATGCGGCTGATCGGGGACGGCGTCGTCGACAGGGAGGGCGTCGCCGGGCTCGCCGTACGGCTCGGGTACAGCGCCCGCCAGGTGCAGCGGCAGCTCACCGCCGAACTGGGCGCCGGCCCCGTCGCGCTCGCCCGCGCCCAGCGCGCCCACACCGCGCGGACCCTGCTCCAGACCACCGGGCTGCCGGTGACGGAGATCGCGTTCGCGTCCGGGTTCGCCAGCGTGCGCCAGTTCAACGACACCGTCCGGACCGTGTACGCGGCCACCCCGACCGAGCTGCGGGCCGCCGTACGCGGCGCACCCCGGACTGCCACCCCGGCCTCCGGCATCCCGCTGCGGCTCGCCCACCGCGGCCCCTACCCGGCCGGACCGGTGTTCGACCTGCTGGCCCGCGAGGCCGTGCCCGGCGTGGAGGAGGTGAGCGGTCCGCCCGGCGCCCGCACCTACCGCCGTACGCTGCGCCTGCCGTACGGCACCGGGATCGTCGCCGTCGACGAGCGGGCCCAGGACCCGGGACGCGCCACGGCCGTGCATCCCGGCGGCTGGCTGGACGCCCGGCTGAGCCTCACCGACCCGCGCGACCTCACCACCGCCGTACAACGGCTGCGACGGCTGTTCGACCTGGACGCCGACCCGTACGCCGTCGACGAGCGGCTCGGCGCCGACCCCCGGCTCGCCCCGCTGGTCGCCGCCCGGCCCGGACTGCGCGCGCCGGGCGCCGCCGACCCGGAGGAGTACGCCGTCCGGGCCCTGGCGGGACCCACCGCGGCCGCGGAACTCGTCCGCGCCCACGGCAAGGCCCTCGACGCGCCCGCCGGAACCCTCACCCACCTCTTCCCCGAACCGGCCGCCCTCGCCGCCGCCCCCGGCCCCCTCGGCACCCTCGCGGCGGCCCTCGCCGACGGCGCCGTCCGCCTCGACCCCGGCGCCGACCGGGACGACGCCCAGGCCGCCCTGCTCGCCCTGCCGGGCCTCGACGGCCGTACCGTGGCGGCGATCCGGGCCCGCGCCCTCGGAGACCCCGACGTCGCACCGCCCGGCACCGCCGTCCCCGACACCTGGCGCCCCTGGCGCACCTACGCCCTTCACCATCTGCGCGCTGCGGAGGACCTCACCCCATGACCATCAACATGCCCGAACTCGTCTACTGGACCGGCGTCGAGAGCCCCGTCGGGCCGCTGCTGCTCACCGCCGACCCCGACGGGACCCTGACCTCCCTCTCCGTGCCGGGCCAGAAGGGCGGGCGGACCGTCCAGGACGGCTGGCGGCAGGACCCCGGCCCCTTCCGCGCCGCCGAGGAACAGCTCGCCGCGTACTTCGCCGCCGAGCTGAAGGAGTTCCGGCTGCCGCTGCGTGCCCGCGGCACCGAGTTCCGCGAGCGGGTCTGGGACGCCCTGGACGCCGTCCCCTACGGGGCGACCACGACGTACGGCGAGATCGCGGCCCGGATCGGCGCCTCCCGCCCCGCCGTCCGCGCCGTCGGCGGCGCGATCGGCGCCAACCCGCTGCTGATCCTGCGCCCCTGCCACCGGGTGATCGGCGCCGACGGCTCCCTCACCGGGTACGCGGGCGGCCTGGAGCGCAAGACGCGGCTGCTCGCGCTGGAGGGCGTACTGCCGATGCCGGTGCCGTAGGCGGCGACACCCGCGCCCCCGGACGGCCTCAGCCCACGGCTCCGCCCCGGACGGCCTCAGCCCCACAGTTCCGCCCCGCGCGGCCTCCGCCCCGCGCGGCCTCCGCCCCGCGCGGCCTCCGCCCCGCGCGGCCTCCGCCCCGCGCGGCCTCCGCCCCACAGCTCCGCCCCCGCCCACGCGCCCGCGATCAGCAGACACGTGAACAGTTCCGCGAGGACGCTCCAGCCGCCCGAGCGCATCGCCGTCCGCAGCGCCGCCCGCGCCTCGCCGCGGCCGCCGAGGCGGAGGCGCTCGCAGAGGTAGATGCCGCCCATGAAACCGGGGATCGCGCCGACCACCGGCACCAGCACGAAACCGAGGAACGCCCCGACCCCCGCGTACACCGCCATCCGGGGGGTCGCCCCCGCCTCCCGCAGCCGGCGCGGCGGCAGGGCCCAGCGCACCACCTGGCACAGCAGCAGCGCGACGGTCGCACCGACCAGGACGCCCCAGGCGACCGGCCGCGGATCCTTCAGCGCCCACCACAGGACCGCGGCCCACACCAGCCACGACCCCGGCACCCCGGGCACCAGCACTCCGCACAGGCCGAACAGGATGACCACGCCGACCAGCAGGAGTTCCCACGCTCCCATCTGCCCAGGGTGCCCGAGCCCCGGAGAACCCGCAGGTCAAGACCGTGGGGCAGACACCGCCCCCGGGACGTCCCGCGCCACCCAGCCGCGCTCGTACGCGTGCCAGCCGAGCTGGAGCCGGGTCGACACCCCCGTCAGCTCCATCAGGCCCTTCACCCGGCGCTGTACGGTCCGCAGGCCCAGGTCGAGCTGCTTGGCCACGCTCGCGTCGGTGAGCCCGGCCAGCAGCAGGGAGAGGATCTCCAGATCGACGGGGTCGGGGCCCTCGGGCGCCTGCTCGGCGACGGCGCCGTCCGCGCCCAGCCGCAGCGGCAGACCGTCCCGCCACACCGACTCGAACAGACCCGACAGCAGCTCCAGCAGCCCGCTCGCGTGCACCACCAGCGCGGCCGGCTCCGCCGAACGGCCGGTCAGTGGCACCAGCGCGAGCGCGCGGTCGGCCACCACCAGCTTCGTCGGCACCTTCTCCACCACCCGCACCCGCTCGTCCCGGCCGAGCGCCGCGGTCAGCTCCGTGACCCCGTCCGGCTGGTCCAGCACCGCCCGTTCCAGGACGACGCGGTAGCGGACCCCGCGCCGGGCGGCCTGTTCCTCCGCTTCGTTCTCCACCCCGGTCACCGCCACCGGCGTGCCCGTGACCAGCGCGCACACCTCCTCGCTCGCCCCGAGCTGGATCTGGAGGAAGCGCTGGGTGACGGCGGCGGCGCCCGTCACCACCTCGACCAGATCGTGCACGGACGGTTCGGCCGCCGCAGCCCGGTACTCCTCGGCGAGCAGCGCGGCCGCCAGCTCCGCCTGCTCCAGCTCGTGCCGCCGCTGGGTCAGCAGCGCGCCCAGCGCGACACCCGGCGGCGCGGCGACCCAACGGCCGGGCCGGCCCGAGGACTGCGCGGCGAGCCCGTGCCGCTCCAGCCGTCGCAGCGCGCGCTCGGTGTCGTGCTCGCCGAGCGCCAACCGGCGGGCGAGATCGGGCACATCGGCGGCGCCCAGCGCCACCAGCGCCCGGTACGCCGTCTCGTGCGTTCCGTCGAGCCCGATCGCTCCCAGCATCACCGCGGTGCGCCTCCTGCACGTGTCGTCGGATCCGTCCCCTTCGGCGGGAAACCGCCATGGCGCATTCCCGCCGTGACACAGCATCGCCGCACGGGTGCCCCCTCTGCAAAGGTGTGGACCACGTCGGGCCTTCGTGATCATCCGTGGACGCCCGGGCACCCCGGAACGTGGTCCGGACTCATGACGCGCAGGGGCGCACAGGGGAAGTGGGTCCGGGTCACCGAGTCGCCGGACGGTTCTCCCGTGGGGGGTGGGACCGTCCGGCGACCCCCATCGCCCCGATGTCTCGCACTGGTGTCCACCACGTCACCCGACCCGCTGTTCGACAGCGGTTCCCGGCCCGCATTTTCCCGATGCCCCGTTTTCAACCGGGCCGTGCGGTGGACAATTGGGGGCATGAGCCAGCAGGGGGGAAGGCCCACCGGTCATGAGGACGACTGGTGGGGGCAGCTTTACGACGACTCCACCGCGGACACGGGCCCGGCGCCCACCGCCGACTCCCTCGACGACCGATTCGCCTCGGCCTCGGGAGCGGTACGTCCCGTGGGTACGGCGGGTGATCCGGGCGACTCGGGTGACGCGTGGGACACCGGGGACACCAGGGGCGGCGGTGACGTCGGTGACGCGGTCGTGTCGATCCCGGAGCCGCGTTCGGAGAGCGGCGGGCCGGGCGACTGGTGGCGGGCGGAGAGCGGGACGGCCACGCCCCCGGGGCTGCCCCCCGTGGCGCCTCCGCCCGCGGTACCTCCGCCTGCCGCACCCACCCCCGTGGTGCCCGCGCCGCGCGACCGCACCGGCCGCGGCGCCGGAAGCGGCAACTGGAACGGCCCGGTGACCGGCGGCCCTTGGGAACCCCCGGCCCCCCTGCCCCCCGGCTTCGCCGGACACGGCACGCCCACGCCCCCGACCGCCCCCGCACCCCCGTCGACCCCACCCCGCCCCCCTGCCGAACCCCCCTCGCACCCACCCACCGCCGTAGACCTCCCCACGACCCCACCGCCCCCGGACCACACCCCACCGCCCCCCGACCACGCGCCCGAACACACCCCTGAACGCGCCCCCGAGACCACCCCCGGCACGCCCCTCACCCGGCCCCCGGCCTACGTCGGCTCCGGACCCCCCACCTACGACGCCGAGCCCACCGCCCTGCCCGCCGCCGACCCGGACGACCTCGACGACCTGGTCCCCGACACCGTCCTGGACGGCGCCCGGTACGGGGCGTGCGTGCTGCGGGCCGCGTCGGTGCGCGGGGACTCCGCGCGCTACCGGGGCGAGCCGCGCCGCGACTCCCTGCTCACCGCCCGCTTCGGCACCGGCGACCGGGCCCTCGTCCTGGTCGCGATGGCGACCGGCGCCCGCGCGACCCCGGGCGCGCACCGGGCGGCCGCCGAGGCGTGCCGGTGGATCGCGCGGGCCGTCGGGCGCAGCCATGTCCGGCTCGCCGAGGACATCAGGGCCGCCCGGCGCGGCGATCTGAAGTCCGGACTGCACCGGCTCACCGACCGCAGCCTCGGCAAGCTCCGCGCCGGCGCCGCCGAACAGGGCCTGGAACCCGAGGCGTACACGGCCACCCTGCGCTGTCTGCTGCTGCCCGCCGACCCCGACTGCCGGGTCCGGGTCTTCTTCGGGGTCGGCGCCGGCGGACTGTTCCGGCTGCGCGACGGCACCTGGCGGGACATCGAGCCGCAGGTGGGCGAGACCGCGGGCGGGCCGGTCGTCGGCTTCGGGGCGCCGCCCGCCGAGACCCCCGAGGGCGACCGGCTCACCATGGACCTCGGTGTCACCACAGCCCCCGACCCCTACGGGCCGCCGCCCGAGCCGCCCCGCGAACCCTTCCGGTTCCGGGCGTCCGTGGCCCGGCCGGGCGACACGCTCCTGATGTGCACCGGCGGCCTCGCCGAACCGCTGCGCGGCGAGCCCGAACTCTCCGCGCACCTCATGGAACGCTGGTCGGACCCCGCCCCGCCCGGCCTCGCCGCGTTCCTCGCGGACACCCAGGTCAGGGTGAAGGGCTACGCCGACGACCGTACGGCGGCGGCCGTCTGGGAGGCGTAACCGCGCGGCCCCGGCCACTGTGGAGGGAACCGAACCCGAGCGGAACCCCGAGGGATCCCCGAACGGAACCCCGACGGGGACCCCGAGCGGAACCGACGAGACCCGAAGAGGTGCGTCCCTCCATGGCCAAGCAGAACGTCGCCGAACAGTTCGTGGACATCCTCGCCCGCGCCGGGGTCCGGCGCCTGTACGGCGTCGTCGGGGACAGCCTCAACCCCGTGGTCGACGCCGTGCGCCGCCACTCGGGGATCGACTGGGTCCACGTACGCCACGAGGAGACCGCCGCCTTCGCGGCCGGCGCCGAGGCCCAGATCACCGGCCGGCTCGCGGCCTGCGCCGGCTCCTGCGGGCCCGGCAACCTGCACCTCATCAACGGCCTCTACGACGCCCACCGCTCGATGGCCCCGGTGCTGGCCCTCGCCTCACAGATCCCGTCCGCCGAGATCGGCCTCGGATACTTCCAGGAGACCCACCCCGACCAGCTCTTCCGCGAGTGCAGCCATTACAGCGAGCTGATCTCCAACCCGAAGCAGATGCCGCGCCTGCTGCACACCGCCATCCAGAACGCCATCGGCCGCGGCGGTGTCAGCGTGGTCTCCCTGCCCGGCGACATCGCCTCCGAACCCGCCCCCGACCGGCCGGTGGAGACCGCCCTCGTGACGACCCGGCCCACCGTGCGCCCCGGCGACGCCGAGATCGACGCCCTGGTCCGGATGATCGACGAGGCCGACCGCGTCACCCTGTTCTGCGGCAGCGGCACGGCCGGCGCGCACGCCGAGGTCATGGAACTCGCCGGGAAGATCAAGTCCCCGGTGGGCCACGCCCTGCGCGGCAAGGAGTGGATCCAGTACGACAACCCGTACGACGTCGGGATGAGCGGTCTCCTCGGCTACGGCGCCGCCTACGAGGCCACCCACGAGTGCGAGTTGCTGATCCTGCTGGGCACCGACTTCCCGTACAACGCCTTCCTGCCCGACGACGTGCGGATCGCCCAGGTCGACGTACGGCCCGAACACCTCGGCCGGCGTTCGAAGCTGGACCTCGCGGTGTGGGGCGACGTCCGCGAGACCCTGCGCTGTCTCGTCCCGCGCGTACGGGCCAAGGACGACCGGCGCTTCCTGGACCGGATGCTGAGGAAGCACGCGAACGCGCTGGAGGGGGTGGTGAAGGCGTACACCCGCAAGGTGGAGAAGCATGTCCCGCTGCATCCCGAGTACGTGGCCTCCGTCCTCGACGAACTCGCCGACGACGACGCCGTGTTCACGGTGGACACCGGAATGTGCAATGTATGGGCCGCCCGCTATCTCACCCCCAACGGCCGCCGCAGGGTGATCGGTTCGTTCTCCCACGGCTCCATGGCGAACGCGCTGCCCATGGCGATCGGCGCCCAGTTCACCGACCGCCGCCGCCAGGTCGTGTCGATGTCCGGCGACGGCGGCTTCACCATGCTGATGGGCGACTTCCTCACCCTGGCCCAGTACGACCTGCCGGTGAAGGTCGTCCTCTTCAACAACTCCTCGCTGAGCATGGTCGAGTTGGAGATGCTGGTCGCCGGACTGCCGTCCTACGGCACCACCAACAAGAACCCCGACTTCGCCGCCGTCGCCCGCGCCTGCGGTGTCTTCGGCCTGCGCGTCGAGAAGCCCAAGCAGCTCGCGGGCGCGCTGAAGAGCGCCTTCCGGCACAAGGGCCCGGCCCTGGTCGACGTCGTCACCGACCCCAACGCCCTGTCCATCCCGCCGAAGATCAGCGCCGGGATGGTCACCGGCTTCGCGCTGTCCGCCTCCAAGATGGTCCTGGACGGCGGGGTGGGCCGCATGCTCCAGATGGCCCGCTCCAACCTCCGCAACGTGCCCCGCCCTTGAGACGGCGGCTCAGACGTACGGCCGCCAACGGCGTTCGCCGGTGTCGTACATGTACCGGGACAGGCCCTCGATGCCGCTGGTGCGGAACGGGCGGCCGCGGTCGTCGATCCGGACCGTGCCGGTGCGGCCCTGGGAGGACCAGTCGAGTTCGAGGTACCAGTCGCAGGCGCAGGTCTTCGTACGGGCCGTGACCAGCAGCACCTCGGGGTCCTCGGCGGACACCCGGTAGGGCATCCGCACCGCCGGGATCGGGGTGCCCTCGTTGCTGCCGGGGACCGAGCGGGCGACGGGGCGGTCCTTGTCCAGGTCGACGGCGAAGGACCGGGGCGTGATCGAGCCGCCGCACCCCTGGTCCATGGCGTACGCCGTACCGGTCAGGGGCGTGGCGCGGCCGACCACCCGGACCCGCAGCGCCGTCAGGACGACCGCCGTGGAGCTGCGCCCCTGCACCGTGATCTGCACGTTGGTCTCCCGCCCGTGCACCGCGCCCTGCGCCGCCGCCCAGGTCCCGGCGTCCTGCGCGGCCGGGGGCGGCGGCACCCGGGACGGCGGCCGGTCGACCACGTAGTCGTGACCGCAGCCGAGCGCCCACACCTGGGAGTCGGCGGTCCAGGTGAGCGGAACCCCCGACCCCGAGCCCGCCCCTGACCCCGCCCCCGAGGAGGGGGCCGGGGTCGCGCTCGGGGTGGTCCCGGACGACCCCTGGGGGTCCGGTGAGGTTCCGGCCGAGCCGGAGGCCGACGGCGAGGCGCCGGAGGTGGGGGAGGAAGAGGCCGGGCCTCCCGTCCCGGCCGTCGCCGTGGCCGCGGGGCCGCGTCCGGGAGCGGCGCCCGTACCGGCGGCCGAGGGGTGGTTCGAGGGACGGTCGGCGGGCAGCGCGGAGAGCGTGCCGACCGTGGCGAGCAGCGCGCAGGCCACCCCGAGGAGGACGGAGCCGCGACGGCGGCGGTACCAAGGGGTGGCCACGGAGGCGGAGCCGGCGTCCTGGGCCACCCCTTGAGGCACACCTTGGGCCACGCCTTGGGGCACGCTCTCCACCTCCGCCGGAGCTTCGGGCGACGCCGTGGCCTCCGCGGCCGCCGTCTCCTCGCCCCCGGCCCCCGCCCCTGCGCCTGCCCCCGCCTCCGCCTCCGCCTCCGCCCCGCGCGCCCGCGCCTGACGTGCCGCCACCGCGCGCAGCCACCTGCGGTGCAGTTCGAGCCGTTCCTCGGGGCTCGCCCCGCAGAACTCGGCCAGCCGTTCCACGGGCGCGAAGTCCTGCGGTACGGCCTCCCCCGCGCAGTACCGGTGCAGCGTGGAGGTGTTCATGCCCAGCCGGCGCGCGAGGGAGCCGTAACTGCGCTCCGTCCGCGCCTTCAGTTCCGTCAGCAGCGCCGCGAACTCCGCGACGTCCTCATCGCTCGACACCGTGAACCGGTCCCGTCCTCGTCGTCCCCGGCCCGGGACGGTCATCCCAGGCACCTACATATCTGCACGTCAGATGGCCTGGGATGGTTCCACCGCCGGCGATCGCCCGGAGACCGTTGCCCCGGCCGCCGCGACCGTCGATGCTCATGGTGTCGCCGGCGCCGCAGCGGCCGTCCCGCACCCGTCTCCACGGGTTCGCACCCGTCCTCACGGGCTCATTCACACATCCACGGGGGAACACTCATGCCCAAGCACACCCGGTCGACCGCCACGCTCACGGCGCTCACCGCACTGGCCGTCACCGGACTCACCCTCGGTACGGTCCTCACCGTACCGGCGGGCGCCGCCGCGCCGAAGGCGCCCGGCTTCCTCGCGGCCAAGGACCTTCCGCCGCACGCCACGTCGACCTGGTCCGCGGGCCGGGTCACCGCCGGTGTCCCGGAGGTCATCGAGCTGGACACCTGTCTCGGGATGGCCCTGGGCGGCGGCTCGAACACCTGGCACCGCGAGTTCTGGACCGACCTGGACACCACCGCGCGCCAGGTCTCCGTCAAGGCGTCGACCGTCAGCGCCGCCAAGGGCCGGTACGCGCGCGTGAACAAGGACATCAAGTCCTGTGCGAAGCGGATCGAGCGGGCCTACCCGGAGATCGACGCCACGCTCCGCGACTACGGCACGCTCGCCGTGGAGGAGGGCGCCCATGTCTACGGTCTGCATGTGAAGAGCGCCTGGGGCTCGACCGACATCCGCCTCCTCGGCGTCGGGCGGGACGGCAGGACCGTGACGGTCGTCGACTGGGGTCAGATGGGGAACTTCGGGAACGCGCCGGTGAAGGCGTTCAAGAAGACGACGGTCAAAGCCGTCAACAAGCTCCACTGACGGGCCCCGGTCCCTGGGCCGCGAGCGGTCGATTCCGGCCAACTTCGACCGAGCGTGACCGGGGTGCCGAGGGGAGGCCGGCGGCGGACGACCACCGCCCCGGCACCCCCGCGGCTACGCCGGGATCGGCAGGGGCGGGTCGGCGATCCGGCGGAGGCGGGGTGGGCCGTATGTCCTGTCGGCCGTCCTCCCGGTGTGCGGGCCCGGAAGCGGGCGGAGCGGACCGGTGACAGGACGGCGAACGCCCGGGGTGACGGACGGTGAAGGGGTGGGAAGCCGGTGCGCGGAGGGGGCGCACCGGCTTCCGCCATGCACCGGACGCGCCGGTGTGCGCCGGTGCACGCGGGCGCGTGACGGCCTCCGGCCGCCCACGGTGTCGTAACGGAAGCCCGTGCTCCGGTGTTCCGCCGGCTCCCCGCGGCGGCTCGGCCAGGTGGCCTGGACCAGTGACAACCGTCGTCGGGCGGCGGCGCGCGGGCGGCCTCGGGCTGGGGGCGGTGGGGCCGCGTGCGCCGGGAGCGTCGCGGCCGCCGTCGTACGGCGCCCCCTGACCCGTCGTCACGTGCGCGCGTACCCACCGGACCCCCTGCGGACCCCTCGTGTCCGCCTGCCGCGCCCGCCGCACGGCTCGTTCCGGCCGATCGCAACACGGCCGCAACATGGCCGAACACCCGGTCGTCCGCGACTCGACATGACTGGCGTGCCGCCGTCCGGGCAAGGATCCCCGTGAACGTGTTCGAGCAGGAGGGGACCGACATCGGCACGCGGGCGGGGGTCATGAAGAGGCAGGCACGAGGCAGCGGTCCGACGGCGATCGCGCACACCTCGGCGACAAGGTGGAACGTGGAGGACGACGACGAACCCGGCGCCGTGGAGCGGGCGTCGCGGCTCAGCCGCAGGCTCGGGAGGGCGGATCTGCGGGCGGTGCCCGAGGCGCGCCGCGCCCTGCGGGAGCTGTTGCAGGGCTGGGGAAAGCCCGGCCGCTCCGAGACGGCCGAACTGCTCACCAGCGAACTGGTCACCAACGCGCTCGTCCACACCGACCGGGACGCCGTGCTGACGGCCACCGTGTCACCGGCCGGACTCCGGGTGGAGGTGCGGGACTTCGTGGGACGACGCCCCCGGCCGCGCGTGCCGATCGCCGACGACGGCACGCACGGCCGGGGTCTGGTCCTGGTGCAGGCCCTCGCGGACGCCTGGGGCGTACGGCCGCACGGCGTCGGCAAGTCCGTGTGGTTCGAGCTGGGCGCCGGGGCGGCGTAGCGCCGGCCGGACGGTCCCTGACGGTCATGGGGGAACGGGAAGGGGCGCGGCCCCTGAAGGTCGCGCCCCTTCCCGTGTGTCACCCGTGGATCAGCCGAACTGCTGCTCCAGGTCCTTGAGCTTGCGCTCCAGGGAGTCGAGCCGCGGCAGGGCCATGGTGTCGTCCTCGGCGGTGAGGTCGACGGTGAGCGGGTCGGAGCTCTGGCGGACCGGCTGGAGGGACGGCCGGTTGCGCACCGGGAGCTGCTCGGCCGAGTTGGCTATGGCAGGCTCCGCCGGAACCCGCTCGGCGGTCGCCCGCTCCAGCGTCGCCTGGGCCTCGAGCTGACGGGCGCCGCCGCCACCGCCGCCACCGCGGCCGGGCCAGCGGCCGTGACCACGGCTGATGGCCTTGAGCTGGGCGCGCTCGACGCGCTGCTGCTCACGGCGGCGCAGCTTGGCCTCCTCCTTGCGGGCCTTGTCGTCGCGGACCTCCTCGACGGCCTCGTCCAGGCTGCGCACGCCCTCCAGGAGCATCAGGGACCAGGCCCTGTAGGTCTCACGGGGGGCCCGCACCCAGCGCACCACACGGATCTGCGGCAGCGGACGCGGGACCAGGCCCTGCTCGCGCAGCGCGGCGCGACGGGTCTGCTTCAGCGCACGGTCGAAGAGCACCGCGGCGGACAGGGACATGCCCGCGAAGAACTGCGGCGCGCCGTCGTGCCCGAGGCCCCTGGGTGCGTGCACCCAGTTGAACCAGGCCGCGGCGCCCGCGAACGTCCACACCAGTATCCGGGAGCCGAGCGCCGCGTCACCGTGGCTGGCCTCGCGCACCGCGAGGACGGAGCAGAACATGGCCGCCCCGTCCAGGCCGAACGGCACGAGGTACTCCCAGCCGCCGGAGAGGCTCAGGTTCTCGCGGCCGAAGCCGACGAGTCCTCGGTAGGAGAGCGCGGCCGCGACGGCCGCACAGCAGAACAGCAATACGTAGGAGGCGATGCCGTAGACCGCTTCCTTGCGCCTGCGGCGCTCCTCGCTGCGCTCCCACGAGTCGTCCGAACTCGTGTCCTTCCCCGAGGAGTTCTTGCCGCGCCTGAGCACCGCCACCGCCGCCAGCATGCCCAGGAGCAGTACGGCGCCCGGAAGCAGCCAGTTCAGCGATAT
Source organism: Streptomyces sp. CAI-85 (assembly GCF_013363615.1). Classification (NCBI taxonomy): domain Bacteria; kingdom Bacillati; phylum Actinomycetota; class Actinomycetes; order Kitasatosporales; family Streptomycetaceae; genus Streptomyces; species Streptomyces sp. CAI-85. Next base: position 203,067 of record NZ_JAANNX010000004.1, on the reverse strand, counting down.
GTCGGTCAGTCTCATCTGGGGTCCCTTGCATTGGGATAGGGCGTAACGCCCGCCATATTGGCCCACTCCCGGCGTCCCTCAGGGGATTTCGGGGCAAGAGGCCGCCAAGGAGGTGCAAGGGGATGCCCAGGGCGACGTTCTGCTCGAACTGCCGCGTGAGGGGCGGGAGTTGAGTTCGAATAAGACTACCCGTACGGGTGGTTCGACGGAAAGTTCCCGCGACCGGTGAGGAAGTTGTGAAGTAACCGTAACCACACGGGGAGTGCTGTCGTCCGGTGATCTTACGGGACGTCAGACGGCGGTGGCGAGGGTGAGTTTGGCGATCCGGTCGGCGTCACAGGTGCGCGGGCAGGTGTCGCAGGTGTCCTCGGGGCGCACCGTGTAGAACATGCAGCAGCTCGCCCGGTCCCGGGTCGGCAGCGCCCGCCCGTCCGGCGCGGTCAGCTCGCGGAAGGCGGCCGAGCCGACGTACGGCCGGGTGCTGCCGGGCAGCAGCAGCTCCAGCTCGCGCCGGGCCCGCTCCCGCTCCTCGGGGCCGAGCAGCTCGGCGACGTACCACAGGCCCTCGACGATCTCGTCCGTCACCATGCCCCACAGGGCGCGCCCACGCCGCCGGGTGCGCGGCCCGAAGCCGGCCAGGACCGGTTCGTGGTGCTCGGCGACCGCCTCGCGCACCTCGGCGCGCAGCGCCTCCTCGTCCGCGACCACCCGGGCGCCGGGCAGCGCCGCCGCCGGGTCGTCCGGCAGACACGCGAAGGAGACGGGCGGGCGCACGGCCATCCGCATCACCTCGCCGGTGCGGTCGTACGAGACGTCGGTCACGGGGTAGCGCGGCACCCGGCGGGTCAGGAACCACGGCACGGTGATCAGCAGACAGGCGGGCCAGGCGTACCGGTGCAGTCCGAAGCTCGCGACGACGTCCGGGCGGGCCCGGACCTCGTAGTCCCGGACGACCTGGTCGTCGTCCCAGGCCAGGAAGGTGTCCAGCTCCGCGCCGCCCGCCGCGAGCGCGGCCGCCGAGACCCAGCCGCCGCCCCGGGGAGCGGGCTCGCCGGGCGCCAGTTCCGTGACGGTCAGGCCCGGCAGGACCTCCGTGAGACGGGCGTACGCCGCCGCGGTGACCGACGGGACTGCGGGCATACCGAACCACCGATCCGCGAGTGTGACGTGAGGGTGCTTAGAGGTAAGCCTAACCTTACTCATTATGTGCGGGATTTGAACTGGCGGCCAGGGGGCCTAAGGTGCTTGACGGGCGAGTAACAAGCCGCCGTAATGACCCCAAGTACCGAAACGTCCGCCGGGAGGACCCGTGAAGCAGGGCACGCAGGGCGCCGCCGCTCCGGGGATCCCCGGAATCCCCCGCGACGGGGCCGGGCGGGCGCGGGTTCCGGCGCAGGCGCGGACGTCGCCCGCCGGGGACGCGGACCGGGAGCGGTGCGAGCCGCCGGGGGCCGTGCGCGGGGAGCACACCCACAGCGAGATCCCGATCCCGCACCCGGCGCTGTCCCGTCCCGTCGTCCAGCGGGCCTCCGTGCGCGGCCAGATCCTCGCCGCCCTGCGCACCGCGCTGGTCGCGGGGGACCTGCGGCCGGGCGAGGTCTACTCGGCGCCGGTGCTCGGCGAGCGCTTCGGGGTCTCCGCGACACCGGTCCGCGAGGCGATGCAGCAGCTCGCGCTGGAGGGCGCGGTCGAGGTCGTGCCCAACCGGGGGTTCCGGGTCGTGGTGCGCGGCGTGCGGGAACTCGCCGAACTCGCCGAGGTGCGGGCGCTGATCGAGGTACCGGTGATGCTCCGGCTCGCCCGTACGGTGCCGGCCGAGCGGTGGGCGGAGCTGCGGCCCCTCGCGGAGGCGACGGCGCGCGCGGCGGCCAGCGGCTGCCGGGCCACGTACGCGGAGGCGGACCGGGTCTTCCACCGCGCCGTGCTCACCCTCTCGGGCAACGAGCAGCTCGTCGGCGTCGCGGAGGACCTGCACCGCCGCAGCCAGTGGCCCCTCACGAACGTCCCCACCCGCCGTGACCGCACGGACCTCCTCGCCGACGCCACGGAACACCTGGCCCTCCTCGACGCCCTCGCCACCGGCGACCAGGAGACGGCCCGCACGCTGATCCAGACCCACTTCACGGCGACGGCCTGACCGCCCCATGTGACCCCGCGCACGAACCCCGACAACCCACGACGTCGCTCGGAGCCTCCCGGCTGCGGACCCCTGATGGGGCCCTTGTGCGGCGGTGCACGTGGCCCGGGTCCCGCCCAGGGGCCCCGAGCCCTGAACCCTCTCCTACGCCGTGGCCGCCGGTGGTACCGCCAGTTGGCGGGTCAGCCAGGTGGGGACGCCGCCGAGGAGGCGGAAGAGGCGGCGGGCCTCCTCGCGGAGGCGGGACGCCTCCGGTTCCGCCTCGGCGTCGGCCAGGGACGCGAGGGCCGGGGCGGTGCCCACCAGGTAGCCCAACTCCTCGCGGATGCGCAGGGATTCGGCGAAGCCGTGCCGGGCCTCGGCCAACTCGCCGTCGCGCAGGGCGAGTCCCGCGAGATGGCGCCAGGTGAACGACAGCAGCAGGGAGTCGGAGTGGGCCGCGGCCGCCGTGTGCGCACGCCGGTACGCCGCCCGGGCGGCCTGCGGGGAGCGCGCGATGTTCTCGGCGAGCAGCCCGCGCCGGAAGTCCAGCAGCCCCCGCCCGGCCGCGTCCGGCGGAATCAGCGCCGCCGCCCTGCCGAGCGCCGCCCGCGCCTCGTCCACCCGGTCGCGCACCCCGTGGACCGTCGCCGCGTAGGCCAGGTGCCCGCGTTCACAAGCGGCCGCGCCCCGCTCCTCGTCGCCGTGGGCCAGCGCCTCCGCCGTGCGCAGCGCGTCCTCGGCGTCCTGCCAGCCCTGCTCGGTGTACAGACACCGTTCCACCAGCAGACCGGCCCGCTGGATCGCGCCCTGCGCGGTGTCCGACGGCAGCAGCGCCGCCGCGTCGGCCCAGCAGGCCCGCGAGCGCAACCGCCACACCGCAGTCTGGAGAGGATCCTCACCTGAGGTCGTTCCGGTACCGGACATGGCGGAGTACGCCACGTTGCCCTCCCCGAGCGCGCCGTCGAGCTATGAGTGGTGGCCGCATCTCAGCATGAATCGCGGCACCGGGCCAAGGGGGCGGGTGAAGGATTTCACAAAGTCGTGGGACGTTCCGCCCTCAAGGGTTTCAACGGAACGCGCCCCGTGTCAGCTCATCCGCAGCGCCAGGAAGAAATCCAGCTTGTCCTCGAGGCGCGACAGATCACGGCTCGTCAACTGCTCGATCCTGCCCACCCGGTAGCGCAGTGTGTTGACGTGGAGGTGCAGCCGGGCCGCGCACCGCGTCCATGAACCGTCGCAGTCGAGGAACGCCTCCAGCGTCGGGATCAACTCGGCGCGATGACGCTGGTCGTACTCGCGCAGCGGGTCGAGCAGCCGCGCCGTGAACGCCCGCCGCACGTCGTCGGGGACGAACGGCAACAGCAGGACGTGCGAGGCGAGTTCCTGGTGTCCCGCCGCGCACACCCGGCCGGGCCGCGCCGCCGCCACCCGCCGCGCGTGCCGCGCCTCCTCCAGCGCCCCCCGCAGCCCCTCCGCCGAGAGCACGGCCGCGCTGACGCCCAGCGTGAGCCGCCCGTCGCCGTCGAGCCCGGCCGTCAACGGCTCCTGTACGGCCGTCAGAAGCGCGTCGGCGAGCAGACCGGTCTCGGCGCTGTCGTGCTCGGCGGAGACCGCCGGCAGCGGCACCAGGGCGACCGCCTCGTCCCCGGTGTGCGCGACCGCGATCCGGTCGGACGGCTCGGGGCCCGTCGCCAGCGGGTCGACGAGGATCTCCTCCAGCAGCGCCTGGGCGATCCGCCCGGTCTCCAGGCCGCCGTCGTCCCACTCGACGCGCGCCACCACCACCTGCCAGTGCGGGGCCGTCCCGAGACCGGGCAGCAGCACCGGCGCGGCCACCCGCAGCCGCGCCGCGATCTCCGCCGGGGCCGCGCCCGTCTGGACCAGCTCCAGCACCTCCTGCGCCAGCCGCCGGCGCACGGTGCGCGCCGCGTCCCGCCGGTCCCGCTCGACGGCGATGAGCTGGGTGACGCCGTGCAGCAGGTCGAGCCGCTCCGCGGCCCAGTCCCCGGCGTCCGCGTCCACGGCCAGCAGCCAGTCCGACAGCACGCTCTCGCGCGCGTCCCGGGCGGCCCCCGGGGCCCGGCCGCCGCCGCGCACCGGGAACAGCGAGTACGTCGTACCGTCGACCTGCACCCGGTGGGGGCCGGGCCGGCCGGTGCGCACGGCCGCCAGATGCTCCGCCGCGAGCCGCCCCCACAGCTCGCCCGACCCGCTCCGGCCGGGAGCCTTGGAGCCCGCGATCAGCCGTCCGGTGGGCGAGAGCACCCAGGCCCGCAGATCCAGGTCGGTGCCGAGCAGGTCCAGGACGACGTCCGGGCCGCCGCCCGCCGGTCCCGAGGTCATCATCCGCCGGTGCCGGTCGACGACCGCCGCGAGGTCCCCGGCCCGCTCGCCGCTGACCTGCCGTACGACATGCTCGGTGATCGTTGCGAAGGCAACCGATTCATGGACCGCGAACAGCGGCAGCCGGTGCCGGGCGCAGGCCGTCACCAGATCCTCCGGCACATCCGCGAGCTCGGCCTCGCCGGCCGCCAGCGCGGCCACCCCGGCCTGCGCCAGGATCCGTACGAACGGCTCGGAATCGGCCGCGTCCCGGCGCCACGCCAGCCCGGTGAGGACCAGCTCGCCGCCGGAGAGGTAGCGGCTGGGGTCCCGCAGGTCGGTGGTCATCACCCCGCGGACCGAACGGTCCAGCTCGTCCCCGCCGCCGAGGAGCCTGAGGCCCAGCGCGTCGGTGTCCAGAAGTGCGCGCAGCCGCATCTCGTCGCCGCCGTTCCTTGTCTTGAGACGGTCACGGACCGCATTCTGTGATTGCCGGGTTGTTTCCTACGTTTCCACGAGAAAACGAGGAGGTTACCGAGGCCCTCCGTTCATACGAATCTACAAGATGGCTGCCCCGACCAGCCAACTCCTTCATGGTTTCCGTGACTGACCCGGTCGGAGTACCGCGCGGTGTACTGACCCCACTCCGCGTGAACAGCACATGAACGAGCCCGGGCCGCCGCACTCGATTCCGGCTCGAACCCATCGACTCCCGAGACGCAGAAGAGAGCCGGTCATGGACTTCCTTCGTCCCGCAAGCTGGGAGGAGGCGCTCGCCGCGAAGGCCGAGCACCCCACCGCCGTGCCGATCGCCGGCGGCACCGATGTGATGGTCGAGATCAACTTCGACCACCGGCGGCCCGAGTACCTCCTCGACCTCAACCGCATCGGTGACCTCCAGGAGTGGGAGGTCGGCGAGGACAGCGTGCGGCTCGGCGCCTCCGTGCCCTACACGCACATCATGGAGAACCTGCGGTCCGAACTCCCCGGCCTCGCCCTCGCCTCGCACACCGTTGCCTCCCCCCAGATCCGCAACCGCGGCGGCGTCGGCGGCAACCTCGGCACCGCCTCCCCGGCCGGCGACGCCCACCCCGCCCTCCTCGCGGCCGGCGCCCGGGTGGAGGCCGCGTCCGTGCGGGGCACCCGGCTCATCCCGATCGACGACTTCTACACGGGCGTGAAGCGCAACGCGCTCGCCCCCGACGAACTGATCCGCGCCGTCCACGTGCAGAAGGCCGACGGCCCCCAGCAGTACTCCAAGGTCGGCACCCGCAACGCCATGGTCATCGCCGTCTGCGCCTTCGGCCTCGCCCTGCACCCGGACACCCGGACCGTGCGCACCGGCATCGGATCCGCCGCCCCCACTCCGATCCGGGCGAAGACCGCCGAGGAGTTCCTGAACGCGGCGCTCGAGGAGGGCGGCTTCTGGGACAACGGAAAGATCGTCACACCGTCGGTCGCCAAGCAGTTCGCCGACCTGTGCGCCGCCGCCTGCAACCCCATCGACGACGTCCGCGGCACCGCGAGCTACCGCCGCCACGCGGTCGGCGTCATGGCCCGCCGCACGCTGACCTGGACCTGGGAGTCCTACCGCGGCGCCCGCCGCCAGACCGAGGGAGCCGCCTGATGCGCGTCAACATCACCGTCAACGGACGTGAGCGGGAGGCCGACGACGTGTGGGAGGGCGAGAGCCTCCTGTACGTGCTGCGCGAGCGCCTCGGCCTGCCCGGCTCCAAGAACGCCTGCGAACAGGGCGAGTGCGGCTCCTGCACGGTCCGCCTGGACGGCGTGCTCGTCTGCTCCTGCCTGGTCGCGGCCGGCCAGGCCGAGGGCCGCGAGGTGATCACCGTGGAGGGCCTCGCCGACCACGCCCGGCAGCGCTCCTGCGGCACGCACACCCAGGCCCCGGAGACCCCCGCGCAGGCCACGCCCACCGAGGCCACGGACGCCGGACTCTCCCCGGTCCAGCAGGCGTTCATCGACGCCGGTGCCGTCCAGTGCGGCTTCTGCACCCCCGGACTGCTGGTCGCCGCCGACGAGATGCTGGAGCGCAACCCCGATCCCAGCGACGCGGACATCCGCGAGGCGCTCTCGGGCAACCTGTGCCGCTGCACCGGCTACGAGAAGATCATGGACGCGGTCCGCCTCGCGGCCGCCCGGCAGGCAGAGGCGGTCTGATCCCATGACCGACGGCGCTCCCACCGGCACCCCCACCAAGATCACCCAGGGTTCACCCACCAAGGGCGGCATCGGCGAGTCGACGCTGCGCCCCGACGGCACCCTCAAGGTCACCGGAGAGTTCGCGTACTCCTCCGACCTGTGGCACGAGGACATGCTCTGGGGCCAGATCCTGCGCTCCACCGTCGCCCACGCCGAGATCGTCTCCCTCGACACCTCCGAGGCCCTCGCCACCCCCGGCGTGTACGCCGTCCTGACGTACGACGACCTGCCGGCCGAGGTGAAGCACTACGGCCTGGAGATCCAGGACACCCCCGTCCTCGCCCACGGCAAGGTCCGCCACCACGGCGAGCCGGTCGCCATCGTCGCCGCCGACCACCCCGAGACCGCCCGCCGGGCCGCCGCCAAGATCAAGGTCGAGTACCGGGAACTGCCCGTCATCACCGACGAGGCGTCCGCGACCGCCCCGGACGCGATCCTGGTCCACGAGGGCCGCGACGACCACCACATCGGCCATGTCCCGCACCCGAACATCGTCCACCGCCAGCCGATCGTGCGCGGCGACGCGGCCGCCGCCGCCCGCCGGGCCGATGTGATCGTCCGGGGCGAGTACACCTTCGGCATGCAGGACCAGGCGTTCCTGGGCCCCGAGTCCGGCCTCGCCGTGCCCGAGGAGGACGGCGGCGTCCACCTCTACATCGCCACCCAGTGGCTCCACTCCGACCTGCGCCAGATCGCGCCCGTCCTCGGCCTGCCCGAGAGCAAGGTACGGATGACGCTGGCCGGGGTCGGCGGCGCCTTCGGCGGCCGCGAGGACCTGTCGATGCAGATCCACGCCTGTCTGCTCGCGCTGCGCACCGGCAAACCCGTCAAGATCGTCTACAACCGGTTCGAGTCCTTCTTCGGACACGTCCACCGCCACCCCGCCAAGCTGACCTACGAGCACGGCGCCACCCGCGACGGCAAGCTCACCCACGTCAGGTGCCGGATCGTCCTGGACGGCGGCGCCTACGCCTCCGCCTCCCCGGCCGTCGTCGGCAACGCCTCCTCGCTCGGCATCGGACCGTACGTCGTCGACGACGTCGACATCGAGGCCATCGCCCTCTACACCAACAACCCGCCCTGCGGGGCGATGCGCGGCTTCGGCGCCGTCCAGGCGTGCTTCGCCTACGAGGCGCAGATGGACAAGCTCGCCAAGGAACTCGGCCTGGACCCGGTGGAGTTCCGGCAGCTCAACGCCATGGAACAGGGCAGCCTGCTGCCGACCGGCCAGCGGGTCGACTCACCCGCCCCGGTCGCCGAACTCCTGCGCCGCGTCAAGGCGATGCCGCTGCCCCCGGAGCGCCAGTGGCTCTCGGCCGGCGAGGAGGCCGACGTACGGCAGTTGCCCGGCGGTCTGTCCAACACCACCCACGGCGAAGGCGTCGTACGCGGCGTGGGCTACGCGGTCGGCATCAAGAACGTCGGCTTCTCCGAGGGCTTCGACGACTACTCGACGGCCCGGGTCCGGATGGAGGTCGTCGCCGGGGAGCCCGTGGCCACCGTGCACACGGCGATGGCGGAGGTCGGCCAGGGCGGGGTCACCGTCCACGCGCAGATCGCCCGCACCGAACTGGGCGTCGCCCAGGTCACCATCCACCCGGCCGACACCCGGGTCGGCTCCGCGGGCTCCACCTCGGCCTCCCGGCAGACCTACGTCACCGGCGGCGCCGTCCGCAACGCCTGCGAACTCGTCCGCGAACAGGTCCTGGAGATCGGCCGCCGCAAGTTCGGCACCTACCATCCGGCCTGGGCCACCGCCGAACTGCTCCTGGAGGGAGGCAAGGTGGTCACCGACGGCGGTGAGGTCCTCGCCGATCTGGCGGACGTCCTCGGCGAGGAGGCCGTGGAGGTCGAGGAGGAGTGGCGGCACCGGCCGACCGAACCCTTCGACCTGCGCACCGGCCAGGGCAACGGCCATGTGCAGTACAGCTTCGCCGCGCACCGGGCCGTCGTGGAAGTCGACACCGAACTCGGCCTGGTCAAGGTGATCGAGCTGGCCTGCGCCCAGGACGTCGGCAAGGCGCTCAACCCGCTGTCCGTCATCGGCCAGATCCAGGGCGGCACGACCCAGGGTCTCGGAGTGGCCGTCATGGAGGAGATCATCGTCGACCCGAAGACGGCGAAGGTGCGCAACCCCTCCTTCACCGACTACCTCATCCCCACCATCCTCGACACGCCGACCATCCCCGTCGACGTGCTCGAACTCGCCGACGACCACGCCCCGTACGGGCTGCGCGGCGTCGGCGAGGCACCCACCCTGTCGTCCACCCCGGCGGTCCTTGCGGCCGTCCGCGCGGCGACCGGGCTGGAGCTTAACCGCACGCCGGTCCGGCCGGAACACCTCACCGGCACGGCGTAGCACACGAGTTGTCCGGCGGCGCGCGGAACGTCACACGCTCCGCGCGCCCGTCCGGCGCATCACAGATCGTTCGTCTCGGGCCGTCCCCCGGGTCGTGCGGCCGACCCACCTTCCCAAATCCCGCAGCCACGCATGTGGTTGACGTGCCGTCAGGCCGTCGTGCGCGGGTGCCCCTATGAACCTTGGGAGCAGGCCCACATGACCCAGCAGTCACTGGAACCGACCACCACCGCCGACGCCGCGGGCAAGAGCCCCGGCGTCCCGGACGGACGGTCCCGGCTCGACCGGTACTTCCACATCTCCCGGCGCGGATCCACGGTCGCCCGCGAGGTGCGCGGCGGTGTCACCACCTTCATGGCGATGGCGTACATCCTGCTGCTCAACCCCGTCATCCTGTCCGGCAAGGACGTCGGCGGCGACACCCTCGGCCGGCAGGCGCTGATCACCGCGACCGCGTTCGCCGCCGCCCTCAGCACCCTGCTGATGGGCTTCGTCGGCAAGGTCCCGCTCGCCCTGGCCGCCGGACTGTCCGTCTCCGGCGTCCTCGCCTCCCAGGTCGCCCCGGAGATGACCTGGCCGCAGGCGATGGGCATGTGCGTGATGTACGGCGTGGTCATCATGCTGCTGGTCGTCACCGGCCTCCGCGAGATGATCATGAACGCGATCCCGCTCGCCCTCAAGCACGGCATCACCATGGGCATCGGGCTGTTCATCGCCCTCATCGGCTTCTACAAGTCCGGCTTCGTGCACCAGGGGGAGGCGACCCCGCTCACCCTCGGCCCGAAGGGCGAACTGACGGGCTGGCCCGTGCTGTTGTTCGCGGCCACCCTGCTGCTGATCTTCATGCTCCAGGCCCGGAACGTCCCCGGCGCCATCCTCATCGGCATCGTCGGCGGCACGGCCGTCGCCGCCGTCCTCAACGCCACCGGTGCCGTCGACCCCGGCCAGTGGGCGGCCGGCGCCCCCGAACTGCACGGCGGCGCCCTGTCGATGCCCGACTTCTCGCTCTTCGGGCACGTCGAGTTCGGCGGCTGGGGCGAGGTCGGCGCGATGACCGTCGGCCTGATCGTCTTCACGCTCGTCCTGGCCGGGTTCTTCGACGCGATGGCCACCATCATCGGCGTCGGCACGGAAGCTCAACTCGCCGACGACAAGGGGCGGATGCCCGGCCTGTCCAAGGCCCTGTTCATCGACGGCGCGGGCGGGGCCATCGGCGGGGTGGCGGGCGGCTCCGGACAGACCGTCTTCATCGAGTCCGCCACCGGTGTCGGCGAGGGTGCCCGCACCGGGCTGTCCTCCGTCGTCACCGGTGCCCTCTTCGCCGCCTGTCTGTTCTTCACCCCGCTCACCGCGATCGTCCCGCAGGAGGTCGCCTCCGCCGCCCTGGTCGTCATCGGCGCGATGATGCTGATGAACGCCCGGCACGTCGACTGGGCCGACCGCGCCACCGCCGTCCCGGTCTTCCTCACCGTCGTCCTGATGCCCTTCACCTACACCATCACCACGGGCGTGGCCGCCGGAGTCGTCTCCCACGTCGCGATCCGCACCGCCCAGGGCAGGGCACGGGAGATCGGACCCTTCATGTGGGTCCTCACCGTGGTCTTCCTGATCTATTTCGCCCTCTCGCCCATCGAGGGCTGGCTGGGCGTGCACTAGGGCCTCTCTTTCGGATCTTGCCGGGGTCGCGGGGTCTGGCACGCGCATCTGCGGCGTTGTCGTCGGTTGTCAACGCTCCGCGTTGCCGCCCTCCTCCGCCTTGCAGCTACACGCACCAGACCCCGCTCGGGCCCGCCGAGACGACACCGTCGCTCGAAGCCGGCCAGATCCGAAAGAAAGACCCTAGCCGTTCCCTCCCCGAACCCGCCGCCAAGGAGACCGAGACATGCTCGACATCGCCGAGGAGCTGAACCGATGGGCCGCGCAGGGCCGTGACTTCGCCGTCGCCACCGTCGTCGCCGTCGGCGGCAGCGCGCCCCGCCGGCCGGGCGCCGCCCTCGCGGTCGACACCGACGGCACGGCGATCGGCTCGGTCTCCGGCGGCTGTGTGGAGGGCGCGGTGTACGACCTGTGCCGACAGGCTCTGGAGGACGGCGAACCCGTCCTCGAACGCTTCGGCTACAGCGACGACGACGCGTTCGCCGTAGGTCTGACCTGCGGCGGGGTCATCGACATCCTCGTCACCCCGGTGCGGGCCCACGACCCGGTCCGCCCGGTCGTCACGGCCGCCCTCGCGGCCGCCGCCAGCGGTACGGCGGCCGCCCTGGCCCGGGTCGTGTCCGGCCCCGCGGACCTCGTCGGCCGCGCCCTGCTGGTGCACGCCGACGGCCGCCGCGAGGGCGGCCTCGGCGCACACCCCGAACTCGACCGCACCCTCGCCGCCGAGGCCGGCGCCTTCCTCGACGCGGGCCGCACCGGCACGCTGGAGATCGGCGCCCGGGGTTCCCGCTGCGGCGTCCCGCTCACCGTCCTCGTGGAGTCGGCGGTGCCCCCGCCCCGCATGATCGTGTTCGGCGCGATCGACTTCGCGTCGGCGCTGGTCCGGGTCGGCAAGTTCCTCGGCCACCACGTCACGGTGTGCGACGCCCGGCCCGTCTTCGCGACCAGCGCCCGCTTCCCGGAGGCGGACGAGATCGTCGTGGACTGGCCCCACCGCTACCTGGAGCGCACCCGGGTGGACGCCCGCACCGTGCTGTGCGTCCTCACCCACGACGCCAAGTTCGACGTCCCGCTGCTCCGCCTCGCCCTGCGGCTGCCGGTCGCCTACGTCGGCGCGATGGGGTCACGCCGCACCCACCTGGACCGCAACGAACGGCTCCGCGAGGTCGGCGTCACCGAACTCGAACTGGCCCGGCTGCGCTCACCCATCGGCCTGGACCTGGGCGCCCGCACCCCCGAGGAGACGGCCCTGTCGATCGCCGCGGAGATCGTCGCGAACCGCCGAGGCGGCACCGGCGTCCCCCTCACCGGCGCCCACACCCCGATCCACCACGACCCGACATCGCCCCCGACGGCCCGGATCGGCTCGGTGGCGTGACCAGGGGCCGCCAGCACTGGCCCTACACGCCTTGGTCCGGCGCGCCACGCCGCCGCTCCCCCCGCCGGGGGACGTGGAGCGGTTCGGTGGTGTGGTCGGGGCGGCCCATGGTGTCGGCCCCGATCGCGCGGGTCGGCTGGGTGGCGCGACGGCGGGCCGTCGGCTTCGGCCCTGCACGCTCTGGTCGGGCGTGCCCCGGCGCGGGCCCGGGGCGTGTAGCGCTTCGGTGGTGTGGCCGGGTCGGCTCATGGCGTCGGCTCCGGCGGCCCGGGTCGGCTCGGTGTCCTGACCACGGGCCGTCGGCACCGGCCTCGCACGCTCCGGCGCCGATCCCTGGTGGGGTGTGTAGCGGATCGGTTGTATGGCCGGGTCGGTCCATGGCGTCGGGTCCGGCGGCCCGGGTCGGCTCGGTGGCCTGACCACGGGCCCCGACACCGGCCCGCACGCCTTGGGTTCGGCGCGCCTCGGCGCGGACCTCTGGAGGGGCGCGGAGCGGTTCGGTGACCGGGGTGGTCCATGGCGTCGGTCCCGGCTGCCCGGGTCGGCTCGGTGGCGTGACCGCGGGCCGTCGGCTTCGGCCCTGCACGCTCTAGTCGGGCGTGCCCCGGCGCGGCCCCCTCCGGGGCGTGGGCCGGTTCGGTGGTGTGGCCGGGGCGGCTCATGGCGTCGGCTCCGGCCGCCCGGGTCGGCTGTGTGGGCCTGACCGCAGACCCCCGGCACCGGCCCCGCACGCTCCGGTCGGGCGCGCCCGGCGCCGACCCCGGGCCGGGTGCGATGGTGCGACCGGGCGGGGATCGTCACCTTTGCCCGTGCGGGCCCGGCCGTTACGCCCCCGTCGGGTCGCTCGGCTCCGTGTGGTGAAGCCGCACCGTCGGCTGGTCCGGCCAAGTGAACGCGTACGCGGGGGCGCCGCCCGCGGCGATCCGGGCGTACCGCAGCAGCTCGCGCACGATGCCCGCGTTGCCCATCGCCCAGCCGGTCTCCGGTTCCAATGCGCTCGGGTCGGCCTTGTGTTCGACGTTGGACCAGCGCGCCCCCTCGGCGTCCCGGTTCGCCCGTGCGAGCAGGTCGGCCACCAGCACCCCGGCGAAGTCCCCGGTGTCGCCCTGTTCGGCCATCCGGTCGCAGGCCAGGGCCAGCACGCCCGAAGTGCCGCAGCAGCGGCCGTTGTTGTCCCAGAAGCCGGGGCGCAGGCGCTCGGGGAGACCGGAGCGGGTGACCGTGTGCCAGCACCGGTCGGCGAGTTCCGTCCAGCCGGGATCGCCGAGGACGTCCCGCAGCAGCCGGAACACCTGCGCGTCGCCGGCCGGACCGTGACACCAGCCGTAGCTGTACCGCTGGACGACATCGGGCCGGTACTGCGGAGCGGAGTGCGGTATCAGCAGCCCGTCGGGACCGCCCTCGTCCCGGGACACGGCGTCCGCGACCCCGGCCCGTGCCAGCTCGACCAGATCGGCGCGCCCGGCCGCCGCCCCGACCGAGGCGAGCGCGTAGGCGATGCCCAGCGTGCCGTGCGAGACATGGTGCAGCCGTTCCGGCACCCCGGCCCGGAACTCCCAGGTGACCCCCGCCGCCGTCGGCTCGGCGGTGCGCGCGTACGGCTCCAGGGCGAGGACCGCCAGCTCGGGGTCCCCGGCAGCCCAGGCGCCAAGACCGATCCCCGCGTTGCCGCCCATCAGCTCGAACAGCTCGCCCCAGCGCGTCCCGTCGAACCGAGACCGCACCCCCGCCAGCGCCCGCCCGGCCGCCGCGTCGGCCTCCGGACAGTCCAGCGCGCGGTGCACGGCCCGCAGGACGAGCGCGATCCCGGTACGGCCGAAGTACAGCGAGTCGTCGTCGTGCCCGTCGACCGCGTCGGCCAGCGAACGCGCCGCGCGCAGCGCGCCGTCGGCGTACCGGTCGTCCCCGAAGTGCCGCCACGCCTCCAGAAGGACGGGGACCACCCCGGCGGTGCCGTTGTAGAACATCGGGTCGACTTCGTCGTCCGACGGCCTGACGGGCCAGCCGAGCCCGCCGCGCCCCGTGTCCCGCGCCGTCCCGAGCAGCCATCGCAGACCGTCCGCCGCCAGCGCCTCGACCTCACCCGTGTCCGTCATGGCGCCACCCTGGCATCCGGTCGCCGTCGCTGACCAGCGGGTTTCAGGGCCGGCGCAGCAGCCGGTTGACCGCCTGCCCGTACATCCGCCGGGAGGCGGAGCCCAGCAGGGGATCGGCGGCGGACGGCAGCGGACGCACCCGCAGCTCCTCCCGCCAGATCACCCGGGCCCGCCCGCCGGGACCGGGCCGCACCTCGATCTCGGCCCAGCCCCTGACGATCCGGCCGCGCTTCTCCAGCCGGCACAGCCCGGGTTCGTCCCCCTCGGGCGGACACCACACGGTGACCTCCATCCGGTCGTCGACGGCGAGCGGTCCGACGCCCGTGCGGGCGACGAACACCGTGCCCTCGCGAGTCGGCGGGGGAGTGACGACGGTGATCCGCGTCAGCGGGACCACATCGCCGTGCCGGTGCCACTCGGTGAGCCGGCGCCACGCCTCCTCCAGGGGGAGCGGGACCGTGCGTTCGAGCTGGAAGGTGACCACACCTGTGATCGTAGGGAGTTCACGGCGCGGGGCGGACGGTTCCCCCTCGCCTCACACAGTTGGCGCAGTGCTACGGCCCCTCACGGCCGGGTTTCTCACTGCGCGTGGAAGGTGGCGTCCGCCCGGTCGGTCGCCGTGCCCGGCGTCTGTACGTACAGGAGGTGGTCGTAGTGACGGACGTACCGGCCCGGGTAGTTGTACGACTCGAAGGAGACGCCCGCCGTGTCCGCGAGGCCCGTCCGGCGGTGGAAGGCGGCGTCGGCGGCGAAGCCGGCCGTGCCGTCGTTGCGCTCCACCCACACCTCGAAGTTGCGGTGCCGCAGGTAGTAGCCGGGGTAGTTGGCGGACTCCAGCGACACCGTGCCCGTGCCGGCCAGCCCGGTCACCACGCGGAACTGCGAGTCCGCGAGCGGGCTGACACCCGCCTCGATCCTGGCCCGGAACTCCCAGTGCCGGACGAAACGGTCCGGGTGGTTGGCGGAGGAGAAGCGCTGCGGGGTGACGCCGTCGGCGACGGGGATGCCGAAGTCAGGGGTGCCGTCGGCCTTCCAGTACACCTTCTGCACCCGGGTGCGGCGGTTGGGGTCGTTCAGCGGATCGCCGCTGATGTCCCGGTAACTACGGTCGTGGTAGACGAGGATGTCCGACCTGCCGTCCTCGGACACGGTGAACGAGTTGTGGCCCGGCCCGTACTGCGAGGTCGCCTCGCTGGACCTGAACACCGGGGACGTGCTCTTGGTCCAGGAAGCGGGGGAGGTGAGGTCGGCCGTCGCGGACGCGGTGAGCATGCCCAGGCAGTAGTTGGCGTCGGTGGCGCTCGCCGAGTAGGTCAGGAAGACCTTGCCGCCGTGCTGGATCAGCGCGGGCCCCTCGTTGACCTTGTACCCGACGGTCTCCCAGGACAGCGTGGGCTGCGAGATCTCCGCCGGAGTCCCGCTGATCGTCCAGGGGTTGGCCAACCGGGCGATGAACAGGCTGGTGTTGTTGTCCTCGGCCGGATTGCGCTGCGCCCACGCGAGATAGCGCACGCCGCCCACGACGAAGGTCGTGGCGTCGAGCGAGAAGCTCTCCCACCCGGTCCTGATCTGCCCCTTCTCGGTCCAGGCGGCGGTCAGCGGGTTGGCGCCGGTGCCCTCCAGGACGTACATCCGGATCGCCCACACGTCGTCGGTGGCGCCGGCCGCGAAGTAGACGTACCACTTGCCGTCGATGAAGTGGATCTCCGGCGCCCAGATGTGGGCGCCCATCACGCCGCTGCCGTGTTTGGTCCAGATGGTCACCTCCTGGGCCGTGGAGAGCCCCTGGAGGGTGGTGGCCCGGCGCAGCACGATGCGGTCGTACGCGGGGACCGTGGCGGTGAAGTAGTAGTAGCCGTCGGTGTGTCTGACGATGTGCGGGTCGGCGCGTTGAGCGGCGATCGGGTTGGTGTAGGTCACGGCGGGGGATTCGGGTGCGGCGGCGTGGGCGGGGGTGGCGGGCGTGCCGGTGAGCAGGGCCGCGAGGGTGACGAGGAGGGTCAGTAACAGGCGTGCGGGTGCGGGTCTCGACATCGCCTCTCCAATGGTCGGCATGGTCGGCTTGGTCGCGTGTTCGTTATTTCGAACAAAGTTCGTAACTCCGGCCAGAAGATAGAGGCTGGGCATGACCCCGTCAACGCTGGTGAACGACCGTCCCGCACCGCCCGTACCACTGGACAGCCGTCTTGTCGCAGACCCGACCCCGGAGAGGCACGTGCCACAGCAGCCGCAGCGAGCAACCGCCAGCCCCCGCAGACCCTTTGCCCGCCCCCTGCGGGTCGCCGCGCTCGTCGCCGGGCTGGCCCTGCTCCCGCTGGCCACCGCGTGCGGCGCGGGCACGGACGCCAAGTCGGCGGAGGGCAAAGGCGCGTCGCGGCTCTCCGCCACGCCCGCCGCCGGGGTGGTCGCCCCGCCGAAGGTCGAGGTGATCGCCGGACTGCTCGGCTGCGAGCCCGCGATCCGCACCGACGCCGACGAACTCCGCGAGGGCACCTGCCGCTCCGCGAAGGCGAACTACCTCATCACCACGTTCCCGGAGGAGAAGTTCAAGCTGACCTGGCTGGATTCCGCGAGCATCTACGGCGGCACCTATCTGGTCGGCCCGCGCTGGGTGGTCAGCGGCCGCCCCGAACTGCTGGAGCCGGCCCGCGACAAGGTCGGCGGCGAAATCCAGCAGCTCCGGGGCATGAACGGCGCCACACCGGAACCGTCCTGACGGCTCATCAGCCCCCGGTGGACGCCGCGGCCAGCGCGGCCAGTTCCTCCGCCGTGCGCGGACCGGGCGTCCCGTCCGTCAACAGACCCCGGGCGCGCAGCAGTTCGGCGGCGGCGACACCCCACGGCAGTCGTAGCCCGGCCTGTGCGAGCAGGTCCGCGCGGGCCAGCATGTCCGCCGCCGGGCCGGTGTGGGCCCCGGACGGCGTGAGCAGTGCCGCGTCGTCGGCCCAGCGCAGCGCGAGATCGACGTCATGGGTGGCCATCACCACCGTGGTGCCGGACGCGCGCAGCCCGTCGAGGGTGGCCAACAACCGCTCCTGGCCGTCCGGGTCGAGTCCGGCGGTCGGCTCGTCCAGGATCAGCACGCGCGGCCGCATCGCGACGGCGCCCGCGATGGCCGTCCGCTTGCGCTGCCCGTACGACAGCAGATGGGTGGGCCGTTCGGCCAGGTCCGTGATGTCCAGGGCGGCGAGCGCCTCGTCGACGCGGGCCCGCACCTCGGTGTCGGACAGGCCGAGGTTGAGCGGCCCGAACGACACGTCCTGGCCGACGGACGCGGCGAACAACTGGTCGTCGGGGTCCTGCACCACGAGCTGCACCGTCGTCCGCAGCCGGGTCAGGCCCTTGCGGTCGTAGCCCACCGGGCTTCCCTCTACGGTGAGTTGACCGGCGTGCGGCCGAAGTCCCCCGCTGAGCAGCCGCATCAGCGTGGTCTTGCCGCTGCCGTTGCGCCCCAGCAGGGCGAGCGCGCGTCCGGCGCGGATCTCGAAGTCCAGCCCGTCGAGCACCGAAGGGCCGTCCTCGTAGGCGAAAGAGGCGCCCCGCAGGGCGACCAGCACGGGCTCGCTCACGTCGGCGGCCTTTCCAGGACGAGGGTGAGGGCGGCCAGCGCGGCGAGGAGCGCGACACTGGCCGCCGTGAAACGGACGGAGACCCGGGCCTCGGGCACGAGCACGCGCAGGGTGCCGTCGTAGCCGCGCCCGGCGAGACCGGCCTGGAGCCGCGCCGCCCGGTCGAAGGCCCGCACGAACGCCGTCGCGCCGAGCCCGGCCAGCGCCCGCCACTCCGCGGCCCGGCTGGTGTGCCCGAGCCGCGCCGCCTGCGCCTCCCGGATCCGCCGCATCGAGTCGAGCAGCAGGAAGCTCATCCGGTACGTCACCAGCGCCACGTCCACCACGGGTGCGGGCACCCCGGCCCTGACCAGGCGCGGCAGCAGGTCGGACATCGGGGTGGTGAACGCGAACAGCAGGACGCCGAGCGAGGCGGCGGAGGTGCGCAGCAGCAGTTCCCCGGCGCGTACGGTGCCGCCGTCGGCCCAGCCCACGAACCCGCCCGGCCCGCCCACTTGGAAGAGCAGGGTGAGCGCGCCGGTGACACAGAACCCGAGCGGCACCCGGTAGGCCCGCCACAGCCGGCGGCCCGGCACCCCGGCCGGTCCCAGCAGTACCGCGAGGGCGGTCACCAGGACGAGCGCGGCGCCGGGCCAGGGCGGCAGACAGACGGCGAGAGCGGTCAGACCGAGTCCGAGCACGGCCTTGTCCACGGGATGGCGGCGGCGCCAGCGACTGCTGTGCGCCGCCGCGTCGATCGGCAGCACCCGGTCAGGCCCGTTCGGCGGCGGGGCCGGGGGAGCCGCTCGCGGCCGGGTCGCCGTCCGGGGTGTTCTGGCGGGCCAGGGCCCGCTCCTCGCCCTGGCGCCGGCCCCGGTGCACACCGAAGTAGTAGGCGAGGACCCCGGCGCCCAGCGCCGCCTGGACGGCGAACAGCGCCGACTCGATCTCACCGGACGGCGGTTCGTAGAGCGGGGAGAACCACGGTTCGTAGTCCGGCTCGATCTCGGTGATCGCCGTCTCCGCCTCGGCGTCGGCGCCGGTGAACGGCTCCTCCTTGTGGTCGCCGAGCCCGAGGGCCAGCGGCAGGACGGCCAGCGCGGCCACCACGAGCAGCAGCAGGACGTTGATCTTCGTGTTGCGGTTCATCGGGCCACCGCCTCGGTGCCGGCCTCGGTGGAGGCGCCGTTGTCGGTGGAGGTGCCGTTCCGCTTCCGGCCGCCGGTCACCAGCACGCCGAGCCGGGTCAGTTCACCCTTGCTGGACTGGACGAGCAGCCGCATCACGAACACCGTGAGCAGACCCTCGCTGACCGCCAGCGGGATCTGGGTGACGGCGAAGATGGAGCCGAACTTGCCGAGCGCGCCCAGGAATCCGCTGCCCGGGTCGGGGAACGCCAGCGCCAACTGCACGCTGGTCACGCAGTAGGTGGACAGGTCGGCGGCGAACGCGCCGAAGAACACCGCGACCATCAGCGGCACGTCGAAGCGCCGCAGCAGCTTGTAGACGGCGTAGCCGGCCCACGGCCCCACGATCGCCATGGAGAAGACGTTGGCGCCGAGCGTGGTGAGCCCGCCGTGGGCGAGCAGCAGCGCCTGGAAGAGCAGGGTGATGGTGCCCAGGACGGCCATGATCGGCGGCCGGAACAGGATGGCGCCCAGGCCGGTGCCGGTGGGGTGGGAACAACTCCCCGTCACGGACGGCAGTTTCAGGGCGGACAGAACGAAGGTGAAGGCCCCGGAGGCGCCGAGCAGCAGGGTGCTCTCGGGGTTCTCCCTGACCTCACGGGTGAGTGAACGGACTCCGTGGACGACAAATGGTGCGGACGCGACGCCCCAGGCGACGGCGTGCGCCGGCGGGAGGAAACCCTCGGCTATGTGCATGGTTCAGCGGACCCTCTCCAGCACCTCGTGGATGGTTGACGCGCCCCGGCCGGTCTCCTGGCTGACGGGTACCACCGTCCGTGCTCCGCCTTCCCGGGTCCGAGGACCCAGTGGCTGCCCGTGAGGGCCGGAGCCGGACTTCCCGATCACAGTGGCGAGGGCCGCACCGGTTTCACACCGATTTCCCGTTCACCGAGGCGTGGTGACAGTAGTGCCCGTACGAGGCCCCTGACAAGCGACAACGGGGGGCGCGAGGGCGGCGTGGGACGGCTCACACACCGGCGCACATCCAGCGCACACGCCGAGCGCGGCGGCGGCAGGGCGACGACACGTCTCCGGTCCTAGGTCCTACGGCTGATCAGCGCGGGCACCCTTCTGCTGTTAGCGTGCACTTGCATACCATTCGCAATAACGTCGGAGGACGTTGGACATGGCGGTTTACACGCTCCCGGAGCTTCCGTACGACTACGCGGCGCTCGCCCCGGTCATCAGCCCCGAGATCATCGAGCTGCACCACGACAAGCACCACGCGGCGTACGTCAAGGGTGCGAACGACACCCTGGAGCAGCTCGCGGAGGCCCGGGACAAGGAGTCCTGGGGTTCGATCAACGGCCTGGAGAAGAACCTGGCGTTCCATCTCTCCGGGCACATCCTGCACAGCATCTACTGGCACAACATGACCGGCGACGGCGGCGGCGAGCCGCTGGAGGCGGACGGCGTGGGCGAGTTGGCGGACGCGATCGCCGAATCCTTCGGCTCCTTCGCGAACTTCAAGGCACAGCTCACCAAGGCGTCGGCCACCACCCAGGGTTCGGGCTGGGGCGTCCTCGCCTACGAGCCGCTCTCCGGCCACCTCATCGTCGAGCAGGTCTACGACCACCAGGGCAACGTCGGCCAGGGCTCCACCCCGATCCTGGTCTTCGACGCCTGGGAGCACGCCTTCTACCTCCAGTACAGGAACCAGAAGGTCGACTTCATCGACGCGATGTGGGCGGTCGTCAACTGGCAGGACGTGGCCCGCCGTTACACGGCCGCCAAGGAACGCGGCAACAGCCTGCTGCTGACCCCGTGACCGACACACCCCGAGGGGCGGCCCCGATCGACACGGGGTCGCCCCTTCCCTATCGAATTTCTCGATAGCGCGGCGTTATAGGGGTCGACAAAAGTTATCGCGAATGCCTATACGGCAATCCGGAAGGAGCGCTTCTCAGATTTAATTACCGAGCAGTAGAACTGGTCCGCCCAATCACATCGTGAGGCAGGACCATGAAATTGCGTAGAATCATCTCAGCCGTTTTGGCGTCGCTCCTGACGGCCGGACTCGCTCTGACGAGCAGCGGTACGGCACAGGCGGCAGGCGAGGAGTACGTCGCCCTCGGTGACTCCTACTCCTCCGGGGTCGGCGCCGGCGACTACCTGCCCGAGAGCGGTAGCTGTCTCCGCTCGAAGTACGCCTACCCGTCCGAGTACAACCGGCAGCGCAAGCCGTCCAAGTTCTCGTTCATGGCGTGCTCGGGCGCGACGACCGTCGACGTGCTGAACACCCAGCTCGGCCCGCTCAACGCCTCGACCACGCTGGTCAGCGTGGGGGCCGGCGGTAACGACGCGGGGTTCTCCGACGTCATCCGCACCTGCGTGCTCAACATCACCGACAGCGCCTGCATCAGTCGTATCAACCAGGCCCGCGACTTCGCCAACAGGCAGTTGCCGGGCAGGCTGGACGCGCTGTACAACGCCATCAAGCAGCGCGCCCCGAAGGCCCGGGTCGTCGTGCTCGGAGTCGCTCAGCTCTACACGCTGGACAACGGTTTCTGCGCCGGAATCAGCAACACCAAGCGCAAGGCCATCAATGACGCCGCCGACCTTCTCAACAGCATCATGAGCGGACGCGCGGCGGCCCACGGATTCCGGTGGGGCAACGTCCAGCGTCTGTTCTCGGGCCACGCCATCTGTTCGGACCAGTCCTATCTGTGGGACGTGAACTTCACCAACACCACGGAGTCCTACCACCCGAATATGCTCGGTCAGCGGCGAGGATATTACGAGGCATTCGTCCGCGCCGCCGGCTGAGGTCTGCGAAGAAGGGAACGAACAACCCACCGGGGTGCCGGACACTCGTCCGGCACCCCGGTGCCATGGGGGCATGGGGACGCCCATGGCGGACAGCATCTGTCCTCGATCCCCGCTACCGTCCCGTCCATGACGAAGCCGACCCCCGCCGCCCCCGTGCTCGACGCGCGCGCCCTCAATCGCGCGACTCTCGAACGGCAGTTGCTGCTGCGGCCCGCCGCGCTGTCGGCGACGGAGGCGGTCACCCATCTGCTGGGGCTTCAGGCGCAGAACGTCAGGCCGCCGTACTACGCGCTCGCCGCCCGCCTCGCCGGCTTCCGTCCCGGGGACCTGTCCGCGCCGATGGCCGACCGCGCCGTGGTCCGGATCGTCACCATGCGCTCCACGATCCACACCCACACCGCCGACGACGCGCTCACCCTGCGGCCGCTGGTCCAGCCCGCCCGCGACCGTGAGCTGAACGCGTTCCGCAAGGGGCTGGCCGGGGTGGACCTGGATGTGCTCGCGGGGCTGGCCCGGGACCTCGTGGAGGAGGAGCCGCGCACGATGGGGCAGTTGCGCGAGGCGCTCTCCGCGCGCTGGCCCGAGGCCGACCCGCAGTCGCTGGGGCTCGCGGCCCGCTGCCGGCTCCCGCTCGTCCAGGTCACCCCGCGCGGGCTGTGGGACCGGAGCGGACAGGTCGCGCTGACGACCGCCGAGCACTGGCTCGGCCGGCCCGCCGAACCCGCCCCCGCGCCGGACGACGTCGTGACCCGGTACCTCGCCGCCTTCGGACCGGCCTCCGTCAAGGACATGCAGACCTGGGCCGGGCTCACCCGGCTGCGCGACGCCTTCGAGCGGCTGCGGCCCCGCCTGCTCACCTTCCGGGACGAGCACGGCGTCGAGCTGTTCGACCTCCCGGAGGCACCCCGCCCGGACCCGGACACCCCGGCCCCGCCGCGCTTCCTGCCCGAGTTCGACAACCTGCTGCTCTCCCACGCCGACCGCACCCGCGTCGTCCCGTCCGGCTACCGGGGCCGCACCTGGCGGGGCAACCAGGCGTACCGCACGCTGCTCGTCGACGGGTTCCTGGCGGGCGTGTGGCGGCTGGAGGAGGACGCGCTGGTCGTCGAGCCGTTCGGGCGCCTCACCGCGGGGCAGCGGCGGGAGGTGACCGGGGAGGCCGAGCGGATGCTGGCCGCGCTGCACCCGGGGGAGCCCCGCGACATCCGGTTCGGGACGGTCGTAGGAGCGTAGGCGCGTGGGTCCCCAGAGGGGAGAGCACGTGGAAAGGAGGCGCTGCGGGCCGCTCGTGGAGGCTCGCAGCGCCCCCTGGTATTCACCTGAGGGGTGCTCAGGAGTTCATGGGGCGTACGCGGTGACCCGTCAGGAGTTCACCTGCGTGGCGACCAGGCCGGAGAAGGCGGTCAGCCGGGTGTAGACACCCGGGTGACCGGCCTGGGCACAGCCCTCGCCCCAAGAAGTGATCCCTGCCAGGACGCCCCCGATGAGCAGGGGACCGCCGCTGTCGCCCTGGCAGGTGTCTACGCCGCCGGAGGAGTATCCGGCGCACACCATGTCGGACGGCACGAAGTCCGAACCGTAGGAGCTCGCACAACTCGAGTCGGAGACGACCGGCACGGTCGCCGTCCGCAACTGGTTGGAGGAGCTGCCGTTCTGTGAGGTCGTGCCCCAGCCCAGGACGCGGGCCGTCGTGCCGGCCGCGTACAGATCGGTCTGGGACGAGGTGACGTACGACGCCGTGGTGTACGGCATCGAGGTCGACAGGGTCAGCACCGCCACGTCCTCGCCGTCGGTGGCGTCGGTGTAGTTCGGGTGGATCCAGATCTTGCTGACCCGGCTGACCGTGCCGTTCGTACCGTTGAGGTACGTGCGGCCGCCGACGACGCGCACACTGCTCGTGCTCTCGCCGACCATGCAGTGCGCGGCCGTGACGACCTTGGTCGGTGAGACGAGCGTCCCTCCGCAGAACTGGTTCTGCGAGGCGTCCGTGATCTGCATCATGAACGGGTACGCGGTCGTGGTGGTCGTCGTGCCGCCGACGATCGGCTGCGGCGCTGCGACAGCGGTGGGGGCGCTGAGCAGACAGGTCGCCGCCGCCGCGGCGGCCGCCGCGACGACTGCGGCGGCCTTCCTGGCACGGTTGAGCCCGTACATGGATCTCCTTGTGGGGGGAGCTGCCGGTGGGGGGTTCGCACGGGCGTGGGGGGTGTGTACGGGGGTCGCGGGACCGACCCCCGTCTGCCCGGGCGAGCGGCACATCACGAACGCTAGGGCCCGGCGCACCCACCTCCCAATGAGGGAACCCCCTAAGGGAGTTGGGGCAGGGAAAACCCTCGGTCCTGCACAGGGGGCGCACAGGGTCCGACGGGTCCGCGTTCGGTGGATCCGCGAGGGCAGTTAACCCCGCGCCCCGCTCACTTGGCGTGGCGCCCCGCCGCCAGTCGGACAATATCCACCCGCGAGCGGATTCCCAGCTTCCGGTAGACCCGGGTCAGGGTCGCCTCGACGGTCTTCACGCTGATGAACAGGCGCGCGGCGATCTCCCGGTTGGTGGCGCCCTCCATGACCAGCGCGGCGACCTGACGCTCCATCGAGGCCAGCCCCTCCAGCGCGTCGGCGGCCGGCGCGGGCGGGGCGGCCGGGCGGGCCCCGTCCGTCTCCTCCAGGGCCGCCGCGTCCACCTGGCGCAGCCAGGGCAGCGCCCGGCACCGCCGGAAGAGCCGTGCCGCCTCGTCGTACGACGTCGGACCGGGCTGCCGGGCGCGCAGCAGGGCGTGCGCGAACGCGGCGCGCGCCTCCTCCAGGCCGTAGCCCAGTTTGGCCAGCCGGTCCTGGACGGACGTCAGCCGGGCCAGCGCCGCCTCGTGGTCGCCGTGCGCCGCCCGCACCAGGGCCTCGGCACGGTCCAGCACCGCGAGGACGCTCTCCCGGCCGAGCCGGAGGGCGTGTTCGCGGCTGACGTCGATGACGTCCTGCGCCTCGCCCGGTTCGCCCACCCGGACCAGCGCCTCGGCCAGGTCGCCCTGCCAGCGGCCGCGGGCCGGGTCGGTGATGCCCATGCCCTGCTCCAGCTCGCGCACCCGGCGCAGCGAGGCGACCGTGCCCGCCGCGTCCCCGGCCACCAGTTGGGCGTAGCCCAGCGCGGCCAGCGCCCGCGAGAGGTACATCTGGTCGCCGTCCTCCTCGGCGTGGTCGGCGGCCTCCCGGGCCAGCACCAGCGCCTTGTCCACGTCCCCGCCGGACGCCTCGGCCAGCGAGGTGAGCATCGCGGACGCGCCCAGGCCGATGCCCGAGTCGCGGGCCAGCTTGAGGCTCTCGCGGGCCAGGTCGAGGGCGCGTCCGCAGTGCCCGGAGCGCAGTTCGGTGTCGGCCAGGAACCGCTGGAAGTGCACCTCGCTCTCGACCATCCCGCGCCGGCGCACCTCGCGCAGCAGCGCGGTGATGGTGGCGCGGGCGTCGGGGAGCTGGTCGCTCATCAGCAGCCAGCGGAACCGGGCCATGCCGGCGCCGTTGTGATGACACGCCACATACGGGTCCTGGGGCTCCTTCAGGGCCCGTTTGATGGTGGTGGGGGCGAGCGGATGGCCCATCAGGATCTCGGTCGAGCCCTGGAAGGAGAGCGCGAACAGCTCCGTACGGCGGTCGCCGCCCCGGGCGGCCAGCTCCGCGGTGTGCGCGGCCTCCTGGCGGGCCTGGGCGAAGTCGCCCTCGACGATCAGTTTGCGCCAGGCCAGCCGGTAGTGGACCAGGGCGAGCAGCCGGGGGTCGTCGCCCGCGTCGGCGAGCGCCTGCGGGAAGACGGCGTCGACCTCGCCGAGCGACTGCCCGGCGGCCTCGATCACCACCTCCCAGGCCCGGATCCGGTCGGCGGGCACGGTGGCCCGGGTCAGCACCTCGCGCGCGATGTCCCGGGCGAGGTCGACCTCGCCGGCGGTGATGGCGTCCTCGGCGGCCTGGAGCCGGCGGTCGTCCGGGGCGACGGCGCCGTCCGGCGGGGTGTGCCGGGCGGCGAGCAGTCCGAGGGAGGCGGCGACCGAGGGGGCGCCGCGGTCCCGGGCCAGCGCGGCGGCCTCGGCGAGCCGGGCGGCCACCTCCGGGTCGGTGCCGGTGGTCGCCAGCGCCAGGTTGCGGGCCCGTTCGATCGGGTCGGAGGCCGCCGTGGACAGCGCCGCGTGCGCGGCCCGGCGCTCCTGCGCGGGCGCCTCCGCGTACAGCGCCGCCGAGATCAGCGGATGCGCGAACCGTACGGCGGGCTCGTCCGGCTCGGTCGCGAGCAGCCCGAGCGCGGCCGCCTGGGCGGTCTCGGCCTCGGCGTTCTCCCGGCCGGCCGCGTGCAGCAGGGCCAGCGTGGGGCGGGCGCCCGCGCTGGCCACCAGCAGGGTGCGGCGGGCCTCGTCGGAGAGCATGTCGAGCCGGCTGAGCACCAGGGCGCGCAGCGAGGTGGGCACCGGCAGCGGCTCGCCGGGGCGCGGCGGGGTCGGATTCTCGCCGAGCGCGCGGCCCAGCTCCAGGGCGAACAGCGGGTTGCCGCCGCTGGTGCGGTGGATCTCCCGCACGGTCGAACGGGGCAGCGCGGTGTAGCCGCGGTGGTCGAGCAGCGCGGAGACCTGGCCGCGGGAGAGCGGGTTGAGGCGGACGGCGAGGGTGTCCGGCGGAGACGCGCGTAGATGGCGGTCGTACTCCTGGCCCTCGGTCCGGACCGCGGACAGCAGTTGGACGGGGGTGTCGCCGAGCCGGCGGGCGGCGAAGCCGAGCAGTTCGGCGCTGGCCGGATCCAGCCACTGGAGGTCGTCGGCGACGAGCAGCACCGGGCCGGTGGCGGCGAGCGCGCGCAGCGCGGAGAGCACGGCGAGGCGCAGCGCCAGGCCGTCGCGTTGCAGGGTCGATTCGCCGCGGCCGGTGAGCGCCGACTCCAGGGCCGTGCGCTGGGCCGACGGCAGCTTGTCCGAGACCTCGTCCAGGACCAGACCGAAGAGGTCCGCCAGCGCCAGGAACGGCAGATGCGATTCGGACTCGGTCGCCGAGCAGCGCAACACGGTGTGCGCGGAGTCGCCGTAATCCGCGGCCAATGCCCGCAGCACGGTCGACTTTCCTATTCCGGCGGGCCCGTGGAGCAGCACACTGCCGCCGCGCGCCAGTTGGTCACGGGCGGAGCCGAACAGCTCCTCCCTGCCGATGACCAGGTCGGGGCGGCATCTGGCAGGCTCCTTGAACTCCCGTCGCACGGTTACCGCTCCCCTCCGGGTGTCGTGTCCCAGCCAAATTCTAGGCAACGACTCTTTGAAATTCGGAGGGTCAGCGAAGTGAGGCAGATAACAACATGACGCACAGGTAAATTCATCACGGCCGCCGATGAATGGAAGCTGCTCGGGGGCCCTGCCCACGAGCCGGACGCGAAACCCCTCCCTGGCTGGATCCGAACACTGCCGAACGGGTGAACCCCGGACATGTCAGCACTCTCCCACGCCCCGCATCCCTGGGGGAGGAGGCCCGGGCGGACGGCCTCGTGCGGGGGGCCGTGAGGGCCCTACGGCAGGAGCCCCGTCCGGCGGGCCGTCGCCACCGCCTCGCCGCGGGTGTGGGCGCCCAGGCGGCGCATCGCCGAGCGGAGGTAGCCCTTGACCGTCTCCGTGCGCAGCCCCAGGCGTTCGGCGGTGGCCGCGTTCGTCGCGCCCGCCGCCACGCACGCCAGGACGTCCAGCTCGCGGGGCGTGAGCGCCACCCCCGGTTCACCGGCAGCCGGTCCGTCCACGGGGGCCAGGAGACCGCATGCGTCCAGGAGTTCGGCGCGGAGCGCGGGGTCGGTGATCCGGGGCGCAAGGGCGCGCAGGGCGGCGTGCGCCTCGCGGACCCGCTCCCATTCGGCGCCGTGACCGGGCTGCGGCGGCCGGGCCGCCGTCAGCAGCTCGCGCACCTCGTCCCCGGCGACCAGCGCCTGCTCCACGTCGCGTGCCACGCCCACCGCCGCGTTCAGCGTGCGGTCGCCCAGCGGCTGGGCCGTGCGCAGGGCGCCGTACAGCACGCCGCGCACCCGGCGCCGTACCACCACCGGGACGGCGAGCACCGAGCGCAGGCCCTCCTCGGCGACGGCCGCGTCGTACTCGTGGCTGATCCGGCGAGAGCGGGAGTAGTCGGTCACCGCGTACGGCCGGGCCAGCGCGACCGCCTTGCCGCCGAGGCCGTTCCCCGAGGTCACCGCGAGACCGCTGAGCGCGAGCGTGGCCGCGCCGCTGAACTCGCTGATCCGCATGCGGTGCCGCCCCGGCTCGACCAGACCGCCGAAGGCGACCGGCAGCCCCGTCGCGCGCCGCAGCCGCGCCAGCGCGCCGCGTATCTGAGCCGTTCCGGCCGGATCTGCTGCCACGTCCTCGCCCTTTCCGTGCCCTTCCACGATCCGCGGGGCCCCGTCCGGCCGGGCCCCGTCCCGTGGGCCGACCTGACGCACCGGGCGCCCGTCGGGTGCCGCACACCCCCGTTCGGGGGTAGTGAGACCTGCACCACGGATTACACGATGGGGGAGAGCCGCCCGGCAATGGTCCGGGTCCGAGGAGGACTGCACATGACGACGGCGACGGAGAGCTTCCGCAGGGCACGGGACTTCCTGCTGGAGCACCGCGAGGACTACACCACCGCCTACGAGGGCTTCGAGTGGCCCCGACCCGAGCACTTCAACTGGGCCCTGGA
Organism: Streptomyces sp. CAI-85; assembly: GCF_013363615.1. Classification (NCBI taxonomy): domain Bacteria; kingdom Bacillati; phylum Actinomycetota; class Actinomycetes; order Kitasatosporales; family Streptomycetaceae; genus Streptomyces; species Streptomyces sp. CAI-85. The sequence continues at coordinate 174,729 of NZ_JAANNX010000004.1, read as the reverse complement.
CTGGTTCGACGTCATCGCCGACGGCAACGGCCGCACCGCCCTGCACATCGTCGAGGAGGACGGCACCGAGACCCGGCTCACCTTCGCCGAACTGGCCGAACGCTCCGACCGCATCGCCAACTGGCTGCGCGCGGCCGGGGTCGCCGCCGGGGACCGCGTCCTCGTCATGCTCGGCAACCAGGCCGAACTGTGGGAGACCGCCCTCGCCGCGATGAAACTGCGCGCCGTCGTCATCCCGGCCACCCCGCTGCTCGGCCCCGCCGACCTGCGCGACCGCGTCGAGCGCGGCCGGGTCCGGCACGTCCTGGCCCGCACCGCCGACACCGCCAAGTTCGACGAGGTCCCCGGCGAGTACACCCGGATCGCCGTAGGCGGAGCGCCCGAGGGCTGGCTGGCCTACGAGAACGCCTACGACGCCCCCGCCGGCTTCACCCCGGACGGCCCCACCCGGGCCGACGACCCGCTGATGCTCTACTTCACCTCCGGGACGACCGCCCGCCCCAAGCTGGTCGAGCACACCCACACCTCGTACCCGATCGGCCATCTGGCCACCCTGTACTGGATCGGCCTCACCCCCGGCGACGTGCACCTCAACATCTCCTCGCCCGGCTGGGCCAAGCACGCCTGGTCCAACCTCTTCGCGCCGTGGAACGCCGAGGCGACCGTCTTCATCCACAACTACACCCGCTTCGACCCGGCCCGGCTGATGGCGGAGATGGACCGTGCCGGGGTCACCACGTTCTGCGCCCCGCCCACCGTCTGGCGCATGCTCATCCAGGCCGACCTGAGCGCGCTGCGCACCCCGCCCCGCGAGGCCGTGGCCGCCGGTGAACCCCTCAACCCCGAGGTCATCGAGCAGGTCCGGCGCGCCTGGGGCGTCACCGTCCGGGACGGCTTCGGACAGACGGAGACGGCCGTCCAGATCGCCAACAGCCCCGGCCAGGAACTGAAGACCGGCTCCATGGGCCGCCCCGGACCCGGCTACCGGGTGGAGCTGCTCGACCCGGTGACCGGCGAACCCGGCGTCCGTGAGGGCGAGATCGCGCTCGACCTCATGTACCGCCCGGTGGGCCTGATGGCCGGCTACCACGGCGACCCCGACCGCACGGCGGAGGCGATGGCCGACGGCTACTACCGCACCGGTGACATCGGCTCGCGGGACGAGAACGGCTACCTGACCTACGTCGGCCGCAGCGACGACGTCTTCAAGGCGTCCGACTACAAGATCAGCCCCTTCGAGCTGGAGAGCGCCCTGCTGGAGCACGAGGCGGTGGCCGAGGCGGCCGTCGTCCCCGCCCCGGACGAGCTGCGGCTCGCCGTGCCCAAGGCGTACGTGGTGCTCGCCGAGGGCTGGGAGCCGGGGCCGGACACCGCGAAGGTGCTCTTCGAGCACTCCCGGGACGTCCTCGCCCCCTACAAGCGCGTCCGACGGCTGGAGTTCGCCCCGCTGCCCAAGACGGTCAGCGGCAAGATCCGGCGCATCGAGCTGCGCGAGGCGACGGCGGCGGGCTCGGAACACGAGTACCGCGAGGAGGACTTCCGGTGACCGAACTCTCGAGGCCCGAACTCTCGACGCCCGCGCTCTCGTACGCCCACGGCACCAGCGCGACCGCCCTGCTCGGTGACACCATCGGCGCCAACCTGGACCGGGCGGTGGCGACCTGGCCGGAGCGCGAGGCGCTGGTCGACGTACCGTCCGAACGGCGGTGGACCTACGCCGAGTTCGGCGCCGACGTCGACCGGCTGGCCTCGGCGCTGCTCGGCGCCGGGGTCGTCAAGGGCGACCGGGTGGGCATCTGGGCCGTCAACTGCGCGGAGTGGGTGCTCGTCCAGTACGCCACCGCACGCATCGGCGCGATCATGGTCAACATCAACCCGGCCTACCGCACCCACGAGGTCGAGTACGTCCTCAACCAGGCGGGAATCTCACTCCTGTTCGCCTCCGTGAGCCACCGCACCAGCGACTACCGGGCGATGACCGAGGACGTACGGCCCCGCTGCCCCGCCCTGCGCGAGGCGGTGTTCATCGGCGACCCGAGCTGGGACGCGCTGCTGGCCCGCGCGAACCCGGACGCCCGCCCCGACGAGCTGTCCTGCGACGACCCCATCAACATCCAGTACACCTCGGGCACCACGGGCTTCCCCAAGGGCGCCACGCTCTCCCACCACAACATCCTCAACAACGGTTATTTCGTGGGCGAGATGATCGACTACAGCGAGCAGGACCGGATCTGCGTCCCGGTGCCCTTCTACCACTGCTTCGGCATGGTGATGGGGAACCTGGCGGCGACCTCGCACGGCGCCTGCATCGTGATCCCGGCCGCGGCCTTCGACCCGAGGGCCACCCTGGAGGCGGTCCAGCGGGAGCGCTGTACGTCCCTGTACGGCGTCCCGACCATGTTCATCGCGGAGTTGAACCTCCCCGACTTCGCCTCCTACGACCTCTCCACCCTGCGCACCGGCATCATGGCGGGCTCGCCGTGCCCGGTGGAGGTGATGAAACGCGTGGTCGGCGAGATGAACATGGCGGAGGTGTCGATCGCCTACGGCATGACGGAGACCTCGCCGGTGTCCACCCAGACCCGCCGCGAGGACGACCTGGAGCACCGCACCGGCACCGTCGGCCGCGTCCTGCCGCACATCGAGGTCAAGGTCGTCGACCCCGTCACCGGAGTGACGCAACCACGCGGCAGGGCGGGGGAGTTGTGCACCCGCGGCTACAGCGTGATGCTCGGCTACTGGAACGAGCCGGAGAAGACCGCCGAGGCCGTCGACGCGGGCCGCTGGATGCACACCGGGGACCTCGCGGTGATGCGCGAGGACGGTTACGTGGAGATCGTCGGCCGCATCAAGGACATGATCATCCGGGGCGGCGAGAACATCTACCCGCGCGAGATCGAGGAGTTCCTCTACGGCCACCCCGGCATCCAGGACGTCCAGGTCGTCGGCGTACCGCACGAGAAGTACGGCGAGGAGGTCCTCGCCTGTGTGATCCCGCGCGACCCGGCCGACCCGCCGACGCTGGAGGACGTGCGCGCCTTCTGCGAGGGCCGCCTCGCGCACTACAAGATCCCCAGCCGGCTCCAGGTGCTGGAGACGTTCCCGATGACGGTGTCCGGCAAGATCCGCAAGATCGAACTCCGGGAGAACTACGGGGGTTGAGCCGTCGTGGTCGACCGCCGGGGGCCGGTCTACGGTCCGCCGCGCGGCTGACCACCTCGGGCGCCGCCCGCGCCGCCCGCGCCCCCGGCGTCCAGCGCTGCCGCCGGGGTGTTGAGGGGGCGCGGTGTGCCCGTGGGGTCCAGCAGGAACAGTGGGACGGGCAGCCGGTCGGCGCCGGCGCGGGCCTCGGGGGCGTACCCGGCGAGGGAGAAGTACACGCACCGCGCCGACTCCGTCATGGCCGTGAGCCACAGGCACTCCACGTCCCGCAGCGTGGCCGGGCGGGCGCTCGGGTCCACCTGGGCCAGCAGTCCGCGCGCGGCGAGCCCGATCCCGGAGGTGGGCCGCTGGTCGGCCCGGCGGACGTCGTCGTGGCCGAGCCAGCGCAGATAGAGCGCGGCGGCCGTGACCGCGTCGAGCGCGCTGCGGATGGCGACGGACCGGAAGCCGCGCCGCCCGGCGTCGCCCGCCTCGCCGTCCTTCACCCCGCCGCCGTTCGCGCCGGTCACCGGTATGTGCAGCACCGTCCCGCAGGGGCAGCCCAGTTCGGGCCGCGGCCACTGGTCGCGGCGCCCGCAGGCCCCGCAGCGCAGGGTGATCCACTCCTCGTCCCACACCCGGCGGACGACGGCCGCCGGTGCCGTACGGCGGTCGAGCACCGGGGTGACGGGGGCACCGCACGCGCACGGATAGGACGGCGCGGTGTAGAGGCGCTCGCGCCGGCAGGCCGGGCAGCGCACCGGCACGCTCTCGGACATGGCCCCCATCGTCCTCCTCCGGCCCCCGCTTGTCCGTCTCTTGACGACCTTCGCGCACCCTCTTACATTGCTTCCAGATAGCAGAAACTAAATTCCGCGATACGGAAAACAACTAAGGGAGGGTGGGAGTACGCGATGGCTCGCATGACCGCTGCCCGCGCGGCAGTCGAGATCCTCAGGCGCGAGGGCGTCACCGCCGCGTTCGGGGTGCCCGGCGCGGCGATCAACCCCTTCTACGCGGCGCTCAAGGCGTCCGGCGGTATCCATCACACCCTGGCCCGCCATGTCGAGGGCGCCTCGCACATGGCGGAGGGCTACACCCGCGCCCACCCGGGCAACATCGGTGTCTGCGTGGGCACTTCGGGCCCGGCCGGCACCGACATGATCACCGGCCTGTACTCGGCGATCGGCGACTCGATCCCGATCCTGTGCATCACGGGCCAGGCGCCGACCGCCGTGATCCACAAGGAGGACTTCCAGGCCGTCGACATCGCCTCGATCGCGGCCCCGGTCACCAAGATGGCGGTCACCGTCCTGGAGGCGGCCCAGGTCCCCGGCGTCCTCCAGCAGGCGTTCCACGTGATGCGCTCGGGGCGCCCGGGGCCGGTGCTGATCGACCTGCCGGTCGACGTCCAGCAGACGGAGATCGAGTTCGACCCCGACACCTACGCGCCGCTGCCGGTCTTCAAACCGGCCGCGACCCGCGCCCAGATCGACAAGGCGCTCGGCATGCTGGGCGCCGCCGAGCGCCCTCTGATCGTCGCCGGCGGCGGGGTCATCGGCGCCGACGCCTGCGAACTCCTCGTCGAATTCGCCGAGTTGACCGGCGTCCCGGTGATCCCCACCCTGATGGGCTGGGGCGCGATCCCCGACGGCCACGAGCTGAACGCCGGGATGGTCGGCCTCCAGACCGCGCACCGCTACGGCAACGCCACCTTCCTGGAGTCCGACTTCGTCCTCGGCATCGGCAACCGCTGGGCCAACCGCCACACCGGCCGCCTCGACGTCTACACGGCGGGCCGCACCTTCGTGCACGTCGACGTCGAACCCACCCAGATCGGCCGCATCTTCGCCCCCGACTACGGCATCGCCTCCGACGCGAAGGCGGCGCTGACCCTCTTCGTGGAGGCGGCGAGGGAACTGCGGGCGGCGGGCCGGCTCCCCGACCGCTCCGCCTGGGCGGCCGCCGCGCAGGAGAGGCGGGCCACGCTCCAGCGCCGTACGCACTTCGACGACGTCCCGATCAAACCGCAGCGCGTCTACGAGGAGATGAACAAGGCGTTCGGACCGGAGACCCGGTACGTCACCACCATCGGCCTCTCCCAGATCGCCGGCGCCCAGATGCTGCACGTCCACCGGCCCCGGCACTGGATCAACTGCGGCCAGGCGGGCCCGCTCGGCTGGACGATCCCGGCGGCCCTCGGCGTGGCCAAGGCGGACCCGGGGGGCCAAGTCGTCGCACTCTCCGGCGACTACGACTTCCAGTTCATGATCGAGGAGTTGGCGGTCGGCGCGCAGCACCGGATCCCGTACATCCACGTCCTCGTGAACAACTCCTACCTCGGCCTGATCCGCCAGGCACAGCGCGCCTTCGACATCGACTTCCAGGTCAAGCTGGAGTTCGAGAACATCAACTCACCCGAACTGGGCGCCTACGGCGTCGACCACGTCAAGGTGGCCGAGGGCCTCGGCTGCAAGGCGATCCGGGTCACCGACCCCGCCGACCTGGGCGCCGCCTTCGAACGCGCGAAGAAGCTGGCCGCCGAGTTCCAGGTGCCGGTCGTCGTCGAGGCGATCCTGGAACGGGTCACGAACATCGCGATGTCCACGACCAACGACATAGGGAACGTCGTGGAGTTCGAGGAAACGGCGACCGAACCGTGGCACGCGCCGACATCGATCAGAACACTGAAGGTGTGACGGCGGCGTCCTCAGGACGACCCTCCGCAGGACGCCGCCCCGCCGCAGGAGAAGCCCGAACCGCCGCTGCTCCCGTTCCCCCGGGGAGCGCGGCGGTGGAAGGGCTTGTCCGACACCTCGACACGGGGGAGCAGTCCGGCCCGCAGCGCGAAGCGCGGCACGAGGAGACGCAGCGCCTCCTCGCCGTACAGGGCCACGACGAGCGTCACGTCCCCCTCGGGCACCTCGCCCCGGCCGGCGGGCAGCGGATGCGCGGCACGCAGGGCCCGCAGGGCGGTGCGGGCGGCCCGGCCGCGGTGCGGCGGCAGCGTGCGCAGCAGCCCCGCGGACCGCACTTCCCGCACCAGCCCGGTCAGCGCCCGGCCGACCCCCGGATCGGCGAGCAGCTCCGGCAGCCCGGCGGGCCGGTCGAGGGCCGCGCGCACGGCCGCGGCGAGCGGGGGAAGGGGAGACGATGCCGGTCCGGCCTCCTCGGGGGACGATCCCGAGGTCCGCAGTCGGCCGGGCCGGCCCGCCTCCACGACGCCCCGCAGATACAGCTCGACGACAGCCGTCGCGACGGCCGCGCGGGGACCTCCCCGCAACAGCGCGACCTCGTACGGACCGATCCCGGCCGAGCCGTCTCCGCCCATGGCGCACCCCCGTGACGGAGGCCCGCCGCCCCCGTGCCGGCGGGCCCCGCCTGACCACAATGTGCCCCGGGGCAGCGCCGGTTGAAGCCTGCTGACCGATGTTCAGAGGTTGATTTGAGGTTGGGGCGGGGTGGCTACGGTTCCGGTTGGTCGTGGTGTTCGGAGAGGCCGGGCCAGTCGTCCGGGCCGCCGCCCTGCCAGTCGATGAGGTCGCTCACCTCCACCTCGATCCGGTCCAGGTCGGCCAGCCGGAGGATCTCGACGACGTCGTCGAGGTGGGAGGCCACCCCGAGGACCGTGTCGCCGGAGGTGACGCGCCGGGAGCCGTCCAGCGCCGGCGGGTGGACCACGATGTGCGGAAACCGTGTCGGATTGCCCATGCCCTCAGCGTCCTGCGGGCGCCGCGGATCCGCATGTGGAGCGCCGGGAGAGGGGAGGGTGGCTGGGACCGCGGCGGGTGCGGGGCCGGTTCCGTCGTCCCTCAGGTCGGGAAGCGGGCCGGGCCCTCGCCACCGCACTGGCGTGCACTCCGCCGCGGTCCTTGCCCGGTCCGCACCGCGCGGGTCGTTCCGGCGGTGCGGACGGATTGGGGGAGGTGGTGACGTGGTGCTCCGGGCGGCGCTCCCGCCTTGGCGCGACAGGGCAGGTGTCGGCGGGGGCGCCGCCCGGAGGTGTGGTGGGGGGCGTCAGGCCCCGGCGCCGGAGAGGCGTTCGACCGTGCGCAGGAGTGCTGAGTGGTCGAGGCCGCCGTCGCCCTGGGCGCGCAGGCTCGCGACCAACTGGGCCACGACCGCGCCGACGGGCAGCGCGGCGCCGACGGTGCGGGCCGCGTCGGTGACGATGCCCATGTCCTTGTGGTGCAGGTCGATCCGGAAGCCGGGCCGGAAGTCCCGGCGCAGGAAGTTGTCCTTCTTCCTGGTCAGTACGGTCGACCCCGCGAGGCCGCCCGCCAGGACGTCGAGCGCGGCCGCGAGGTCCACGCCCGACTTCTCCAGGAAGACCACGGCCTCCGCGCACGCCTGGATGTTCACGGCGACGATCAGTTGGTTGGCGGCCTTCACGGTCTGGCCCGAACCGTGCGGACCGCACCGTACGACGGTCCGGCCCAGCGCCTCGAAGAGCGGCCGAGCCTCGTCGAAGTCGGCCTGGTCGCCGCCGACCATGATGGACAGGACGGCCTCGATCGCGCCGGCCTCGCCGCCCGACACCGGGGCGTCCAGGACCCGGATGCCCTTGTCCCGCGCGGCCGCCGCCAGGTCGACGGAGGTCTGCGGGGTGATGGAGGACATGTCGATCAGCAGGGCGCCGGCCCGGGCGTTCTCCAGGATGCCGCCGGGGCCGTACGCGACGGCCTCGACCTGCGGTGAGGCGGGCACCATCGTGATGATCACATCGGCGTCGGCGACCGCCTCGGCGACCGACGAGGCCGCGGTGCCGCCGGCGGCGGTGAGCCGGTCCAGCTTGTCCTGTTCCAGGGTGTGGCCGGTGACGTCGTAGCCCGCCTTGAGCAGGTTCTCGGACATGGGGGAGCCCATGATGCCGAGACCTATCCAGGCGATCTTGGGGAGTGCGTGGGTCATCGCGGGATGCCTCTCGGGAGTGGGATCAGCGGGGCAGCCAGTCGAAGGCTTCGGCGCTCGGACGGTCGCCCGGCTTGTACTCCAGGCCGACCCGGCCGTCGTAGCCCGCCTTCCGCAGCCGGTCGAGGAGGTCCGCGAGCGGGAGCGAGCCGGTGCCCGGTGCGCCGCGGCCGGGGTTGTCGGCGATCTGGACGTGGCCGGTGCGGTGGGCGTACGTGTCGATCACCCGCGGCAGGTCCTCGCCGTTCATCGACAGGTGGTAGAGGTCCATCAGGAACGTGGCGTTGCCGAGCCCCGTCACCTCGTTGACCCGGTCCGCGACCGCGACCGCGGCCGGTGCGCTGACCAGCGGATAGTGCGGTGACTCGGTCCGGTTCAGCGCCTCGATCAGCAGGATCGCGCCGATCCGGTCGGCGGCCCGGGTGGCCAGGACCAGGTTCTCCAGGGCGAGCGCGTCCTGCGCTGCCGGGTCGACGCCCGGGACGCGGTTGCCGTAGAGCGCGTTGAGCGCGGTGCAGCCCAGGGACTCGGCGAAACCGGCGGTCACCTCGACGTTGGCGCGGAAGCGCTCCGACTCCTCACCGGGCAGCGACAGGGCGCCGCGGGCGGGGCCCGGAAGCTGTCCCGCGTAGAAGTTCAGGCCGGTGAGCCGCACGCCCGCGTCCTCGATCGCCCGCCTCAGCGCGTCCAGCGCGGAGGGGGCGGGGGTGGGGGAGTCGGGCCACGGCCACCACAGCTCGACCGCGTCGAAGCCGGCCGCGGCGGCTGCCGCGGGGCGCTCCAGGAGCGGGAGTTCGGTGAAGAGGATCGACAGGTTGACGCTGAAGCGGTGGTCTTCGGCGGTGCCTGAGGCGAAGGTGCCCGATGCGAAGAGTGGCATACCGGGACGCGCTCCCTTCCGGGGCGAGCGGCTTACGTCGGAAACTTCCGTCATGCGGAAGTTGAATTCTGCTTATTGGAAGATTGCCGCCGGGGTTCCGGGCTTGTCAAGAGGGCTCGGCGGAAGGGTGCGGTGGGCGTTAGGTTGAGCGGGTGCGATTGAGAGTGGAGTTCACGACCGAGCCCTTCGATCTCGACGAGGCGCCCGCGCACGCGCTGGCCGCCCGGGCGGTGATCGAGGCGGCCGACCTGGACGCGGTGGACGTCGGACCGTTCGGCAACACCGTGGAGGGCGGCGCCGATGTCGTGCTCGCGGCCGTGGACACCCTGCTGCGCGAGTCCCTCGGCGCCGGCGCCACCCGGATCTCGCTCCAGGTCAACGTCCTGGGCGAGGGCGAGTGAGCCCCGCGGGCGACGAGCCCTTCATCGCGGCCGTCAAACCCCTGGTCGACGCGATGGGCGGCGAGCTGCTCCCGCCCGACGAGGCCGGCCCGGACGACGTCGTGCTCGTCTGGGAGGGTGCGGACGCCGTCGCCGTACGCCTGCCGCAGCTCGCCGACTCCCTCGATCACATCCTCGCCGCGATGGAGCGCAAGAGGGGCAAGCCGCTCGCCGACCTCGACCGCAAGGCCAAGCAGGAGGTCGTACGGATACTCGAGGCGCGCGGCGCCTTCTCCGTACGGCACGGCGTGGAGACCGTGGCGAGCGCGCTCGGGGTGTCCCGCTTCACCGTCTACAACTACCTGAATCGGGAGAAAGGGAGCTGAGTGACGGGGCTTGGCCCCGGCTCGGCGGCTCCCACGGCCCCGTAACCCGGAATTTTCAACAAAGTGTTGACGTGGTGTCGCGGGGAGGCGTTAGCTGACCCCGTGACGTCGACTTCCACGCCCGAAGGTCCGGCCCGGTTCAACGGCCTGGAGGAGTCCGCGGCCCGCGCCGCCCTCCTGGACGCCTGCGCCGCCACGGCCTGGGCGGACCGGCTGCTCGCGGCCCGCCCGTACGCCACCGTCGAGGACCTGTACGCCGCGAGCGACGCCGCCATGGCCGAGCTGACCGCGGCCGATCTGGCCGAGGCGATGGCCGGACATCCGCCGATCGGCCGCCCGAAGCCGGGCGACCCGGCCTCGGCCCGCGAACAGCGCGGGATGGCCGGCGCCTCCGAGGAACTGCGGGCGGAGATGCTGGAACTGAACCTGGCCTACCAGGACCGGTTCGGCCATGTCTTCCTCATCTGCGCCACCGGCAGGACCGGCGAGCAGATGCGCGACGCGCTCCGGGAACGGCTCGGGAACCCGCCCGAGCGGGAACGCGAGATCGTCCGCGCCGAGCTGGGAAAGATCAACCGTATCCGGCTCGCCCGTCTCGCCGGCCCCGTCGAAGAGGACCGAACGCAGGAGGTCTGAGAGCACCATGAGCACCGGCACCAGCACCGGCACCCCGGCCACCACCGCCTCCGTGTCCACCCACATCCTCGACACCAGCGTCGGCCGCCCCGCCCGCGGCGTCGCCGTCCGGCTCGCCGCCCGCGCCGGACGGGACGCGCCCTGGCAGCCGCTCGGCGGCTCCGCGACCGACGCGGACGGCCGCTGCAAGGACCTCCCGGCCCCGCCGGAGGGCACCACCCATGTACGCCTCGACTTCGACACCGAGCCGTATCTCCAGACGTCTCTCCAGACATCCGCGAAGAATCAAGCCGATGCGCAGCAGGACGCCCCCGCGAACCGGGACAGCGGTGCCGTGTTCTTCCCCGAGGTGACCGTCACCTTCGCGGTGACGGCCGGCGAGCACTATCACGTACCGCTGCTGCTCAACCCGTTCGGCTACTCCGTTTACCGAGGGAGCTAGCTATGGCAGACACTTCCCGCCCCGCCCGCCCGGTGCTGGGACAGAACCAGTACGGCAAGGCCGAGAACCGGGTCGTCAGGATCACGCGGCAGGGCGCCACCCACCACATCAAGGACCTCAACGTCTCGGTCTCGCTGAGCGGCGACATGGAGGAGGTCCACTACTCCGGCTCCAACGCCAACGTCCTGCCGACCGACACCACCAAGAACACGGTGTACGCGTTCGCCAAGGAGCACGGCATCGAGTCCGCCGAGCAGTTCGGCATCCATCTCGCCCGGCACTTCGTGACCTCGCAGGAGCCCATCCACCGGGCCCGGATCCGGATCGAGGAGTACGGATGGGAGCGGATCGAGCACGGCGGTGAGGGCGCGCACTCCTTCGCCCGCACCGGCCAGGAGACCCGGCTGACGCAGATCACCTACGACGGCACCTCGTGGGAGGTCGTCTCCGGGCTGAAGGACCTCGTCGTGCTGAACTCGACGGACTCCGAGTTCTTCGGGTACGTCAAGGACAAGTACACGACGCTCCCCGAGGCGCACGACCGGATCCTCGCCACCGAGGTCTCCGCGCGCTGGCGCTTCAACTGGTCCGACGACACAGGGCCGATGCCCGACTGGGAGACCTCCTACCGGGAGACGCGGCGGCATCTGCTCGCGGCGTTCGCCGAGACGTACTCGCTCTCCCTCCAGCAGACCCTGTACGCGATGGGCTCGCGCATCGTCGAACGGCGCGACGAGATCGACGAGGTCCGCTTCTCCCTCCCCAACAAGCACCATTTCCTGGTGGATCTGGCGCCGTTCGGCCTGAAGAACGACAACGAGGTCTACTTCGCCGCCGACCGCCCCTACGGCCTGATCGAGGCCACCGTCCTGCGGGACGGCTGCGAGGCGCGGATCCCCGCCGACCTCACCAACCTCTGAGCCGGACCCGGAAAGAAGAGGACGCACGATGACCCAGCGCATCGTCATCGAGAACTGTGCGATCGCGACCGTGGACGCCGACGACACCGAGTACGCGAACGGGTACGTCGTCATCGCCGGCAACCGCATCGAGTCGCTCGGCGCGGGCCCGGCGCCCGGCCAACTGGCCGACGTCGTACGGCGGATCGACGCCACCGGGCATCTGGTCACCCCGGGTCTGGTCAACACCCACCACCACTTCTACCAGTGGATCACCCGGGGTCTGGCCACCGACCACAACCTGTTCGACTGGCTCGTCGCGCTCTACCCGACCTGGGCGCGCATCGACGAGCGGATGGTCCACGCGGCCGCCCAGGGCTCGCTCGCGATGATGGCCCGGGGCGGGGTCACCACCGCCATGGACCACCACTACGTCTTCCCGCGCGGGGCCGGCGACCTCTCCGGCACGATCATCGGCGCGGCCCGTGACATGGGCGTGCGTTTCACCCTCGCCCGGGGCTCCATGGACCGGGGCGAGTCGGACGGCGGACTGCCCCCGGACTTCGCCGTGGAGACCCTGGACGACGCCCTCGCCGCCACCGAGGAGACGGTACGGCGACACCACGACGCCTCCTTCGACGCGATGACGCAGGTCGCCGTCGCGCCCTGCTCGCCCTTCTCGGTCTCCACCGAACTCATGAGCCAGGGAGCCGAGTTGGCCCGTCGGCTCGGGGTGCGGCTGCACACCCACGGCTCGGAGACGGTCGAGGAGGAGAAGTTCTGCCACGAGCTGTTCGGCATGGGCCCCACCGACTACTTCGAGTCCACCGGCTGGCTCGGCGAGGACGTGTGGATGGCGCACTGCGTCCACATGAACGACTCCGACATCGACGCCTTCGCCCGGACGCGGACGGGGGTCGCCCACTGCCCCTCCTCCAACGCCCGCCTCGCGGCCGGTATCGCGCGCGTCCCCGACCTGCTCGCGGCCGGCGTCCCGGTCGGCCTCGGCGTCGACGGCACGGCGTCCAACGAGTCCGGCGAACTCCACACCGAACTGCGCAACGCCCTGCTCATCAACCGCCTCGGCGCACATCGCGAGGCCGCCCTGAACGCCCGTCAGGCCCTGCGCCTCGGCACCTACGGCGGCGCCCAAGTCCTGGGCCGGGCCCGCGAGATCGGCTCCCTCGAACCGGGCAAGCTGGCCGACCTCGTCCTGTGGAGGATGGACACCCTGGCCCACGCCTCCATCGCCGACCCGGTCACCGCCCTCGTCTTCGGCGCGGCCGCCCCGGTCACGGCGTCCTTCGTCAACGGCCGCCAGATCGTCGCCGACAGCCACCTGACCCTCGCCGACGAGGACACCATCGCTCGCGCGACGCGGGAAGAGGCGCGACGGCTGGCGGGGCTCGCGGCGGGGGCGTGACGGCGGCTGGGCACCTGGCTTGAGCGGCTGGGGCCCGAGCTGAGGAGCGGGGGCTGAGCTGAGGAGCGGGGGCCGAGCCGAGGGGCTGGGTGGTCGGCTCAGTTCATGACGCCGGATTCGAGGGGCTTCGACGGGCGCCGGCGCTGATTCGCCTGGTCGGAGCTGGGCGGCTGGGCCGCCCGGTCCGAGAAGGCCCGGCTCGGGGCGCCGTGTCCGGGCCGCCTGGCTCGCGGTCGGCCCCGCTTGCCCGGGCTCACGCGCCCGGAGCGACCGTATGACTCCGATCGAGGGGGACGGCCCTCGGTCGGTGGCCGGGGTTCCCGTGCAGGGGGCCGCGGCGGCCGTGGCCGGGGTGCGTGCGTTCCGCGTGCGCACCCCGGGGCGGTCATCCTTCGGCGTCTCGTCGGCTTTCTCGGTCCCGCAGGACCGCCGCCGCCAGGAGCAGTGCCGCCGTCGCGATCACCGCTGCCGTGCGGAAGGCCAGGCGGTAGCCCTCCGCCGTCGCGGGGAGCAGTTCCGTGCCCGCGGTCAGCGCGTCGTTCGTGCGGCTCGCGGCCAGGGTGGTCAGGACCGCCAGGCCCAGTGAACCGCCCACCACCTGGGTGGTGTTGAAGAGACCCGAGGCCAGGCCGCCGTCCTCCGCGCGGACCCCGGACATCGCGAGCCCGGTCAGCGCGGGCATCGCCGCGGCGAAGCCGACGGACATCAGCAGCATGGCCGGCAGGAAGTCGACGGCGTAGGAACCCTCCGCCGGTGCGCGGCCGAGCAGTGCCATGCCCACGGCGATCAGCGCCAGCCCGGCGAGCAGCACCCGGTACGGTCCGAACCGGCCGACGGTCCGGGCCGACAGCCCGAGCATCAGCACGCCGATCACCACCGGTGCGGGGAGGAAGGCCGTACCCGTCGCCAACTCGCCGTACCCCAGCACGCGTTGCAGGTACAGCGCGCCGATGAACTGGAAGCCGTACATCGTCGCGATCATCAGGATCTGGACCGCGTTCGCCCCGCTGAGCAGCCGGGAGCCGAAGAGGCGCAGCCGCAGCAGCGGACGGGCGGCCCGGGCCTGGCGCAGCACGAACCCCGTGAACAGCGCGGCGGCGAGCAGCGCGAGGAGCGCGGTGGCAGTGCCGTCGCGGTCTCCGGCGCCCACGATGACGTACACCGTGAGCATGAGCGCCCCGGTGACCAGCGCCGCGCCCGGGTAGTCGGCGCCGCGGCCGAGCCCGGAGCCCTGTTCCGGGGCGAGGACACGCACGGCCGCCCACAGGGCCACCGCGCCGATCGGCAGGTTGATGAGGAAGATCCAGTGCCAGCCGACGAGTTGGGTGAGCGCCCCGCCGAGGAAGGTGCCGAGCGCACCGCCCGCCGCGCCGACCGCGCTGAACACCGCGATGGCGCGGGCCTGTTCGCGCGGTTCGGGGAAGAGCGTGACCAGCATGCCCAGCACCACCGCCGAGGTCATCGCACCGCCCACCCCCTGGAGGGCCCGCGCGGCGACGAGCATGCCCTGACCGGTGGCGACCCCGCACAGCACGGACGCGACCGTGAACACGGCGAGGCCCGCCGTGAACATCCGCTTGCGTCCGACCAGGTCGCCGAGCCGGCCGGCCAGCAGGAGCAGACCGCCGAAGGCGATCAGGTAGGCGTTGACGACCCAGGCCAGGCCCGCACCGCTGAACCCCAGGTCGTTCTGGATGGCCGGCATCGCCACGGTGACGATGTTGCCGTCCAGGATCGTCATGAGCGTCCCCGCGCACAGCACGGCGAGGGACGCCCGGCGGGAGCGGTCCCCCTCGGGGACGGATGTCGGTGTTCCGGCGAGGGCCGTCATGGCGGCGTGGCCTCCGTGTTTTCCATTGGTGCACGACTTGTAACGGGGAACATCGTGAGTGACCATGGAGACCGGCGTAAGGAGGCAGTCGGATGTCCCAGGGGAACACCGGTGTAACCGCCCAGGTCGTGAACGCGCACGCCTGCCCGGTCCGCGAAGTTCTTGACAGGGTCTCCGGCAAATGGAGCGTGCAGATCCTGGTCGCCGCCGCGCAGGGGCCGATCCGCTTCACGGAGCTGGAGCGCAGCATCGAGGGCATCAGCCGCCGCATGCTGACCCTGACCCTGCGCAATCTGGAGCGCGACGGGCTGGTCACCCGTACCGTGCACGCGACGGTGCCGCCCAAGGTGGAGTACGAACTGACGCCGGTGGCCGAGGAGTTGCACAAGACCTTGCAGCAACTCACGGACTGGGCCGAGCGCAACAGGGTCTATGTCGCCGAGGCCCGGGCCGCCTATGACGAGCGGCGCGAGAACGGCTGAGCCGTCGGGGCCGGCCCCGCGGCGCCTACAGCCCGAACAGGCCCGGCTCCGAGGCCAGTTCCTTGAAGTGCTCCCGAGGGTCGGTCAGCAGGCGCCGCTCCTTCAGGTCCAGCAGACCGCCGACCGCGGTGATCTCGGCGGACACCGTGCCGTCCGCCCTGCGTATCGTCTGCTCGATCCGGAACGTCTTCCCCTCGCCCCACAGGAAGGCACAGGTGATGTCGACCTCGTCACCGGCGAGCAGTTCACGGCGGTAGCGGATGGTCGTCTCCAGGGCGACCGGGCCCACCCCGCGGGCTTGCAGAGCGGTCTGGGTGATGCCCGCGGCGTGCAGCAGGGACCAGCGGGCGTGCTCGGCGTAGTTGAGGTACACGCTCTGGTTCACATGGCCCTGGGTGTCGGTCTCGTACCCCCGGACGGTGACCCGGACCGAGAACGGCTCCTGCATGGCTGTCCCTCCTGGACGGCGACTGGTGCGGACGATTGACGCGGACGACTGGTGTAGCGGACACCGATCTTGGCATGTCGCCTCATCTGCGGCGTGGGGAGGCCAGCAGATAGCGCGCCCTCGTCCGGGGCTCGGTGTGCGCGCCGGTCTGCCAGCCCGCCTTCTCCAGTGTCGCCGCGCAGGCGGCGAGTGTCCCGTCGTCCGGCGCGGACACGGCGACCGCCTCGGGCTGCGGGGTGGCGCGCACCCGGTAGCCCTCTGAGCCGTCCGGCCCGGCGGGCCGGTGCCCGGCCGCCTCCAGGGCCAGCGCCGCCGCCCGCACCAGATGCGTACGCTCCCAGCCGCACGGGCGGTCCGCCGCGCCGTCCGGATTGGTCATCCGGCGCAGCTCGAGGAGCCCCTGCCAGGCGCTGTGCACCTCCCGCGCGCGGGCGGGGCCGTCCGCGCCCGCCTCCGCCTCACCGCCGACCCGCGCGGCGAACACTCCGGTGTCGGCACTGTCCGGCGTCTCTGCGGCGGGCTCGGGTTCAGGGGGCGCCTCGCGTATCCGGTGCCCCGCCGGCGTCAGGAAGTGGTCGTGCGGCGGCCGCGGGTGCCGGAAGGCGAGCCCCCGTTTCACCAGCGCCGCGAGCTGCGCGGGCGTGCCCCGCAGTCGCCCGGTGACCGGTTCGG
This sequence comes from Streptomyces sp. CAI-85, assembly GCF_013363615.1. NCBI lineage: Bacteria > Bacillati > Actinomycetota > Actinomycetes > Kitasatosporales > Streptomycetaceae > Streptomyces > Streptomyces sp. CAI-85. The sequence goes on along the minus strand of NZ_JAANNX010000004.1, from coordinate 158,198 downwards.
CGTCGTCGATCACACGCCGCTGCGCGGCGGTCGGCGGTCGGCTCACGGCGTGCCCCCTTCGTGCGTTCGGTTGCCCACTCGAAGGCTACGGCCCGGGTCTGACATTCCAGGCGGCGATCACCGGCCGCCCGTGCTCGGTGCCCAGCCGGGACAGGGTCCCGGTGGCGAGCTGGAAGTGCGCGCCCTCGGAGGCGGGCAGCCCGAGCCGCCGGGCGGTCAGCACCCGCAGGAAGTGCCCGTGCGCCACCAGCACCACGCACCCCTCGGTGTTGGCGTGCGCCGCGTCGACCTTGGCCAGTATCCGGTCGGCCCGCTCCCCGACCTCGTCCGGGCTCTCCCCGGGATGCTCGGGCGGCCCGGGCGCGACCCCGTCCGTGAACAGGAACCAGTCGGGCCGCTCCCGGTGGATCTGTACGGTCGTGACGCCCTCGTAGCCGCCGTAGTCCCACTCGTGCAGGTCGGCGTCGATCCGGAAGTCGCGCAGCCCGATCAGCTCGGCCGTCTCCCGCGCGCGCTGGAGCGGGCTGACGAACGCGGCCCCGATCCGGTGCGAGCGGATCATCGGCACCAGCCGCCGCGCCTCCTCCCGGCCGTGTTCGGTCAGCGGGACGTCCGTCCACCCGGTGTGCCGCCCGGACCGCGACCACTCGGTCTCACCGTGCCGCACGAGAAAGAGATCACCCATGCGGTCACCGTAAGCGCTCCTACTGCCGGTATCCGCTCAGGAACCTGCCGATCCGTCCGATGGCCGCCTCCAGGTCGTCCGCGTGGGGGAGGGTCAGGACGCGGAAGTGGTCGGGCGTCGGCCAGTTGAAGCCGGTGCCCTGCACCACCTGGATCTTCTCGCGCAGCAGCAGATCGAGGACGAACTTCTCGTCGTCGTGGATCGGATGCACCTTGGGATCGATGCGCGGGAACGCGTACAGCGCGCCCTTGGGCTTCACACAGGACACGCCGGGGATCTCGTTGAGCTTCTCCCAGGCCACGTCGCGCTGTTCATGGAGCCTGCCGCCCGGCGCGGTGAGGTCGCGGATGGACTGCCGGCCGCCGAGCGCGGCCTGGATGGCGTACTGGGCGGGCGCGTTGGCGCACAGGCGCATGGAGGCCAGCATGGTCAGGCCCTCCAGATAGTCGCGCGCGTGCTGCCGGGGCCCGGTCACCACCAGCCAGCCGGAACGGAAGCCCGCCACCCGGTAGGTCTTCGACAGACCGCAGAAGGTCAGCACCACCAGGTCGGGGGCGAGGGCGGCGGCCGAGTGGTGGACGGCGTCGTCGTACAGGATCTGGTCGTAGATCTCGTCGGCGAACACCATCAGGCCGTGCCGGCGGGCCAGATCGAGGATGCCCTCGACGATCTCCTTCGGATACACCGCCCCGGTGGGGTTGTTGGGGTTGATGATGACGACGGCCTTGGTGCGGTCGGTGATCTTCGCCGCCATGTCGTCCAGGTCGGGGTACCAGTCGGCCTGTTCGTCGCACAGGTAGTGGACCGCCTTGCCGCCCGCGAGGGTGGTGACCGCCGTCCAGAGGGGGAAGTCGGGGGCGGGGATGAGGATTTCGTCGCCGTCCTCCACCAGCGCCTGTACGGCCATGGAGACCAGCTCGGACACGCCGTTGCCGAGGAACACGTCGTCGACGCCGACCTCCAGGCCCAGGTCCTGGTAGCGCTGGGCCACCGCGCGGCGGGCGGAGAGGATGCCGCGCGAGTCGGTGTAGCCGTGCGCCTGCGGCAGCATGCGGATCATGTCCTGGAGGATCTCCTCCGGCGCCTCGAACCCGAAGAGCGCGGGGTTGCCCGTGTTGAGGCGGAGCACGCTGTGGCCCGCCGCCTCCAGCGCGTCGGCGTGCTCGATCACCGGGCCGCGGATCTCGTAACAGACCTCGCTCAGCTTGTTGGACTGCCGGAACTCCATGCGCGCTCGCCCCTCCGGTTCGTGGTGTCGCTTGGTTTTACCAAGTTCGAGCTTGGAAAGTCCAACAACATGTCTAGACTGCGTCGCATGTCACCGCGCCGAAGCTACGACCAGTACTGTTCCGCCGCCCGCGCCCTCGACGTCGTGGGCGACCGCTGGACCCTGCTGATCGTCCGGGAGCTGCTCGCCGGCCCGCGCCGCTACACGGATCTGCACGCCGACCTGCCGGGCGTCAGCACGGACGTGCTCGCCGGACGGCTGAAGGACATGGAACGCGACGGCCTGGCCACCCGGCGCCGGCTGCCCCCTCCCGGCGCGGCCTACGTGTACGAACTCACCGCCCGCGGCCGGGAGTTGCTGCCGGTGCTGCAAGCGCTGGGGGCGTGGGGCGAGGCGGAACTCGGCGAGCGCCGGCCCACCGACGCGCTGCGCGCCCACTGGTTCGCGCTGCCGCTGCTGCGCGCCCTGGAGGGGGAGGGGCTGGTCGAAGTCCGGCTGGAGGAAGGGGACTTCCATCTGTGGGTCGGGGCGCTGGAGGGGCCGGTCCACGGCGACGGCCGTGCGCCCCGGGAGCCCGACGCCCTGCTCACGCTCGACGCCGACACCGCGGCGGCCGTCGCCCGCGGGGAACTCGCCGTCCCGGACGCCGTACGCGCGGGGCGGATCGAGGTCACGGGCGACGGGACGCTGGCGAAGGAACTGCGCGAGATCTGACACCTGGTCATCCGGCGTGCGGCGCAAGAGGGGAGGCCCATCGCGCGGTCGCGCGACGGGCCTCCCGAGGCTCACGCCCTACGGGCGGTCACGCTCCCGGCGGCACCTGCCGGGGCCGGCCCGAGCCGCGGGTCAGGGTGTAGCCGCCGATGCCCGCCAGCGCGGCCAGCACCGCGCCGATCCCGGACCACACCCAGCGGTCGGACCACCAGCCGGACGCCCAGCCGTCGTCGGGCTCCAGGCTCGACAGCACGGCGGACGCCGACGAGTCGTCGTCCTCGTCCTGCGCGGCCGCCCGCACCGCCACGCCGGGGATCAGCGGCTCCGCCAGCGAGCCGTCGACCGCCGCCGCGCCGCCGATGTGCTTGGACTCCACGCGGAGTTCGGCGTTCATCGGCAGGCCCAGGTCGGACGCCTTCAGGCCGGTGGCCGTCAGCCGGACGTAGTACGTGCCCGGCAGCGGGTCGTTCGCCCACGGCTCCGACCAGGCGCGGACCGTGCGCAGCACACAGGTCAGCTCGACGGACGCGGTGCCCTCCGCGGCGGTGCGGGTCTGGGCGCCGTACTGGCACGCCTGACGGCGCCGCAGACCGTCGTACACGTCGACCTGCCAGGTCTGGGACGCGTGCTGCTCCGGCAGCTTCACCGTCGCCTGCACGGTGGGCCGTCCGCCCGAGTCGGCCGGGAACGACCAGTACAGGTAGTCACCCGTGGACGCGCTCGCGGTCGCCGTCCGGCCCTGCTCGACCTCCGTCGCCGTACGGAACGACGTGCCGGCCGAGGTGGGGCCCGAGGCGTCCTCGGACGGGCTCGCGGACGGGGTGGAGTCGGCGGCGGCGGGACCGGCCGCGAGCCCCAGCGCCAGCAGGGCGCCGCTCAACACTCGTGTGATTCGCATCAGTTGGTCCTCCAGACCGCGACACGCCAGCGGGACACCCAGCCCCAGACGACTCCGGCGAGGAAACCGACCAGCACCAGCAGGGCGAGCAGCCACCAGCCGCGGCCGAGACCGAAGGAGGCCACGTCGGACGCCGGGGACGGGGAGTCGACCACGTCCACGGTCAGCTCCACCGGCATGCCCGGCGTGGTCTTCACACCGGCCGCGGCCGAGTAGGAGTTGGTGACCTGGAGGCAGACCGCCTCGGCCGCCGCCTCGTCGTCGTCGCTCTCCGCCTTCGGATAGCGCAGACCGGTCGAGACGACGTCCGTACGGCCGATGCCCGACGCCTCGCCGCGCACGATCTCCCGGCCGTGCACGGTGACCGCCCGCAGCAGCACGCCGTAGTGGGGGTTCATGGCCCGGTCCGACGACACGCTGACCGAGGCGCGCAGTTCCTGGCCCGGCTCGACGTCGACCCGGTACCAGCGCTCCTGGCCGAACTCCTCACGGTCGGTGTAGAGACCGGACTTCAGGGTGGGCGCCTCGGCGCAGGAGTCCGCGCCCTCGGTGGCGACCGGGGTCACCACCGGGTCGGCCGCACGGTCCACCAACTGGTTGACCTTGTCGGTGAGTTCGTCGGTGTGCTCGACCGAGGTGTAGGTGCCGCCGGTGGCCTCGGCGATGCAACTGAGCTGCTGCCGCATCTTGGTGTTGGGCACCAGGCCGAGGGTGTCGATGGTCAGGCCGATGCCCTTGGCGGCGATCTCGCGGGCCACCTCGCACGGGTCGAGCGGGGCGCAGGTGTCCTCGCCGTCGCTGATCAGCACGATCCGCTTGGAGCCGGAGCCGCCGTCGAGGTCGTCGGCCGCCTTCAGCAGGGCCGGGCCGATCGGGGTCCAGCCCGTCGGCGACAGGGTGGCCACCGCCGCCTTCGCCTCGGTCCGGTCCAGCGGGCCCACCGGGTAGAGCTGGGCGGTGTCCTTGCAGCCCGTCTTCTGGTCGTCGCCGGGGTAGTTGGCGCCCAGCGTGCGGATGCCGAGCTGGACCTCCTCGGGGGTCGCGTCCAGCACCTCGTTGAACGCCTGCTTGGCCGCTGCCATGCGGGTCCCGCCGTCGATGTCCTTGGTCCGCATGGACCCGCTGACATCGAGAACCAGGTCGACCTTGGGCGCGAGGGCGGATATCTCGTCGGCGGCGGCCCCGGCCGGGAACGCGAGTCCCGCCGTGAGCGCGGCGAGCAGGGCACAGACGCCCGCCGCCAGCCGTTGTGTTCTGATCATCGGCGGATCCTAGTGATCAGGAGTGTCCGGCCACAAAACGGGGTCGGCCATGGAGGTCAACCCGTCTTCCCGTTCAGCGGGTTGGGCAGGTTCGTCCACTGATCGCCGGGGCTGCCGGGGGACAGACGCATCAGCGTCAGTGCCTTCACCGGGAGGGGTTCCTCGCGCAGGGCCGCCAGATCGGGGCCGGGCGGCAGATCCCGCACCGCCGCCTCCAGGGCCGTCGCGAGACGCGCGCCGCTGCCCAGGGTGGCCGCGAGCGCGCCGCAGACCAGGGAGCCGAAGAGCTTGCGCCGCAAGGCCGTCACCTCGTCGGTGCGGATACGGGCGGGGAGTTCGTCGGACAGGGGGATCCCGGCGGCGGCCAGCCGGGCCGGACCGACCCGGATGTCGGCCAGGTCGCGGTAGACCAGACGCAGGGGAGCGCCGGACGGGGACAGGACGACCAGCAGGTTCTGCCCGTGCGCTTCCAGCGCCACGCCCAGCTCCAGCAGCCGCAGCCCGACCGTGAGACACAGCCGCGCGAAGTCGGCCGACCAGGCAGAGGAGTCGGGCAGACCGGTGGTGGCGAGGGCGGCCACCGGGACGACATGCTCGCCCGGACCGCCGTAGACCGCGGGGGACTCGCGCAACACCGCCGCCAGGTCGGGGGAGTCGGCCGTGGCCGCACCCAGCGTCCGGGTCACGTGCAGCAGTCCGTCCGAACGGGCGGCCAGGATCTCCCCGAACGCCGACAGGGCCGCCGAGGCGGCCACCGAGCCCACGGAGATGTCCCGGACCGAGGACGTCAGACGCGTGCTCAGGGCCGTCTTCACATGCGGTCCGTCCGGCAGTGCGAGCGTACGCAACGACATCAACGGGTGTGCGGAGAGGCCCTGTTCGCAGGTGCGCTTGAGGACGTGCGCCGCCTGCCACGGATGCACCGGGAGCACCAGCCGCCGTCCGTCCCGCAGTTCGGCGGGCCACTCGCCCGACACCAGACACTCCGCCGCCGGCACCGGCAGCAGCCCCAGCCGTACGACGGGCCCGTGCTCCGGACCGTAGGCCAGCTCCTCCGCCACCGTGAAACCGGGCCGGGAACGGCAGTTGGGGTGGTAGGGGTGCCCGTCGACGACCCTGCGCTCCCACTCCCAGTCGTGCACCGGCCACTCCTTCGAGTGAACCTCGGCGGCCGAGTGCTCGGCCCGATCCCGCTGCCCGGCTCGATCCGGCTCCCCCGCCTGTTCCGGCTGCCCGGCCCGTGACAGTGCCAAGGACGCCACACTGTGGCCGAGTTCGACCCCGAAGCCGTCGCCGTGCGGCACCCCCAGCGCCGCCGTCAGCCGGGCGGGATCGTCGTACGCCACCTCGTCCAGCCGCACTCGGTCCACGTACGCGGTGGTGGCGTACGGGTCGGACAGCGGGCCGTGCAGCCGGCGGCCGTCGCGCAGCCGCAGCGTGAGGCCCTCCGCGCTCCGCTCCCGCTCCGTGATCCAGGGGAGCGGCTCATGCGCCAGGGCCCGCCACAGCCGGGTCAGCACGGCCGCCCGGGCACCGGGCAGCGCGGCCGTGTACCGGGGGCCGAGGCCGGGCCGTACGACGGCGAGTTCGGCGGCCACCTCGGCCTCGGCGGCGGTGGGGGGACGGTGCACAGGCGGACTCCTCGGTGCGGAGGTGGAATCAGACACGGACGCGGATACGGCGACGGATCAGGGTACGAATACAGGCACAAGTCGGGTACGGACCGTTAAGGCCATCCCGCCACGGCGAGGTCGCGACGGCAGCGATACTGATCGTCTCCGCACGAATGAACCGTAGGGAACCGTGGACCGCGCCGATCTCAGCCCCCCGTCCGCCGAGGCCGCAGCACCCGCGGCGGCTCCCGCAGAGGACGGCGCGGCCGACGCCTACGCGGCCGCGCCGCTGCTCAACTGCCTGCTGCGGGAGGTCGCCGAGCCCCTGCCGGAACATCCGGAAGGGCACGGCCGGTTCGTGTACCGGCTCCCCGGCACCGGCCGATTGCTGCGGGTGCGCGGCACCCGGCGCCCCGCCGACCCCGAGGTGAACGCGGACGGCACCTGGCACCCGCTCGGGCATCACGCCCTGGTCGAGCTGATCGCCGAGGAACTGTGCCGCCGCACCGGCCTGTCCAACGACGAACTGCCCACCGAGATCATCGACAGCAGGGACGTGGTCGCCGCCCTGCTCGCCGCACGCGCGCGTGCCGTCCCGCCCGCCGACCCGTACCGGCGCTCCGAGCAGTCCCTGGTCACCGGCCACCCCCACCACCCCGCCCCCAAGGCGCGTGGCGGCGCACCGGCCGCCCGCCGGCTGCCGTACGCGCCGGAGGCGTACGCCCGCTTCCCGCTCGTGCTGCTGGGGGTGCGCGAGGACACGGTCGTCGAGGAGGGCGACACGTCCGCCCTGGACGCGCTCGGCGCGGCCCCGCCCGGCTACCGGCTGCTGCCCGCCCACCCCTGGCAGCTCGACCTGACGGGCGCCCGGCTGGCCCCCGCCCTCGCCGACGGCCGGCTGATCCGGCTCGGCACCACCGCCTTCGACACCTGGCCGACCGCCGCCGTCCGCACGCTGTACGCGCCCGAGCGGGACCTGTTCCTGAAGTTCAGCCTCGACGTGCGCATCACCAATGACATCCGCCGACTCTGGCGGCACGACCTGCTGCGCCTGCGCCGTACCGACGAGGCCGTCGCGAAGGCGTTCGAGGCGGGCGGCGGTCCCGCGGCCTGGCTGAGCGACCGCGGCTACCGCACCGCCGGATTCGCCTTCGAGGAGCTGGCCGTCCTGGTCCGCGACGGACTGCGCGGCCACCTCCGCCCCGGCACGACCCCGCTGCTCGCCGCCGGGCTCGCGGAGGGCTTCGACGGCAGCCCGCTCGCCGCGACGACGGACCCGGCCGCCTGGTGGGAGGCGTACCTGGCCGCCGTCGTCCCGCCGGTGCTCGCGGCCTTCGCCGACCACGGTGTCGTCCTGGAGGCGCATGTCCAGAACACGCTGGTCGCCGTCGGCCCGGACGGTACGCCGGAGCAGGCGCTGTTCCGGGACGCCGAGGGCGTGAAGCTGCTGCCGGAGGTGGACCGTGCCGCGGGCTGGGAGCGGCTGGTGTACTGCCTGGTCGTCAACCACCTCCTGGAGATCGCCGCCGCCCTCGCCGAACGGCACCCCGGGTTCGACCCCTGGCCGGCCGTCCGCCGCGAGCTGGTCCGTCACGACCTGCCCGAGGCGCACGCCCTGCTCACCGCGCCCACCCTGCCCGGCAAGACGAACCTGCTGCTGCGCTGGACCGGCGCGGACGGGGCGGACGCGCGCTATGTGCCACTGCCGAATCCGTTGGTCGGTGCATGACACACCTTCCGGTGCATGACACATCTACAGGAGCCGGCGCCCGGTTGCGCCACCCGGCCCACACCCCGTCACCCGCCCGGGGCTTCCTCCCCTGACGTCACCCCCCTCCCCGTGTCGATTACCCGATGATCGCGGCGCGGCTGGCACGCTCACTGCTCGTCCTCACCAGGTCACGGACAGCAGGGGAGTTCACACATGTGGAGCAAGGTGCACTGGGGTGTGGCGGGGGTCGTCGCGATCGCGTCCCTCCAGGCGTTCCTGCCGTCGGCCCACGGCCAGGACCGCCCTCGGACACCGGCCTCGGCAGGGGCGCGCAGCGAGGAGCGGGCCGTCGTGGTCACGCCCGACAAGCGCGGTGCCGTCCTGCGCGCCGCCGCCACCCGGCCGTTCAGCATGCTCGGCGTCACCTGGGACGATCCGGCGGTGCGCCTCGTCGGGACCGTGGAGGTGCGCACCCGCGCCGCCGACACGGGCGAGTGGTCGGAGTGGCGCACGCTGGACAGCGAGGAGGGCCAGGGCGACGAGACGGCACTGCGCGGCGGCACCGACCCCCTGTGGGTGGGGCTCTCCGACGGCGCGGAGGTCCGGGTCGCCGCGTCCGCCGACGACGTGTCCGCCCTGCCCGCCGGGCTGCAACTCGACCTGATCGACCCCGGGCGGGACGCGCCCGCCCCGCAGTCGGCCCGGCTCCCGGCCGCTCCCGCGCAGGGCGCCCCCGGTACGGCGTCCGCGCCCCGCCCGGCGATCGTCCTGCGCGCCGGATGGGGCGCGGACGAGTCGATCAGCCCGGCGGCCCCCGCCTATCTCGCGGGCGGCAAGGTCAAGGCGGTGGTCGTCCACCACACCGCCGACTCCAACAGCTTCACCTGCGCCCAGGCGCCGGCCGTGCTGCGGGGCATCTACGCCTACCACGTACAGCAGTTGGGCTGGAAGGACATCGGCTACAACTTCCTCGTCGACCCCTGCGGCACGATCTACGAGGGCCGCAAGGGCGGCGTCGACCGCCCGGTGCTCGCCGCCCACGCGTACGGCTTCAACTCCCAGACCACCGGCGTCGCCGTCCTCGGCACGTACACCACCGCCGCGCCCAGCGAGGCGGTCCTCAGCTCGGTGGCCCGGCTCGCGGCCTGGAAACTCGGCCAGTACGGCGTCGACCCGACCGGCACCACCACGCTCACCGCCGGGGCGGACGGCACCAACTACTTCCGCAAGTCCTGGAAGCTGGGCGCCCAGTTGAACTTCTCCACCATCCACGGCCACCGCGACGGCTACAACACCCTGTGCCCCGGCGACCAGCTCTACGCCGAACTCCCCACGATCCGCGCCCTGGCCGCGAGCAGCACGGTCAAGACGGCGGACGAGCAGCCGGTGCCGACGCCGGTCCCGGGGAGCGGTGACTGACGACGGCGTTCCGCACCGGGGCCCGCCCCTGGTTACGATGGTCGCCCAGCGACGAGATCGGCCTGAGGACATGCTGAGAGAGGTCACCGCGACCCGGTACATCGCACCCCTGCGGTCGGGCGGCTCCGTGCCCGCGGTGGTCGAGGCGGACGACCTGGGGACGTACGTCGTCAAGTTCACCGGGTCGGCGCAGGGGCGGAAGGCGCTGGTCGCCGAGGTGATCGTCGGGGAGCTGGCGCGGGCGCTCGGGCTGCGCTTTCCCGAACTGGTGTTCGTGGAGTTCGATCCGGCCGTCGCCGACGAGGAGCCGCACCAGGAGGTGCGCGACCTGCACGGCGCGAGCGCGGGACGCAATCTCGGCATGGACTTCCTGCCGGGAGCCCGTGACTTCACCCCCGAGGTCGCGAAGACGTTCCCGGTGGACCCGCTGGAGGCCGGCCGGATCGTCTGGCTCGACGCCCTCACCGTGAACGTCGACCGGACGGTCCACAGCTCCAACCTGATGATCTGGCCGACCTTCGGGACCGTGCCCCCGCGCCTGTGGCTCATCGACCACGGCGCGGCGCTGGTCTTCCACCACCGCTGGGACGCCTCCGACCCCGCGAAGTCCTACGACTTCCGCCATCACGCCCTCGGCCACTACGGCCCCGACGTGCGCGCCGCCGACGCGGAACTCGCGCCGAAGGTCACCGAGGAACTGCTGCGCGGGATCGTCGCCGAGGTCCCGGACGCCTGGCTCACCGACTTCGCGACGCCCGACGAGGCCCGGGAGGCGTACGTGACGTACCTCCACGCGCGCGTGCGGGCCTCCGCGGAGTGGCTGCCCACCGACTTCCCCAGCCGGGAGGAACTCGCCGCCGAGCAGGCCCGGCGTGCGGCGCGGACGGAACGAGAACGGCCGGACTGGCTCAAGCGGGTCCCCGACCTGCACGGCAAGCCGGCCGCCGAACAGGATTGGTCGGTGCACCTCACATGACGGACGAGCGGCGGGTCGAGATCGAGTACTGCACCCAGTGCCGCTGGCTGCCGCGTGCCGCCTGGCTGGCCCAGGAGCTGCTGACGACCTTCGAGGCCGAGCTGACCGAGCTGTCGCTGAAGCCGGGCAAGGGCGGTGTCTTCGTCGTCCGGGTCGGCGACGAGGTGGTCTGGGACCGCCGCGAGCAGGGCTTTCCGGAGCCGACGGCGGTCAAGCGCCTGGTCCGCGACCGAGTGGCCCCGGGGAAGTCCCTGGGCCACTCGGACACACCCGCGTGAGTGCCTTTCGGCGTCAGCCGCGCAGCAGGCGGTAGGCGGGCAGGGTGAGGAAGTCGGCGTAGTCCTCGTCGAGCGCCACCTCCAGCAGCAGATCGTGCGCCTGCTGCCAGTGCCCGGCGGCGAACGCCTCCTCGCCCAACTCCGCGCGAATGTTGGCCAGTTCGTCGGCGGCGACCTCGCGGGCCAGCTCGGGGGTGGCCTTCAGGCCGTTCTCGAACTCCACCCCGGCGTTGATCCACTGCCAGATCTGCGAGCGGGAGATCTCGGCGGTGGCCGCGTCCTCCATGAGGTTGAAGATGGCGACCGCGCCGAGACCGCGCAGCCACGCCTCGATGTAACGGATGCCGACCTGAACGGCGTTGACCAGGCCCGGGTACGTGGGCTTCGCGTCCAGCGAGTCGACCGCGATCAGGTCGGCCGCCTCGACGTGGACGTCCTCGCGCAGCCGGTCCTTCTGGTTCGGCCGCTCGCCCAGGACCCGGTCGAAGGACTCCAGGGCGATCGGCACCAGGTCGGGGTGGGCGACCCAGGAGCCGTCGAAACCGTCGTTCGCCTCACGGTCCTTGTCGGCGCGGACCTTCTCGAAGGCGACCTTGTTGACCTCGGCGTCCCGGCGGGAGGGGATGAAGGCCGCCATGCCGCCGATGGCGTGCGCGCCCCGCTTGTGGCAGGTGCGCACGAGGAGTTCGGTGTACGCGCGCATGAACGGCGCCGTCATCGTGACGGCGTTGCGGTCGGGGAGGACGAACCGGGTGCCGCCGTCCCGGAAGTTCTTCACGATGGAGAACAGGTAGTCCCAGCGGCCCGCGTTCAACCCCGAGGCGTGGTCGCGGAGTTCGTAGAGGATCTCCTCCATCTCGTAGGCGGCTGTGATGGTCTCGATCAGGACGGTCGCGCGGATCGTGCCCTGCGGGATGCCGAGGTGGTCCTGCGCGAAGACGAACACGTCGTTCCACAGGCGGGCTTCGAGGTGCGACTCGGTCTTGGGCAGGTAGAAATAGGGGCCCTTGCCGAGGTCGAGCAGCCGCCGGGCGTTGTGGAAGAAGTACAGCCCGAAGTCGACCAGGGCGCCGGGCACTTCCTCGCCGTCCACCTGGAGGTGGCGCTCGTCCAGGTGCCAGCCGCGCGGCCGCATCACGACGGTGGCGAGTTCGCCGGCGTCCTTCAGGGCGTACGACTTGCCGGAGACCGGGTCCGTGAAGTCGATACGGCGGGTGTAGGCGTCGGTCAGGTTGAGCTGACCGAGGATCACGTTCTCCCAGGTCGGCGCGGAGGCGTCCTCGAAGTCCGCGAGCCAGACCCGGGCGCCCGAGTTGAGGGCGTTCACGGTCATCTTGCGGTCGGTCGGGCCGGTGATCTCCACCCGGCGGTCCTCCAGCGCCGCCGGGGAGGGCGCCACCCGCCAGGAGTCGTCGGCGCGGATCGCTGCCGTCTCCGGGAGGAAGTCCAGGGTGGAGGTGCGGGCGATCTCCGCGCGGCGCTCGGCGCGGCGGGCGAGCAGCTCGTCACGGCGCGGGGTGAAACGCCGGTGCAGCGCGGCCACGAAGGCCAGGGCCTCCTCGGTGAGGACCTCTTCCTGCCGGGGCAGGGGCTCGGCGTCGACGATGGCCAGCGGGGACGGCGCTGGTGCGGACATGAGCGGTCACTTCCTTCAGCGAGCGTGGCACCGGGTGCCGGGAGGTTCCGTGCTTCCGATCGGTGGATGTTTGTGGATAGTAGTTTCCTCATCGTGGAAGATCAATGGTCTGTCGATGTCGAGAGACCTGCCGGGACGCCCGGGTTCACTCCAGGCGGGCGAGGTCCGCGGGCGTGTCGATGTCGTACGGCCGGGCCACGTCCCCGCACTCCACGAGCGTGATCGCCGCCTCCCGCGCCCGGAGGTAGGCGCGCGCCCCCTGGTCGCCGGTCGCGCTCGCCGCGACCCCCGCCCAGTGCGCGGCGCCGAACAGCACCGGATGCCCGCGCACCCCGTCGTAGGCGGCCGACGCGAGGGTCTCCTCGCCCCGGAACGCGGCCCGCACCCGGGCCGCCGCCTCCGCGCCGATGCCCGGCTGGTCGACCAGCGACACCAGCGCCGCCTGCGCGCCCGACCCGGTGACGGAATCGAGCCCGCACCGCAGTGACGTGCCCATTCCCTCCTCCCACTCCGGGTTCTCCACCACCACCCACCCCTCCTCTTCGAGCCGGGCGGCCTCCCGTACGACGCCGGCGGCCGCCCCCAGGACCACATGCACCCGGGTGCAGCCGGCGGCGCGCAGCACCCCGGCCGCGTGCTCCACCAGCGGCCGCCCCCGGTACGTCAGCAGCGCCTTGGGCCGCCCGCCGAGCCGCCGGCCCCCGCCGGCCGCGAGCAGCAGTCCGACGACTTCGTCCTCCGTGTAGGTCATGGCTCCTGCATACCGCACCCGGCGCACTCACGATCACTCAGCGCAGCAAGGCGATGACGCAGCGGACTGGCGCAGGGGGCCCGAAGTGGCGTTAACTGGGCGCCTGAGGGGGAGGCGCACAACGGCGTGCGAGGGGGAGGGGACACGTTGCGGAGCGTGGAGCAGAGAGCTGTCGCCGACGGTGGTGAGGACCGGCGGGCGTCGGAGTTGTGGCACGCGGTGTCCCGGCTGCGTCGTGAACTCGCCGCGCACCCGGCCGAGTTCGCGGACCGGGACATCGCCGAGGAGGAACTCGCCGCGCTGGCCGCCATGGCCGCCGGCGGCGCACCCGAGATACCGCGCCTGCGCCGCTCCCTGCTGCTCGTCGCGGGCGCGATCGGCTCGGTCAGCGCCCTGACGCGAGGTCTGGCGGAGGTGCGCCGGGCGGTGGAGCTGTTCGGGGGCTCGCCGCGGCCGACCGACTGAGCGCCGCCGTAAGGACAGGTCCTGGCCGGCGAGGGCCTCAGTGCCGCCGTCAGGAGGGGTTCTGGCTGGCGAGGGCCTCGGAGAGTTCCGCCGCGACCTGCTTCAGCACCGGCACGATCTTGTCGGTGGCCGCCTCCGTGACCCGTCCCGCCGGGCCCGAGATGGAGATGGCCGCCGCCGTGGGGGAGTCGGGCACCGACACCGCGAGGCAGCGCACGCCGATCTCCTGTTCGTTGTCGTCCACGGCGTAGCCCGTCCGCCGCACCTCGGCGAGCGCCGCGAGGAACTCCTCCGGGGTGGTGAGGGTCTTCTCGGTCGCGGCGGGCATGCCGGTGCGCTGGAGCAGGGCGCGCACCTCGGCGTCGGGGAAGCCGGCGAGCAGGGCCTTGCCGACGCCCGTGGAGTGCGGCAGCACCCGCCGGCCGACCTCGGTGAACATCCGCATCGAGTGTTTGGACGGCACCTGCGCCACGTACACGATCTCGTCGCCGTCGAGCAGCGCCATGTTCGCCGTCTCGCCGGTCACCTCGACCAGCCGGGCCAGATACGGCCGGGCCCACGTGCCGAGCAGCCGGGACGCCGACTCGCCGAGCCGGATCAGCCGGGGGCCCAGCGCGTACCGCCGGTTGGGCTGCTGACGGACGTACCCGCAGGAGACCAGGGTGCGCATCAGCCGGTGGATGGTCGGCAGCGGCAGCCCGCTGTGCGCGGACAGCTCGCTCAGGCCGACCTCGCCGCCCGCGTCGGCCATGCGCTCCAGGAGATCGAAGGCGCGCTCGAGGGACTGGACGCCTCCGCCGGTGGACTTGGCGGAGTCGGTGGTGCTGGCGCTCGACCTCGGCACGGCGCGTTCCCTTCGGACCTGGCAGGACTCGGAACTGGCGGAATGACTGGCTGAATCACTGGCGGAAGAGCTGAAGCGTACCCGGCGGCCCCCGGGCACCCTGGTGGCGCGTTATCCGCCTTCTGCCCCGCTTCTGCTCTGCGGAATCATAATTTCACTGCACGGAAACATCCAGTGTGGCGACGGTGGGGCACTCTGGAGAAGTGTGCTCTTGACGGGGTGAGAGCCGGAGATGAAGACTTCTTCAACAGAACGTTGAACGAGAGGGGGTCCCCGGTGTCCGACGCCGAACTGGTGCTGCGCTCGACGCGGGTCGTCACCCCGGAGGGGACACGCGCCGCGTCGGTCGCCGTCTCCGCCGGACGCATCACGGCCGTCCTGCCGTACGACGCACCCGTCCCCGAGGGCGCCCGGCGCGAGGACTTCGGCGACGACGTCCTGCTGCCCGGCCTGGTCGACACGCACGTCCACGTCAACGACCCCGGCCGCACCCACTGGGAGGGCTTCTGGACCGCGACGCGCGCGGCGGCGGCCGGCGGCATCACCACCCTGGTCGACATGCCGCTCAACTCCCTGCCGCCGACCACCACGGCCCGACACCTGGGCGTGAAGCGGGAGGTCGCCGCCGACAAGGCGCACATCGACGTCGGCTTCTGGGGCGGCGCCCTGCCCGACAACGTCAAGGACCTGCGCCCGCTGCACGACGCCGGGGTCTTCGGCTTCAAGGCGTTCCTGTCGCCCTCCGGCGTGGACGAGTTCCCGCACCTCGGACGGGACGAACTGGCCCGCTCCCTCGCCGAGATCGCCGGTTTCGGCGGTCTGCTGATCGTGCACGCGGAGGACCCGGACCACCTGAACGCCGCACCGCAGCACGGCGGTTCGAAGTACGCCGACTTCCTCGCCTCCCGGCCGAGGGACGCCGAGGACACCGCGATCGCCGCGCTGATCGCCGAGGCCGCCCGACTGCACGCGCGCGTGCACGTCCTGCACCTGTCCTCCGCCGACGCGCTGCCGCTGATCCGCGCGGCGAAGGCCGAGGGCGTGCGCCTCACCGTCGAGACCTGCCCGCACTACCTCACCCTCACCGCCGAGGAAGTCCCGGACGGCGCCAGCGAGTTCAAGTGCTGCCCGCCCATCCGCGAGGCCGCCAACCAGGATCTGCTCTGGCAGGCACTGGCCGACGGGACGATCGACTGCGTGGTCACCGACCACTCCCCGTCCACCGCCGACCTCAAGACCCCCGACTTCGCGACCGCCTGGGGTGGCATCTCCGGCCTCCAACTGAGCCTGTCCGCCGTCTGGACGGCGGCCCGCGCACGCGGACACGGCCTGGAGGACGTGGTCCGCTGGATGTCGGCGCGCACGGCGGAACTCGTCGGCCTCGACGGCCGCAAGGGTGCCGTCGCACCGGGCCACGACGCCGACTTCGCCGTCCTGGCGCCCGACGCGGCCTTCACCGTCGACCCGGCCGCCCTCCACCACCGTAACCCTGTCACCGCGTACGCCGGCCGCACCCTGTACGGCGTCGTGCGGTCGACCTGGCTGCGCGGTGAACGCGTCTACGCGGACGGCGAGTTCACGGCGCCGCGGGGCGAACTCCTCACCCGCACCGTCCCCTCTCGCTCCGGCCGACCCCTGGAAAGGAAGACCTGATCACCGTGGCAGCGATCCCGCACTTCACCGGCGACGCGAACCCCTACGGCGGCGGCGACCCGTACGCGGACTACCGCACGGCCGACTTCCCCTTCACCCACCACGCCGATCTCGCCGACCGGCGGCTCGGCGCGGCCGTCGTCGCCGCCGGGGACGAGTTCTTCGCCCAGCGCGAGAACCTGCTGCTGCCCGGACGCGCCGAGTTCGACCCCGAGCACTTCGGCCACAAGGGCAAGATCATGGACGGCTGGGAGACCCGCCGCCGCCGGGGCGTCTCCGCCGACCACCCGTGGCCCGCCGACGACGACCACGACTGGGCCCTGGTCCGGCTGGGCGCGCCCGGTGTGGTCCGCGGGATCGTCGTCGACACGGCCCACTTCCGCGGCAACTACCCGCAGGCGGTCTCCGTCGAGGGCACCTCGGTCGCCGGCACCCCCTCCGAGCGGGAACTGCTGGGCGGCGACGTCAAGTGGACGACCCTGGTCCCGCGCACGCCCGTCGGCGGGCACGCGGCGAACGGTTTCGCCGTCTCCGTGGAGGAGCGCTTCACCCACCTGCGGGTCAACCAGCACCCGGACGGCGGCATCGCCCGGCTGCGCGTGTACGGCGAGGTCGTCCCCGATCCCGCCTGGCTGGCGGTCCTCGGCACCTTCGACGTGGTCGCCCTGGAGAACGGCGGCCGGGCCGAGGACGCGTCCAACCTCTTCTACTCCCCGGCGTCGAACACCATCCAGCCCGGCCGCTCCCGCAAGATGGACGACGGCTGGGAGACCCGGCGCCGCCGCGACCGGGGCCACGACTGGATCCGCTACCGGCTGGCGGCGCAGGCCGAGATCCGCGCCCTGGAGATCGACACGGCGTATCTGAAGGGCAACAGCGCGGGCTGGGCGTCGGTCTCGGTCCGGGACGGCGGGGACGACGCGGGCGGTGAGTGGGAGGAGATCCTTCCGCGCACCCGCCTCCAGCCCGACACCAACCACCGTTTCGTGCTCCCGGCCCCGGTCGTCGGCACCCACGCGCGCGTGGACATCTACCCCGACGGCGGCATCTCGCGGCTGCGGCTGTTCGGTTCGCTCACCGAGGAGGGCGCGGCCCGGCTGGCGGCGAGGCACCAGGAGCTGGGCGGCTGACCCGCGCGGGCCGGCCGTCTCCCGACGCGCACCGGCCGGACCGATGAGTTGCGGGGCCGGGCGGGGTCTGAGCTGATGACAGACGACCCCGCATCCGGAAGCAGGCGATCACCATGGGCAAGCTCGTCTCCCAGATCTTCGTGACACTCGACGGCGTCTACCAGGCACCCGGCGGCCCCGGAGAGGACACCCGCGGCGGCTTCGAGCACGGCGGCTGGAGCTTCCCGTACGGCGACGAGGACTTCGGCCGGTTCGTGGACGAGGTCTTCGGCAGGGTCGGCGCGTTCCTCCTGGGCCGCCGCACCTACGACATCTTCGCCTCCTACTGGCCCAAGGTGACCGACCCCGACAACCCCGTCGCCACGAAGCTGAACGCGCTGCCGAAGTACGTCGTCTCGACCACCCTCACCGACCCGGAGTGGAACGCCACCACGGTCGTGGACGGCGACCTCGTCAAGGAGATCACGGCGCTCAAGGAACGCACCGACGGCGAACTCCAGGTCCACGGCAGCGGCGCCCTCGTCCGCTCCCTGCTGGACCTGGGGCTCCTCGACACCATCCATGTGCTGACGTTCCCGGTGGTGCTGGGCTCCGGCCTGCGCCTGTTCCCCGAGGGCACCGTGCCGACGGCCTTCCGGCGCACGTCCGGCCGCGTCACCCCCGCCGGTGTCTCCCTCCAGACGTACGACACGGACGGCAGTCCGCGGTACGGCACGTACGCGCTGCCGGACGACGAGTGACGTTCGGCGGGCCGTCGGCCGTCACCGCGCGTCGAGGGCGGCGGCGACCCGGTCCATGACGTGCTGCCAGTGCGTCCGCCGCCGTTCGCGCTCCTCGGCGCTCGTCAGATGCTCCTGGTGGAAGCGGAGCATGGTGCGGGCCCCGTCGGCGGCGGGGGCCAGGGCGACCTGGACCGTGGTGGTGCCGTGGGTGACCCGGATGCGGTCGGCGGGGCGGTAGCCGCGCACCTCGCCCGTGACCCCGTCGGCCGTCCGGTACGGCGTGCCGCGTTCCGGCGTGAGGTCCGCGCCGGGGCCGAGCCAGAGGGCGAGTCCCTCGGGGCCGCTGACGAACTCCCAGACGACGGCCACGGGGTGGGGCAGGGTGCGGGACACGCCGATCTGCCAGCCGGCGTCCTTGGTGAGTCCTGTGGGCATGACGGTCATCCTTCCTCGGTGTGACGGGCGCGCAGGGCCCTGACCTTGTGGCGGTTGCCGCAGTGCTCCATCGAGCACCAGCGGCGGCGGCCGGGGCGCGAGGTGTCGACGTAGATCAGATGGCAGTCCTCGGCGGCGCAGGTGCGGATCCGGTGCGCGAAGGGTCCGGTCAGCAGCTCGACGGCGTCCCGTGCGACGGTCGCCGCGAGCTGCGTCCCGGTGGGAGTGCCGGCCCACTCCCGGCTGCCGTCCGGCGCGATCGCGGGGGCCAGGGCCGGACGGGCGGCCGCCGCGTTGAGGATCTCCAGGTCGCGGGGCGGATACGGCTCACCGCGCGTATGGGCGTCGACCACCCGGAACAGCGCGTCGCGCAGCTCGCGCAGACCGGCCACCTCCGCCTCGGACACCTCCGGCACGGGCGTCGGCTCCAGCCGAGACCGCTCCGCCCACGCACCCACGTCCACGGGCGTGTGCAGCACCTCGTACCGCCGGTACGGACCGGGTCCGCCGGTGGTCAGCAGCTCCAGACACAGCGCGCCGGGATCGAAGCGATAGGCGACGCCTGTGTGGGAGCGGAGGGTGAGGCCCTTGGCGGCGGAGTCCATGTAACCACTATAACCGGTTACGTGAGGGCAGGGCAGGGGAACATCGGAAGGGGAGGTGACCGTGGTGCCGCTCAGGCGCCCCGGTTCCAGTCGAGGCGGAGGACCGCGAGGTCGTCGGAGTGGCGGCCGGCGTTGAGTTCGTGGGTTCTGCGGATGAGGTGGTCGACGTGGGTGACCGGGTCGGTGTGGGGGAGGTCCTCGATCAGGGCCAGGAGTCCTTCGACGCCGAGCCGGCGGGTCGTCTCGCCGTCGTGGCCCTCGGTGAGGCCGTCGGTGTACAGGGTGAGGGCGCCGCTCGCCGGGAGCGGGACGACGGTGGCGGGCCAGTGGCGCTGTTCGGGGAGGATGCCGAGCGCGATGCCGTGCGCGGCGCTCAGTTCCCGGGTGCCGTCGGCCGTCGTGAGGAGGGGTTCGTGGTGGCCGGCGAGATGGAAGGTGGCGCTGGGGGAGTCCTGGTCGAGGGTGAGGAGGGTGCAGGTGGCGAAGAGCTGCTGGCTGCCGCGTTCGGCGATCAGGATGCGTTCCATCAGGTGCAGCAGGTCCTCGCCGCGGTGTCCGCCGAGCACGAGGGAGCGCCAGGCGATGCGCAGGCAGACGCCGAGCGCGGCGGCGTCGGGGCCGTGTCCGCTGACGTCGCCGACGACGGCGTGCAGCAGACCGTCGTCGCCCTCCACCACGTCGAGGAAGTCGCCGCCCAGCAGGGCGAGCGCGGTGCCGGGCAGATAGCGGGAGGTGACGCGCACCGTGGAGGTGCCGAGGATCGGCTGCGGCAGCAGACCGCGCTCCAGTCGGGCGTTCTCCTCCGCGCGCAGCCGCGCGGCCTGCGCCTCGGCGCCCGCGCGTTCGGTCTGGCTGCGGTAGACGGCGTAGCGCAGGGTGCGGTGCAGCAGGTCCGCCTCGACCTTGCCCTTGACCAGGAAGTCCTGGGCGCCGGCGGCCATGGCGTCGGTGCCCGCCTGGGCCTCGGAGAGCCCGGTCAGGACGATGACCGCGGTGTGCGGGGCCATGCCGCGGACGGCGGCGACCGCGTCGATGCCCGACACGTCCGGCAGGTGCAGGTCGAGCAGGACGCAGTCGATGGGCGCGCCGGCGAGCGCGGAGCGGGCCGCGGCCAGCGTGGTGCGGACGGTCAGCTCGAACCGCATCCCGGTGTCGTGCAGGAGTTCCTCCACGAGCAGGGCGTCGCCGTCGTCGTCCTCGATCAGAAGGATGCGGTACACCGGTTCGTCGGGCGCCGCCTCGGGGCCCGTCCTCATGACCGCGGTCTGCGCGTCTGCTCCGCGCCGGGGCCCTCGGCCTCCGGCAGGACCGGGCGTACGGGGCTCTCCGGCGGCTCGGGGGCCAGGGTGAACCCGATCCGGGTGCCCTCCCGGTACTCCGTGTCGACGGCGATGGTGCCGCCGTGGAACTCGACGATCTTCTTGCACATCGCGAGCCCGATGCCGCTGCCGGTGAAGGAGTCCTTCGTGTGCAGCCGCTGGAAGATCACGAAGACCTTGTCGGCGTACTCGGGCGCGATGCCGATGCCGTTGTCGGTGACGGAGAACCGCCACAGGTCGCCGTCCCGTTCCGCCGTCACATGGATCGCGGGCGCCCGGTCGGGGCGGCGGAACTTGACGGCGTTGCCTATCAGGTTCTGCCAGAGCATGCCCATCTGGGTCGGGTCGGCGACCAGGGTCGGCAGCGGATCGTGGGTGATCGTCGCGCCGGCCTCCTCGATGCCGATGCTCAGCGCGGACACGGTCCGCTCGAAGACCTTCTCCAGGTCCACACTCTGATGGGTGTTGTGCATCCGCCCGACCCGGGAGAAGTCCAGCAGGTCGTTGATCAGGGTCTGCATCCGGTTGGCGCCGTCGACCGCGAACTCGATGTACTGGTCGGCCCGGGTGTCGAGTTGGCCGCCGTAGCGCCGCTGGAGGAGCTGGGTGAAGCTGGACACCTTGCGCAGCGGCTCCTGGAGGTCGTGCGAGGCGACATACGCGAACTGCTCCAACTCGGCGTTGGACCGCTGGAGTTCCGCGGCCTGCGCGTCCAGCCGCTGCCGTGCCTCCTCGGTGAAGGCCAGCTCCCGTACGAGACGGCGGCGCATGGAGTCGATCTCACCGCTGAGGCGCCGCAGGTCGGCGGGGCCGGTCGGGGAGATGGGGTGGCCGAAGTCGCCGTCGGTGATCACCCGTGCGTCCGCGGCGAGTTGCTCCAGCGGCCGGTTGATGCCGCGCCGCAGCCCCTCGAAGACGAAGGCCGTCAGCACCACGATGAGGACGGCGATGGCGCCGAACACGCCGTTGCGCAACGCCGTGACGGACATCAGGTCGTCCCGGGCCTGGACCCGGTCCGCGCGGAGCCGCTCCTGCTGTTCGCCCAGGGCAGCCCGGACGTCGTCGAAGGCGCTCTTGCCCTCCGCCGCCCGCTCGGTGGCCAGCGGCGACGGCGCACCCGGCGGCGCGGCCGCGATCGGCCGCGCGATCCGCTCCTGCCACCGCTCCACGGCGTCCTGTACGGCCTCCAGGTCCGCCAGCCGGGCCTTGTCGCCCTGGAGCAGCCCGGCGAGCTGCGCCGTGCGCGTCTTCTCCTCGGCGAGGCCCTCGGTGTAGGGGACCTTGAACGCCGGTGTGCCGGTGGCGCCGTAACCGCGGATGCCCGTCTCCTGGTTGAGCAGCGCCGACTCCAGACGGATCGCCGCGGTCAGCGCGGGGGAGCGGACGTCGACGAGGTCGTTGCTGATCGTCTCGGTCCGCGCCAGGACCCATGCTCCCGCCGTGCCGAGGGCGGCCAGGACCGCCAGGGACACGGCCGCCCCGACACGAAGCCATCGCCGGGTCGTCCACCTGGCGAGCCACGGTGCACGCGGTGGTCTGGTGTTGCCGGTCATCCTGGGAGGGCTCCTCGCTGCGACAGCCGCCCGAAGGCGCGGCCAGCACACTCTAGAGGGCGACAACGGTTGTTGTCGCGGGTGGTCCCGGGAGCCTAGAGTGCCGGGCATGCCTGGCAAGAACTTCCACCTGCGGACCACCCCGCAGGAGACGGCCGTCGTCGCCGACGACGCGGTCGGCGACCTTGTGCGGCGCCTCTCCGACCAGCTCCTCAAGGCTCCCGGGGACCCGCCGACGGACGACCCGGCCCAGGCCCTGGCCCTGCTCCACCTGCTGGACCACGTACGGCGGGCCGCCGAGCGGCTCCAGCGGGAAGCGGCCGTGGCCGCCGCCCGCGCCGGCGCTGGCTACCCGCAGCTCGGCGCCGCCTGCGGCATGACCCGGCAAGGAGCCCGGCGCCGCTGGCCGGGACTCTTCCACCACTCCGACGAACAGCCCACGGAGCTTCCGATGATGACCACCCCTGCCCGCCCGTTCGACGTCCTGCTCGTCGAGGACGACGTGGCCGACGCCATGCTCATCGAGGAAGCCCTCGCGGAGCGGGGAGCCCGCAACCTGGTCCAGGTCACCGACGGAGTCGCCGCGCTGGAGCACCTGCGCGGCGACGGCAACGCGCGCCCCGACCTGATCGTCCTCGACCTCAACATGCCGCGCATGAACGGCCGTGAGCTGCTGAAGATCCTCAAGTCGGACGAGGACCTCCAGACCATCCCGGTGGTCGTCCTCACCACGTCCACCGCCCCGGACGACGTCACCGGCGCCTACAGCAGCCACGCCAACGCGTACGTCACCAAGCCGGTCAACCTGGAGGAGTTCGAGCAGGCGGTGCAGAGCATCGACGCGTTCTACCTGGACACGGTGACGCGGCCGCGGCCCTGACGGGACGCTCATCCGCGGGCCAACCTCAGGAACCGCTCAAATCTCTTTCGATCCGTACTCCGGCTGATGAACAATCGTCGAAAACACTGGCAGGTGCGGAGAATTCTCGGCGAGATGACGATGCAATCCGTGCGTTATGACCGCGAGCAGAAGAGATTTCATCTGCTCCAGTGGGCGGCCGGGTGGAACGGTGATGCGACAGGTGAAAGCCTGTGGTCCTATTCGCTCAGGCTGGGCGGCTCGCACGCCCTTCTGAACGGCTGGGTGAAGAACGCCGGAATAAGGAACATCCTCACCGTCGAAGAGAACAGATCCCTGGAGGCGGCGCTCGCCAAGTCGATGCGTGCGCGCGCTGACGGCCCGAAAAGGCGACAGGAGCCGCGCCGAAAGTAGGTCCCCACTGCGACCTTCGGCCACGTCCCCGCTCCTTCGGTAGGCGATCCGGTCCACGGGGAGGTGGCGGGGCCCTTCGCTGCGTAGATTTGTCGACCATGAGGGACCGCCATGAGGGTTGACGACAGCGCGATGCGTACGGCGCCGAGGTTCGCGCGGCACCGGTGGCTGCTGCCGTCCGCCGTGGTCGCGGAGCTGGATCCGGACGCCGGGCGTCCCGGCCGGCCGCCCCGGCGTACGGCCCGGGACTGGGTGGTCGACCTCACCTGCTTCCTGATCGCCGTCGGCATCGCTCTGGCCGCCGCCGAGCCGCTCACCAGCGACCAGGACCTGCCCCAGGCGCTCGTCGCGGTCGACCTGCTGCTCGGCGCCCTGTCCTGCGGCGCGGTCTGGCTGCGCCGCCGCTGGCCGCTCGGTCTGGCCGTCGCCACGCTGCCCCTCGCCTTCGTCTCGACCACCTCGGCCGGGCTCGGCGCGGTCGCCCTGTTCACCCTCGCCGTGCACCGGCCCTTCCGGTACGTGGCCTGGGTCGGCGGCGTACAGATCGCCCTGCTCCCGCTCCTGATGTGGGTCCGCCCCGACCCCGAGCTGGGCTACGGCCCCGCCGTGGTGTTCAGCGCCGTCCTCTGTGTCGCGGTCATCGGCTGGGGGATGGTCGTACGGTCCAAACGGCTGCTCATGGTCAGCCTGCGCGACCGTGCGCGGCGGGCCGAGACCGAGGCGCGGCTGCGGGCCGAGCAGGCGCAGCGGCTGGCCCGGGAGGCCATCGCGCGCGAGATGCACGACGTGCTCGCCCACCGGCTGACCCTGCTCAGCGTGCACGCGGGCGCGCTGGAGTTCCGGCCGGACGCGCCCCGCGAGGAGATCGCGCGGGCCGCCGGGGTGATCCGGGAGAGCGCCCACGAGGCGCTCCAGGACCTCCGCGAGATCATCGGCGTCCTGCGGGCCGGCGAACCCGACGAGCAGGGCGGCCGGCCGCAGCCCACCCTGGCCGCCCTGGACGCCCTCGTCGGCGAGTCCCGCGAGGCCGGCGCCAAGGTCACCCTCGACCAGCGGATCACCGACCCGGGCTCCGTGCCCGCCTCCGTCGGACGCACCGCCTACCGCATCGCGCAGGAGTGCCTCACCAACGCCCGCAAGCACGCGCCGGGCGCCGAGGTCGCCGTGACCGTCACCGGCGGGCCCGGCGAGGGCCTCTCCCTGACCGTGCGCAACCCGGCCCCCGAGGGCCACGTCCCGCACGTGCCCGGCTCCGGCCAGGGCCTCATCGGGCTGACCGAACGCGCCACGCTCACCGGCGGCAGCCTGGAGCACGGCCCGCGCGCGGACGGCGGGTTCGAGGTACGGGCCTGGCTGCCCTGGCCCGCGGCGGCGCCGTAGCCGTCCCGGGCTCAACTCGGCGGCCGCAACCGTGATTACGTAAGGCACATGACTGCGATCAGACTTCTGCTCGTCGACGACGATCCGCTGGTGCGGGCCGGTCTGTCCTTCATGATGGGCGGCGCCGAGGACATCGAGATCGTCGGCGAGGCCGCGGACGGCGGCGAGGTCGAGGCGCTCGTCGAACGCACCCGGCCCGACGTCGTCCTCATGGACATCCGGATGCCGGCCGTGGACGGCATCGTCGCCACGGAGCGGGTACGGGCCCGGCCGGACGCCCCGCAGGTCGTCGTCCTCACCACCTTCCACGCCGACGAACAGGTGCTGCGGGCGCTGCGCGCGGGCGCCGCCGGGTTCGTCCTCAAGGACACCCCGCCCGCCGAGATCCTCGACGCGGTGCGCCGGGTCGCGGGCGGCGACCCCGTCCTGTCACCGACCGTCACCCGTCAGTTGATGGCGCACGCGGCCGGCACGGCGGCCGACACCCGCCACGCACGCGCGCGTGAACGGCTCGCCGGCCTGGGGGAGCGCGAAC
Organism: Streptomyces sp. CAI-85; assembly: GCF_013363615.1. Lineage (NCBI taxonomy): Bacteria > Bacillati > Actinomycetota > Actinomycetes > Kitasatosporales > Streptomycetaceae > Streptomyces > Streptomyces sp. CAI-85. The sequence goes on along the minus strand of NZ_JAANNX010000004.1, from coordinate 133,113 downwards.
GCGAGGTCGCCGTCGCCGTCGGCCGGGGACTGTCCAACGCCGAGATCGCCGCGGCCCTGTTCATGAGCGTCGCCACCGTCAAGGCCCACGTCTCCCGCGTCCTGGCCAAACTCGACCTCAACAACCGCGTCCAGATCGCCCTGCTCGCCTACGACGCGGGCCTCCTCGACGAGGACGGGCACTAGGCCGGGACGTTGGGGCGAACGGCGCGGTGGCCCGCGCGCACGGCACCTCGCCCGCGCCCCGGCTCACCCGATCCCGGCTCACCCGATCCCGGCCGTCGCCCCCGGGATCTCCGCCATCGCCACCGCCCGGCGCTCCCGGCGGGACGTCTCGCACGCCTCGGCGATCCGCAGCGCGTGCAGCGCCTCGCGGCCGTCGCACGGGTTGGGGCGCTGGCCGTGCAGCACCTCCACGAACGCGATCAGCTCCGCCTCGTACGCGGGCGCGAAGCGCTCCAGGAAGCCCGTCCAGGGCTTGTCGGCGGCCGGTGGGCCGGTGGGCTCGGTGGAGGCGATCGGGGTGCGGTCGTCCAAGCCGACGACGATCTGGTCCAGCTCACCGGCCAGCTCCATGCGCACGTCGTAGCCGGCGCCGTTCAGCCGGGTCGCCGTGGCCGTGGCGAGCGTGCCGTCGTCCAGCGTGAGGACCACGGCCGCCGTGTCGACGTCCCGCGCCGCGCGGAACATCGCGGGCCCCGCGTCGGACCCGGTCGCGTACACGTCCCGCACCTCGCGCCCGGTGACCCAGCGCAGACAGTCGAAGTCGTGGATGAGGGCGTCCCGGAAGATGCCGCCGGAGACCGGCAGCCAGTCGGCCGGCGGCGGCGACTGGTCCGAGGTCAGCGCCCGTACGGTGTGCAGCCGCCCGAGCCGTCCGGACCGCACCGCCTCCCGCGCCCCGGCGTACCCCTTGTCGAAGCGGCGCTGGTAGCCCATCTGGAGGATCGTTCCCGCGGCCTCCACCTCGGCGATCGCCTGGAGCGTGCCCGTCAGGTCCAGGGCGATGGGCTGCTCGCAGAACACCGGGAGCCCGCTGCGCGCCGCCCGGCCGATCAGTTCGGCGTGCGCCGCGGTGGAGGCCGTGATCACCACCGCGTCCACGCCCCAGCGGAAGATCTCCTCCACCCCGGGGGCGGCCGTCTCGCCGAGCCGCAGCGCGAGCGCCTGCGCCCGCGCGGGGTCCGAGTCCGTGAGGATCAGGGACCCGACCTCGCGGTGACGGCTGAGCGTGTTCGCATGAATGGTGCCGATGCGGCCCGTCCCGATGACCCCGATGCGCATGAGAACAAAGTGACCTCGCAGACGGGGCTGTGTCAATGTGTATGTCCGGACAATCGAACTACACAACTTCCCGTCAACAGCGCCCGGAGCTACGCTCGGCGGGTGCAGAAACCAGAAGTGGACCCGACCGTGACGCTCGACCTGCGTGTGGACCGTAGCTCACCGGTCCCCCTGTACTTCCAGCTCTCCCAGCAGTTGGAGGCGGCGATCGAGCACGGATCGCTCACCCCGGGCAGCCTGCTGGGCAACGAGATCGAGCTGGCGGGCCGGCTCGGCCTGTCCCGCCCGACCGTGCGCCAGGCGATCCAGTCCCTCGTCGACAAGGGCCTGCTGGTGCGCCGCCGCGGTGTCGGCACCCAGGTCGTGCACAGCCAGGTCAAGCGGCCCCTGGAGCTGAGCAGCCTCTTCGACGACCTGGAGGCGGCCGGCCAGCGCCCCGCGACCACCGTCGTGGTCAACACCGTCGAGCCCGCGTCCGCCGAGGTCGCCGCCGCGCTGTCGGTCGCCGAGGGCAGCGAGGTGCACCGGGTGGAGCGGCTGCGCCTCGCGCACGGCGAACCCATGGCCTACCTGTGCAACCACCTCCCCGCCGGCCTGCTCGAACTGGACACCGGCCGGCTGGAGGCGACCGGCCTGTACCGGCTGATGCGCGCCGCCGGGATCACCCTGCACAGCGCCCGCCAGTCCATCGGCGCCCGCGCCGCCACCGCCGCCGAGGCCGAGCGGCTCACCGAGGCGGAGGGCGCCCCGCTGCTCACCATGCAGCGCACGACCTTCGACGACACCGGGCGCGCCGTGGAGTTCGGCGACCACATCTACCGGCCGAGCCGCTACTCGTTCGAGTTCCAGCTTCTCGTACGGTCCTGAGCGCGCCGGGCCGCCTCCGGGGCTCGCCTTGATCGTCGTATTGTCCGGACAATGCGACCGGAAGGGGCCTTCCTCCCCTGTACGGCACCCGCCGTACGCGTGAGGCAGAATTTGGCCTTGATGAGCACCTACGGCAACTTCACCGCCCCCATCGGCTCCCGTCGCGCCCCCGCCCTGCGCACGGTGGGCACCAGGGAGCGCCGCTCGCACCTGACCGCACCCCGGGTGCCCACGGTCGGCATCGACATCGGCGGCACCAAGGTGATGGCCGGTGTCGTCGACGCCGACGGCAACATCCTGGAGAAGGTCCGCGCGGAGACCCCGGACAAGTCCAAGAGCCCGAAGGTCGTCGAGGACACGATCGTCGAACTCGTCCTGGACCTCTCCGACCGCCACGACGTGCACGCGGTCGGCGTCGGCGCCGCCGGGTGGGTCGACGCCGACCGCAACCGCGTGCTGTTCGCGCCCCATCTGTCCTGGCGCAACGAGCCCCTCAGGGACCGGCTCTCCGACCGGCTCGCGGTGCCCGTGCTGGTCGACAACGACGCCAACACCGCCGCCTGGGCCGAGTGGCGCTTCGGCGCCGGCCGCGGCGAGGACCACCTGGTCATGATCACCCTCGGTACCGGCATCGGCGGCGCCATCCTCGAAGAGGGCCAGGTCAAGCGCGGCAAGTACGGTGTCGCCGGCGAGTTCGGCCATATGCAGGTCGTCCCCGGCGGCCACCGCTGCCCGTGCGGCAACCGCGGCTGCTGGGAGCAGTACAGCTCCGGCAACGCGCTGGTCCGCGAGGCCAAGGAGCTGGCCGCCGCCGACTCCCCGGTGGCCTACGGGATCATCGAGCACGTCAAGGGGCAGATCGGCGACATCACCGGGCCGATGATCACGGAACTCGCCCGCGAGGGCGACGCGATGTGCATCGAGCTGCTCCAGGACATCGGCCAGTGGCTCGGCGTCGGCATCGCCAACCTCGCCGCCGCCCTGGACCCCTCCTGCTTCGTCATCGGCGGCGGGGTCTCGGCCGCCGACGACCTCCTCATCGCGCCCGCGCGGGACGCCTTCAAACGCCAGCTCACCGGCCGCGGCTACCGCCCCGAGGCCCGGATCGTGCGCGCCCAGCTCGGCCCCGAGGCCGGCATGGTCGGCGCAGCCGATCTGTCCCGGCTGGTCGCCCGCCGCTTCCGGCGCGCCAAGCGCCGCCGCGTGGAGCGCTACGAGCGCTTCGAACGGTTCACCGAGGCGGCCCGCCGCGCCCGGGACACCGCGTGACCGCCGCGCTGCCCCGCCAGGCCACACCGCCCGACGAACCGCCCCGCCCGCCCGAGGACCGCCGCCATGTGATCCGCCGCAGGGCGCTCACCCTGCTGATCATCGTGCTGCTCATCGGCGTCCCGGCCGGCTACCTGGTGATCTCCGCCAACCAGAGCCGCGACAGCGGCAAGGACAAGGAGGCCAAGTACTCGGCGACCGGGCTGACCGAGGGCTGGCCGTCCAAGGTCCAGCGCCGCCTCTACCAGGTGCCGGTCCCGCACCCCTCGAACCAGGTCGCCTACTACGAGACGAACAACTGGAAGACCAGCCGGCTCTACGTGCAGTTCCAGACCACGCACGCCGGACTCGACCAGTTCCTCTCCGACATCGGCGTCAGCCGCGACGACCTGCGCAAGGACGACATCACGATCAGCGCCCGCGACCGGGACATCACCGGCTGGCGGTTCTCCGGACCCGGCGCGCGCACCGGCGAGTACTACGGCCTGGTCCGCGAGCGGAAGAACCCGACGCCGACCCTGGACGTCGTCGTGAACCACCAGAACCCGATATACCCGATGGTGTACGTCGTCTCGCGCACCGTGCCCTGACCGGCCGCCGGGGCCGGGCGCGCGCCGCTCGGACAGGCCGCCGGGGCCGATTGTCGGACCCCGCCCGTAGAGTCGGAGACGAGTGATCCGACAGGAGGGCGGGAGGTGGACGATGCGTACGACAGAGCGCGGTGCGGCCGTACCCGTGGCCGCGCACGCCGCCGCCGTACGGCTCGCCGCCGTCTTCCTGCCCGCGCCCCTCCCGCGCGACGGCCGGATCGCCCTGTGGGACCCCGACGGCGGCCCGCTGCCCGACACCCCGCACGCGGAGCCCACCGAACTGACCGTCGTCCGCCCGCACGGCGCGTCCGTGCGCCGCAGGGCGGCGCCCGCCCTGTCGCTGCCCCTCGACAAGGCGCTCCCGCTGCTCGTGCACGCCCGCCGCGACCCCGCCGCTCATCCCGCCACCGCCTGCTGGGGCGCCGCCGCGCTGCACGCCCTGCGGCTCACCGCGCGCGGGCGTCTGCTGCCCGGTCTGACCCCGGCGGGGCACGACGCCTGGCGGGCCGGCCCGCTCGACCCGCAGGACATCGCACACCTGCGCGCCGTCGCCGCCGCCCTGCCCCCCGAGGGGCACGCCGTTCCGCTGCCCGGCCCCGGCGCGCTCCGGCTGCCGCAGCCCGAGGCCCTGATGCGCTCCTTCCTGGACGCCGTCGCGGACACCCTGCCCCGGACCCCCGCGGCGCCGCACGCGTGCGGGAAGCCCTTCGCGGACCGCCCGCCCCAGCGGCTGCCCGGCCCCGCCGCCCACGACTGGGCCGCCGAGGTCGCCGCCGGCATGGACGCGGGCGTGCGGATCTCGCTCCGCCTGGACCTCTCGGCCTACGACCTCTTCGACGACGGGGAGTCGGCGCGCCGCGCGGGCGCCGCGATCGTCCAGGTGCACAGCCTCGCCGACCCCACCCTGGTGACGGACGCGGCGACCCTGTGGGCGGGCGCCGCCGACGCCGCCTTCGGGCCCCGCGCGCGGGTCGACGCCGCGCTCGCCGTGCGCCGCGCGGCCCGCGTCTGGCCGCCGCTCGCCCGGCTCGCCGACCAGGACGCCCCCGACGTCCTCGCCCTGTCCGAGGAGGAACTGGGCGATCTGCTCGGCGTGGCCGCGACCCGCCTCGCGGCCGCCGGGGTCGCCGTGCACTGGCCGCGCGACCTCGCCCAGGACCTGAGCGCCGCCGCCGTCGTACGGCCCGCTCCCGGCTCGGCGACCGACGGCACCGGCTTCTTCGAGAGCGACGAACTCCTCCAGTTCCGCTGGCAGTTGGCGCTCGGCGGCGATCCGCTCAGCGAAGCCGAGATGGACATGCTCGCCGAGGCCCACCGGCCCGTCGTCCGCCTCCGGGACCAGTGGGTCCTGGTCGACCCCGCGCTCGTCCGCAAGGCGCGCAAACGCGAACTGGGCCTGCTGGACCCGGTCGACGCCCTGTCCGCCGCGCTCACCGGCACCGCCGAGGTCGACGGCGAACCGGTCGAGGCGGTGCCCGTCGGCGCGCTGGCCACCCTGCGCGACCGGCTCACCGCGGGCGTCCGCCCCGCCGAGCCACCGCCCGGCCTCCAGGCCACCCTGCGCGACTACCAACTCCGGGGCCTGGCCTGGCTGGACCTCATGACCTCCCTCGGCCTCGGCGGCTGCCTCGCCGACGACATGGGCCTCGGCAAGACCGTCACCGTGATCGCCCTCCATCTGCGCCGGGCCCGCACCGAACCGACCCTGGTGGTCTGCCCCGCCTCCCTCCTCGGCAACTGGCAGCGCGAGATCCACCGCTTCGCGCCCGGCGTCCCCGTCCGCCGCTTCCACGGCACCGACCGCAGCCTCGACGACCTGACCGGCGGTTTCGTCCTCACCACCTACGGCACCATGCGCTCCGCGGCGCCCGCGCTCGCCGAACAGCCGTGGGGCATGGTCGTCGCCGACGAGGCCCAGCACGTGAAGAACCCCTACTCGGCGACCGCCAAGGCGCTGCGCACGATCCCGACGCCCGCGCGCGTGGCGCTCACCGGTACACCCGTCGAGAACAACCTGTCCGAACTGTGGGCCCTGCTCGACTGGACGACGCCCGGACTCCTCGGCCCCCTGAAGTCCTTCCGCGCCCGCCATGCGCGTGCCGTCGAGAACGGCGAGGATGCGGAGGCGGTGGAGCGGCTCTCGCGGCTGGTCCGCCCGTTCCTGCTGCGCCGCAAGAAGTCCGACCCCGGGATCGTGCCCGAGCTGCCGCCCAAGACCGAGACCGACCATCCGGTCCCGCTCACCCGTGAACAGGCGGCGCTCTACGAGGCGGTGGTGCGCGAGTCGCTGCTCGCCATCGAGACGGCGGACGGCATCGCCCGCCGGGGCCTGGTGCTCAAGCTGCTCGGCGCGCTCAAGCAGATCTGCGACCACCCGGCGCTGTACCTCAAGGAGGAGGCGACCGCCGTGGGCGACGCCCTCGCCGCCCGCTCCGGCAAACTCGCCCTGCTCGACGAACTCCTCGACACGCTGCTCGCCGAGGACGGGTCCGCGCTCGTGTTCACCCAGTACGTCGGCATGGCCCGCCTGATCACCGCGCACCTCGCCGCCCGCGCGATCCCCGTCGACCTGCTCCACGGCGGCACACCCGTGCCCGAACGGGAACGCATGGTGGACCGCTTCCAGAGCGGCGCCACGCCGGTCCTCGTCCTCTCCCTCAAGGCCGCCGGCACCGGCCTCAACCTCACCCGCGCGGGCCATGTCGTCCACTTCGACCGCTGGTGGAACCCGGCCGTGGAGGAACAGGCCACCGACCGCGCCTACCGCATCGGCCAGACCCAGCCCGTCCAGGTCCACCGCCTCATCACCGAGGGCACCGTCGAGGACCGCATCGCCGACATGCTCCAGGCCAAGCGCGCCTTGGCCGACGCGATCCTCGGCTCCGGAGAATCCGCCCTCACGGAACTGACGGACCGCGAACTGACCGATCTGGTCCGCCTGAGGAGGGAGGCGTGATGCGGGACCACTCGGACCCCGGCCCCCGCCCCGCGGACGAGGCCCGCCGTGCCCTGCGCGCCGCGCGCGACCGCGGGCGCCCTTCGACGGCGCCACCCGAGGAGGGAGCCTCCCGCCCCGAGCCCGGCCCGGGGGATGCGGTGCGTGCGGCGTTGCGGGGCGACTCGACGCCCGCCGACGCCGACGGCACGGCGGTTCCGGTGCCGAGTGTTGGCGGTGCGACGGACCCGGTGCCGGGTGTTGGTGGTGCGACGGACCCGGTGCCTGGTGAGGGTGGTGCGATGGGCACGGTGTCGGGCGCCGATCGTGCGACGGATCCGGTGCCGGGCACCGAGGCGGCGGACGAGTCCCGGCTGCCGGGCGAGTCCGGTGCGCCGGGCGGGCCCCGCGCGCCGAGGCCGGGTGATGCGGTGCGCGCGCCCTTGGGCGGCTTGGCGGGCTCCACCCCGGGTGCCGAGGCCGTGGACGGGCCTCAGCAGTCGGATGTGTCCCGAGAGTTGGGTGAGCCCCGGGCGCCGAAGCCGGGCGACGCGGTGCGCGAGGCCCTGCGCGGCCCGTCGGGCTCCGCCCCGGGAATCGAGGCCGTGGACGAGCCTCGGCAGTCGGACGCGCCCCGGGCTGCGAGGCCGGGCGACGTGGCGCGTGCCGCCCTGCGCGGCGTCGCGGCCTCTGCCCCCGGTATCGAGGCGGGGGACGGGTCTCCACAGCCGGATGTGCCCCACGAGCCGACCCCGCCCCGGACGCCCAGGCCGGGCGACGCTGCGCGCGCGGCCTTGCACGGCCCGACGGGCTCCGCCCCAGGGACCGGGGCCGCGGACGAGTCCCGCACGCCGGACGAGCCCCGCGCGCCGAGGCCGGGTGACGCGGCGCGTGCCGCCCTGCGGCGTCGGATGGCCTTGGCCAACAGTGGCGTGGCGGATGCCGTACCTTCCGGCGAGGTCCTGGACGCGTCCCAGGGGGCGGGCGAGACGAGGCCAGGGGACGCCGTGCGGGCGGCCCTGCGGCGCCCCGCCGGTTCCGTGTCGGCGGACGGTCACTCGGCCGAGTTTGTCCCACCCACCGGTCGTCCCGTGGACCCGGCTGCGGACGGGACCCCGGCGTCCGGTGAGCGTCCGTCGGAGAACCAACCCGCGGAGTCGGACGGTGCGCGGCCCGGGGATCTGGCTCGGGAGGCGTTGCGGGCGGCTCGGGCCCAGGCTCGTAGCGGGGAGGTGTCTGTTCCGCGGGTGGGGCGGACGCCCGCCGAGCGGGCCGTCGACGCCGTCGCGCGTGCCGGGGCCGGGGACGTTTCCCGGGAGCGGGCCCGGGCCGTGCGGCAGGTGCTCGCCGGGGCGTTCCGTATGCCGTCGGACGCCTCCGAGCCCGAGCATCTGCCCGAGCCCGAGCCGGACGTGGAGTCCGGGGTGGCGGCCCACGTTCCCCGTTCCATGGCCGCCCCCGCCCGGGACGGCGATCATCGGCGTACCTTCGCCGCCTTCGCGCCCCGGCCCGCCGCGTCACGGTTCGCCGAGACCTGGTGGGGGAACGCCTGGGTCGCCGCCCTGGAGGAAGGGGCGTTGGACGCCAAGCGGCTGGCGCGCGGGCGGAGTTACGCCGAGCAGGGCAGCGTGGACGCCATCACGGTCACCCCGGGGCTGGTCCTCGCGTACGTGCGGGGGAGCCGTCCCCGGCCCTACCGCGTACAGGTGCGGCTGCGTACGTTCGGCGCCGACGACTGGGAGCGGTTCCTGGACGCCGCCGTGGAGCGCCCCGCGCACATCGCCGCGCTGCTCGACAAGGAGATGCCGGAGTCGCTCGCCGAGTGCGGGGTGCCGTTGCTGCCCGGCCCCGGCGACCTCGATCCGCACTGCACCTGCCCCGACCGCGGCCACCCCTGCAAGCACGCCGCCGCCCTGTGCTACCAGACCGCACGTCTCCTGGACGCCGACCCGTTCGTCCTGCTCCTGCTGCGCGGCCGGGGCGAACGGGAACTGCTGGACGCCCTGTCCCGCCGTAACGCCACGCGGGCCGCCCGCGCCGCCCAGGAACAGGACCCGGCACCGCTGCCGGGCGTCCGCGCCACCGAGGCCCTCGCCGCGCGCCGACTCCCGCCGCTCCCGCCCCCGTTGCCCGCGCCCGCGCACCCCGAGCAGCCCCCGGCCTACCCCTCCGCGCCCGGCGGACCCGACGCCTTCCAGCTCGACCAGCTCGCCACCGACGCCGCCGCCCGCGCCCACGCCCTGCTGGCCACCGGCCACGACGAGATCGGCGAACTCACCCTGTGGCAGGACGCGGTACGGCTCGCCGCCGCTCGCCCCGGCTCCGGGCTGACCGCCGCCACCCGCTCCCTCTACGCCTCCCTCGCCTCCGCCGCCGGCCGCACCCCTGCCGACCTGGCGCGCGCGGTCGCCGCGTGGCGGCAGGGCGGCCCGGACGGCCTCACCGTCCTGGAGGAACCCTGGGACCCGCCGGCCGGCCGCTTCGACCGGGCCCGCCCGCTGCTCCTGGCCGCCGACCTCCCCGCCTTCCGGCCCTGGCGCAACCACCTCACCCACCCCCGGGGCGGTCTCCAGCTCCGCTTCGGCCGCGACGGCCTGTGGTACGCCTACGAGTCCGAGCCGGACCGTGACGACTGGTGGCCCCGCGGCACCCCCGACCCGGACCCCGTCGGCGCCCTCACCGGCCTCGGCGGCGGCGACTCCGAGGAACCCTGACGGCCCGCCCGAGCACACCGCCCGACTCCCGAACTCCCTGAAGCGCGGGCCGACTTCACCGCCGTCTCCTACCATGGCCCCGTGAACCTCGACACCCACCGCCCCGTTCCGCGGTCCCGCGCGTCACTGTCGCGCGGCTGTTGTTGAGTCACCTCTTCCCCACCCCACCTGCCAGGGACGTGGCCGCGGCACGCCCGTGACCGCCCGCCCCGGTCCAGGCATCCCCGCGCCACACCTCGCGCACCGCCCCTTCCCGCCCCGGAAAGGCAGGCCCCCATGCCCGTCTCCACGTCCGAATCCGCCTACGACCGCCGCAGACTGCGCCAGTGGCTGGCCGGCGAGGCCCGCGCCGACGGCGTCGCCCGCCGCGACATGCTCCGCCTCCTGGCCGCCGCGGGACTCGCGAGCGGCGGCGCCCTGCCCGCATTCGCGGCCCCCGCCTTCGCCGCCCCCACGAACACCACCGCCCCCGGCATCGTGAAGCCGCTCCCCGACGACCGCTTCACCGTCCGCGGCACCAACGCCGAGTCGAAGTTCGCCTCCTTCGCCGGCACCGGCTACCACACCCCCGCCGACCGCTTCTTCGTCCGCAACCACACCTCCACGCCCGTCCTGGACGCGGCCGACTGGCGGCTCACCGTGCACGGCGCCGGACTGCGCGGCGGCCCCGTGGACCTCACCCTCCGCGACCTCAAGCGGCTGCCCGCCGTCACCCGCACGGCGTTCGTGGAGTGCGCGGGCAACGGCCGCAGCTTCTTCACGAGCCAGCAGGGCCAGCCGGTCAGCGGCACGGCCTGGACGCTCGGCGCGATCGGCACGGCGAGCTGGCGCGGGGTGCGGCTCGCGGACGTCCTCAGGCGCGCCGGCCTGCACCGGCGGGCCGTGGACGTGCTGCCCCGCGGCCTCGACCCCGACTACGTCACCGCGGACGGCACGAACCTCGGCCGGGTCCGCCGCCCGCTGCCGCTGTCCAAGGCCCTCGACGACGTCCTCCTCGCCTACGAGATGAACGGCGAACCGCTGCCGTACGACCACGGGTTCCCGGTCCGGGTCGTCGTGCCGTCCTGGATCGGCATCGCGTCGGTCAAGTGGGTCGGCGACATCGAGGTGGCCGACCAGCCGCTGTACTCGCCCTGGAACACCGACTTCTACCGGCTGTTCGGCGCCGCGTACCCCGAGGGCGGCAGCGCCCCGCTGAGCCGGCAGACCGTCAAGAGCGCCTGGGAGCTGGACTGGGACGCGGCGCTCGACGCGCGCGTGGCGCACCGGCTGACCGGACGCTCCTGGTCGGGGGCGGGCGGTGTCGTCCGGGTCGAGGTGAGCACCGACGGCGGCGCGTCCTGGCGGCGGGCCCGGCTGCACGACACCCCGCGCCGGCACGGCTGGGTCCGCTGGTCCACCGACTGGCGTCCCTCGGCGCCGGGTTCGTACACCCTGCTCGCGCGGGCGACCGACAGCGCGGGCCGTACCCAGCCCGACACCACCGTCCCCAACACCCAGGGCTACCTGTTCGACGCCGTCGTACGGCACCCGGTGCGCGCGGTCTGACCAGGGGCGGCGGCGCGGGTGACACCGCCGAGGCCCGGCCTGTGGACCGTCACCGACCGGGCCCGTCCTGGAGGCGGGGGGTTATTCAGGCGGACGCGTATTCAGGCGGACGCGGCCTCAGGCCGACGCGGACTCAGGCCGACGCGGACTCGACCCCGCCGCGCCACGGCGGAGCCGCCGCCCGCCGGTCGTCCCGTCCGGCGTGTGCCGCCTTGTCGGTCCGGCGGCGCAACCGGTCCTGGAGCTGGTCGACCAGCTCGCGCCCGGTGGCCTCCTCGGCGAGGACGACCACCTCGTGCCGTCCGACGTGGAGGGCGGCCGTCGCCGCCCAGGGCCGGCCCGCGTGCGGGGCGGACGACCTCGTGATGTGCACCTCGCCGCTGACGGCGGGCAGTCCCGGCCGGCCCACCACCGCGTCGATCTTGGTGCGGGCGTACGCCAGTGTGTCCGCGTCCACCTCGCCGTCCGCGCGCAGCAGCACGCCGGAGGCGGGGGCGGTGGGGCGGATGTCCTTGCCGGTCATGACAGTTCCTTTCCTGGAGTGCGGTGGGACGGCCCCGTGCCGTCCGGTCAGTGTCGTTCGGGCCGTGTCGTCCGGTCCGTGTCGTTCAGACCGTGGCGCCGGGCAGCCACAGGTCGGGGCCGAACACCTCGTAGCGGATGCGCCGCGCCGGGATCCCCGCGCCGAGGAGCTGCGCGCGGGCGTCGCGCATGAACGGCAGCGGCCCGCACAGGAACACCGTTGCGTCCGAGGGCAGTTCGACATCCGCCAGGTCCATCAGGCCCTCGTGGGCCGTGCCTTCCTCCGAGCCGGGGCGCTCGTACCAGAACTCGGCACGTCCATGCGGCAGTTGATCGACCAGGTCGTGGGTCTCGGCGCGCAGGGCGTGGTCGGCGGGGGAGCGGTCGGCGTGCAGGACCAGCACCGGGCGGGTCGAGCCGAGGGCCGCGAGATGGGCCAGGATGCTCGCCATGGGGGTGCCGCCGATGCCCGCGGAGACCAGGACGACCGGGGTGGCGGCGTCGGCCGGGTCGTCGAGGAAGACATCGCCGAAGGGCGCGGAGAGGGTCAGTTCGTCGCCCTCGCGCACCTGGTCGTGCAGCAGCGCGGACACCTCGCCGTCGGGCGCGCCGCCGGTGCCGGTGACCCGTTTGACGGTGATCCGCCGCAGGTCGCCGCCCGGGTCCGAGGACAGGCTGTACTGGCGCGGCTGGCGCACGCCGTCGCCCATCAGGACCCGTACGCTCACGTACTGGCCCGCGCGGGCCCGCGGCGCCGGCAGGCCGTCGGCGGGGCGGAGCAGGAACGACACCACGTCGGGGGTCTCGGTGCGCCGCTCGACGACCGTCCACTGCCGCCACACCTTGCCGGGCGCGACCTCCGCGTCCTGGTACAGCCGGGCCTCCCGGCCGATCAGCGCGCCGGCCATCAGCCAGTACACCTCGTCCCAGGCGGCCGCGACCTCCGCGGTGACGGCGTCGCCGAGCACCTCGGCTATCGCGCCGAACAGGTACTTGTGCACGATCGTGTACTGGTCGTCGGTGACACCGACCGCCGCGTGTTTGTGCGCGATCCGGTCGAGGAGCGTGTCCGGGCGGGTGTCCGGATCGTCGAGCAGCGCGGTCGCGAACCCGGCGATCGAGCCGGCCAGCGCCTGCCGCTGGGCCCCGCTGGCCTGGTTGCCCCGGTTGAAGATCCCGTCGAGGAGTTCCGGCCGGTCGCGGAACATCGTGCCGTAGAAGCGGGTCGTGATCTCGTCGAGCGCTCCGGCCACGGCGGGCAGGGTGGCACGGACCACGGCGGCGGATTCTGCGGACAGCATGAGGGCCTCCACGGGCAGGGACGGAAGGAAGAGCGGGGGACGGGCACCGCGGTCGGTTCCGGCGGGCGATCTCCTGTCTAGCAGCCACCCGCCGGTGTTTCGGCGCCGTTGACCGGAGTTGGCCCAAGAGGGGCCGAACGGCCCCATGAGCCGGGGCACTTCGGTCCCCGGAACTGCCCACTGCCGGGCCACTCGGCACCGGGACGGCCTCCGTTCGGCCCTGCGACAGGGGACCTGCGGGCTCTGCACCGGGCCCTTCCCGCGCCGCCACCCTGAAACCGGAAGCCGGCCGCACCGACCCGGGGACGACGGCCGCACCGACCCAGGGAGTGAGAACCATGGACGCACCGGCCGCACGAGCCCTCCCCAGGCCCCTGGTCGTGGGCGTGGACGGTTCCGAGCCGAGCCTGCGGGCCGTCGACTGGGCCGCCGACGAGGCCGTCCTGCGCGGGGTGCCGCTGCGGGTGGTGTACGCCTGCCTGTGGGAGCGGTACGAGGGTGCCGCGCTCGCCCGGGACATCGGCAGGCCGTCGGCGGTGCCGCCGGCCGAGGACGTCGTCGGCGCCGCCGCACAGCGGGCGCGCGCCCGGCAGCCCGCCCTGCGGGTCACCGCCGACGTGGTGCTGGAGGAACCCGAGTACGCCCTCGTGCGCGAGGGCCGGAACGCCGCCGCGCTGGTCGTCGGCACCCGTGGCCGCGGCGGCCTCGCGGAGGCGCTGCTCGGCTCCGTCGGCCTCGCCGTCGCCGCCCACGCCGACTGCCCGGTCATCGTGCTGCGCGGCGGTCACGACCACCGGCCGACGCCCCCGCTCCGCGGCCGCGTCCTGGTGGGCGTCGGCGACGGGACGAAGGACTCGCCGGTCGTGCGGTTCGCCCAGGAGGAGGCCCGGCGCCGTGGCGTGCCGCTGGACGCCGTACGGGCCTGGCGGTGCCCCGCGCGGGAGAGCACCGACCACCCGCTGCTCGCCGGTGAGCCCGCCCGGCTGCACGAGGAGCAGGCCGCCGAGGAGCTGGAGGCGGCGCTGCGGGACGTCCCGGCGGACGTCGACGTACGCCGCCGTACCGTCGAGGGCCCCGCCCGCCGGGTGCTGGTCGACGCCTCGCACGAGGCCGATCTGCTGGTCGTCGGGGCGAAGCGCCGCGGGGGCCGCTTCGGGCTCCAGCTCGGACGGGTCGCCCACGCGGCACTGCACCACTCCGCCTGCCCGGTGGTCGTCGTACCGCACCCGGCGACGACGGACGACCCGGCGCGGTGGACGGACAGGAGGTGAGCGGGGTGACCACGTCACACCCGGAGGCCCCGTCCCGGGCCTGGGAGTCCTGGAAGCCGTACGCGGTGCTGCTCGTGCTCTCCACGGCGGTCGCCTACCTGCTCGGCGCGGTGCGCGACGCCCTGGCACTGCGCCACAACCCATCTGTCGCGCGCGACGCGTGAGGAGGACGTCATGCCGAGCACCACCCTCGACGCCGTGACCCCGGAGACACAGACCTGGGTCTCGGCCGCGGCCGCCGCGCCGTCGATCCACAACACCCAGCCGTGGGCGTTCCGCCTGGACCCCGCGTCGGGCACCTTCCAGGTGCGCGCCGTCCCCGAACGCGGCCTGCGGTACACGGACCCGGCGGGCCGCGCCCTGCATCTCTCGGTCGGGGCGAGCCTCCTGAACCTGCGGGTCGCGATCGCGCACGGCGCCCGGTCCCCGGTCGCGCGACTGCTGCCCTGTCCGCAGGACCCCGGCCTCCTCGCGGTCGTCCGCCCGGCGGGGACCGGCGTCCGCCGCCCCACCGGCCACCGGGCCGACCTCTACGAGGCGATCTGGCGCCGGCACAGCAGCCGGCTCCCCTTCACCGGGCAGCCGCTGCCCGCGTACGTGCGCGGCGAACTCGGCGAGGCGGCCCGCGCGGAGGGCGCGCGGCTGTGGTTCCCGGACCCCGTCGAGACGGCGCGGCTGCTGCGGCTGACCGCGGAGGCCGAGCGCCGCAACCGCGCCGACCCCGACCGTGCGGCGGAGAGCAACCGGTGGGTGCACCAGGACCTGCGGCCCGCTCCCGGCACGGGCCTGCCGCGGGCCGTTCTCGGTCCCCAGGACGCGTGCGAACGCATCCCCCTGCGGGACTTCACCGCGCGGCGGCACACCGAGGAGCTGGTGGCCCGGCCGTTCGAGGCGGAACCCGTCGTCGCCGTGCTGATCACCGAGCACGACCGGCGCGCGGACTGGTTGCGCGCCGGGCAGGCGCTCCAGCACGTGTGGCTCCTCGCCACCGCCCACGGGCTGCGCGCCTCCCTGCTGCACCAGGGCCTGGAATGGCCCGACCTGCGCCGCTCCCTCAGCCCGACCCCCGGCCGCACCAGCCACGTCCAGATGCTGATCCGCCTGGGATACGGCCCCGAAGGCACCGCGAGCCCGCGCCGCGACCCGGACACGGACCTCGGCCGAGGGCGAGGCGCCGTCCGGACGAACCCGAGCACCGCACCGAAGAAGGGAACAGGCCGATGACCGACCGTCATGTGGTCGTGGGAGTGGACGGTTCGCCGGTCTCCGTACGGGCGCTGGACGCGGCCGCCGAGGAGGCGGTCCGGTACGGCACCACACTGCGCGTCGTCTACGCCGTACCGGACCGCGACGAGTCCGGGCCCGTGCTGGCGTCGGCCGCCGACCGGGTCCGGGACCGCCATCCGGGTCTGCCCGTGGAGACCAGGGGCGTGGAGGGCGGCGCCGTACGGGTGCTCGCGCGGGAGAGCGAGAGCGCGGTGCTCACCGTCGTGGGCACCCGGGGGTTCGGCAACGTCTCCGGGCTGCTGGCCGGCTCGGTGAGCTGGCGCCTGGCCGCCCGGGTGCACGGTCCGCTGCTCGTCGTCCGCGGGGACCGCACCGGCGGCCAGGGCCGGGAGGTGCTGCTCGGCCTGGAGAGCGACGCCGACGCCCCGGCGGCCGTCCACGCCTTCCGGGAGGCGGCGCGCCGCGGGGTCCGGCTGCGGGTCGTGCACGCCGTGACGCACCGGTTCACCACCCCCGAACTGCCCTCCCTGGTGGCCGCGACCAGCCCCGGCCAGGAGCGCCAGGCCCGCGAGGACCGGGCGGAGGAGGCCGTGCCGCGGTTCGGCGTCGCCCGCCTGCGCGAGGAGTACCCCACCGTCGAGGTCGACGTCCGCACGGTCCGCACCGGCCCGGCGCACGCCCTGCTCGCCGGGACCCGCGAGGCCGATGTCGTCGTCATCGGCACCAGCCGGGGCGGGGCCGTGCCCGGCCCGCCGGTCGGCCCGGTCGCCCATGTCCTGCTGCACCACTCCCACTGCCCCGTCGTCCTCGTGCCCACGAGCTGAACGCGAGGAGCCCGGGTGACAACCCGGCCTGGATCCCGCCCCGGAGAAGTCGGTAGGGTCCGACAGACCCCGGCTGTCCGGTCCGGGACCATGAACAAGGAGCGTTCCGATGGCGGACGGCGAGCAGCCCGGTCCCGACAACCCGATCCGGGTCTTCCTGCTGGACGACCACGAGGTGGTCCGGCGCGGGGTGCACGACCTGCTGAACGACGAACCGGACATCACCGTCGTCGGCGAGGCCGCCAACGTCCAGCAGGCCCTGGTCCGGGTGCCCGCGCTGCGCCCGCACGTCGCGGTCCTCGACGTCCGGCTGCCCGACGGCGACGGCGTGACCGTCTGCCGGGAGCTGCGCTCGCAGATGCCGGAGCTGGCCTGTCTGATGCTGACCTCGTTCGACGACGAGGAGGCCCTGCTCGACTCGATCATGGCGGGCGCGTCCGGATATGTGCTGAAGCAGATCCAGGGCTCCGACCTGGTCTCCGCCGTGCGCACGGTGGCCGCCGGGCAGTCCCTGCTCGACCCCAGCGCCACCGCCCGGCTGATGGCCCGGCTGCGCCAGAGCCAGGAGCCGGAGCCCGAGCCCGACGCGCTGCCCGGTCTGACCGAGCGGGAGCGGGAGATCCTGGCCCTCATCGGGGAGGGCCTGACCAACCGCCAGATCGGCCAGCGCCTCTACCTCGCCGAGAAGACCGTCAAGAACCACATCTCCCGGCTGCTCGCCAAGCTCGGCGTGGAGCGGCGCATCCAGGCCGCCGTCATCGCCACCCAGGCCCAGGACAGGCTCCGGCAAGAGGGGCACTGACCTCCGGTTGCCGGACGTCCGGCGGCGAGCGACCATCCTGTGAGGAGGGCGCCATGGCATCGCGACTCGATGACAGGACGGTGGTGGCCCTGGTGGCGGACGCCACCGCGGCCCCGTCCATGCACAACGCGCAGCCGTGGCGGTTCCGCCGTGCGACCGGCGGGCGCCGCCTGCTGCTGTACGCCGACCTTGAGCGGGCCATGCCGCACTCCGATCCCGACGACCGGGCGCTGCACATCGGCTGCGGCGCGGCCCTGTTCAACCTCCGGGTCGCCGCCGCGCACGCCGGCCTGGTCCCGGAGACCCGGCTGCTGCCCGAACCGGGGGACCCGCTGCTGCTCGCCGCCGTCGACCTGGCCGACCCCGACCCGGCCGTCGGGCGGCTGCCCGACGACGAGCTGGCGCGGCTGCACCCCGCGATCCGGGAGCGGCACACCAGCCGGAACCCCTTCGCCGACAAGGAGGTGCCCGAGGAGCTGCGGGCCACTTTGCGGGAGGCCGCCGTACGGGAGGGCGCCGAGCTGCTGTTCCCCGGCGCCTGGCACGCCGAGACCGTGCTCGACCTGGTGCGCGACGCGGAGAACCGCGACGCGATGAACCCCGAGGTCAACGAGGACGTGGTGCGCTGGACCCGGCTCGGCCCGGAGGCGGACACGGCCGTCGACGGCGTCCCCGAGTACGCCTTCGGGCCGCGTGAACGGGACGGCAAGGCCCCCCGGCGGGACTTCGCCGGACGCCGGCGGGTGGCCGACCGCGGCACCACCTCCTTCGAGCACACCCCGCACCTGGCCCTGCTCAGCACCCCGGGCGACCGTCCCGCCGACTGGCTGCGCGCCGGCCAGGCCATGGAGCGCGTCCTGCTGGAGGCCACCCTCGCCGACCTGGCCACCTCGCTGACCTCGCACGCCCTGGAGGACCGCGAGCTGCGCCTGCTGGCCCGCGACCCGGGCGCGGGCACGGGCCTGGTCCAGATGGTGCTGCGCATCGGCTACGGCCCCAGGGGCCCGGTCACGCCGCGCCGCCCGGTGACGGACGTCCTCGACGACGCCTGACCCGGCGGCCCCTCGAACCGGTCTCACGCCGGTCTCACGCCGGTTTCACGCCGCCGGGAGCGCCCCGGCCCCGGGCAGCATCGTCAGCAGCATCACGCTCGGCTCGACGGCGCGCACGCTGTGCGGCAGCCGCGCCGGCAGACGGATCCAGCTCCCCGGCACCGCCTCGGTCTTCTCCTCGCCCAGGACGAGGTCGAGCCGGCCCCGGACGACCTGGATGACCACGGGCAGGGCGGACGTGTGCTCGGTGAGTTCCTGGCCGGCGGCGAAGGCGAAACCGACCACGCGCAGCCGGTCGTCGCGGTACAGGACGCGGCTGAGCGTGCCGTCCTCGGGCACGGTCAGTTCGGCGGCCAGGTCGTTGATCACGGTGACGCTCATCGGGATGCCTCCTCAGGGCTCGGGCGGGGTGGGAACGGCGATCAGGCAGATCGCGCCCAGATGGGCGCCGTGCCGGCGGAAGACGCGGCGCATCCGCCGTACGCGGCGCAGGACGGCCGGGTCGCGCAGCGCCCGTCCGGCGATCCGCAGGGCGGGGAGCAGCCCCTCGTCGGCGACGAGCCGGCGCGGTTCGAGCAGGGCCATCGGGGCCGTCCTGCGGGCGGTGACGGTGAACCCCTCGGCGGCGAGGAGTCCGCTCCAGCCGGTCGGGGTCAGGGGGCGGGCGCCGACATGGAGGGCGTCCTTGAGGTCCGCGGCGATCAGCTCGGCGTGGGCGGGGTCCAGCCCGTCGGGCAGCAGGCACAGTTCGTGGACGGCGTACCGGCCGCCGGTGTCGTCGAGGAGCCGGCGCGCCTCCCGAACGACGCGCCGCTTGGCCGGTTCGGGCTGCATCGTCAGCATCGCCTCGCCGTACACGACGGTGGCCGTGCCGTCCGGCAGACCGGTGTCCGCGGCGTCCGACCGTACGGCCCGCACCTCGGTGGGGCCGGGGGCGGCGAGGGCGCCGAGCGTGGCCACGGCGGCGGGGTCGCGGTCGACGGCGGTGTAGGCGGCGGGGCCGCGGGCGAGGGCCAGCCGGGCGGTGGCCCCGAGCCCGGCGGCCAGCTCGACCACCCGGTCCCGGGGGCCGATGCCCGCGGTGTCCAGCATCCACCGGGTCAGCTCCACACCGCCGGGGCGCAGCACCCGCTTGCCCAGCCGGGCGAGCAGCCAGTGTCCGGGCATCCGGGCGGCGTCGAGACCGGCGCCGGGGAGAGGGGTGTGCCTCGGTCCGGCCGAGGGATTCGTCGATGCCATGGTCCTGCCTCGCCTTCTCTCGGGAGTGCGGTGACGGGTCAGAGCAGGCTGCTCCAGTACGGCCAGAAGCGGGTGAGGACGAGCAGGGCGATCAGCGCGTACCAGGTGACGAGCAGCATCCAGTGGGTGTCGCGCAGGACGTCCAGGAGACCCCGGGGCGCGGGGACGATCCCCTGTTCCAGGCAGTGCAGGGTCACGTACCAGAACAGGCCGATGGTGACGATCCAGACGACGGCGCAGTACGGGCAGAGCTTGTTCAGCTCGTACAGCGACTGCCCGATCAGCCAGTGCGCGAAGACCACGCCGGCCAGTGCCCCGGCGTCCAGCGCCAGCCACAGCCGGCGGGGCAGCCGCGCCCCGCAGAGCACGGTGACGCCCAGCGCGGTCACGGCGGCGAAGGCGCCCAGCCCGAGCAGCATGTTGGGGAAGCCGAACACGCTGCCCTGCGGGCTGGACATCACGCTGCCGCAGCTCACGACGGGGCTCAGGTTGCAGGCGGGCCGGTAGCCGGGATCGCGCAGCAGCCGCCAGTCGTCCACGGTGAGCTGGAAGGAGGCGAGCCAGCCGACGGCCCCGGTGAGGACCATCGCCCAGCCCGTGCGGCGGCTCGCGCCCACCGCGCGCGGGCGCCGGGCGTCCGTGGTGCCGTCCGGGGCGAGCGCGGGTCCGTGACTCATGCGGCCCGCCCGGTGCGGCCCCCGGCCGTCGGGGCGGCCGTCGGGGCGGTGGCGGCGGCCGGTGCGGTGCGCCGCCGGTAGACGAGGTAGGGCCGGGCCAGGTAGCCGACGGGCGCGCTCCACACATGGACCAGCCGGGTGAACGGCCAGGCGGCGAAGAGCAGACAGGCGGTCAGGGCGTGCGCCTGGAAGAGGAACGGGGCGTCGGCGATGGCCTCGGGCCGGGGCCGCAGCACGAACAGGCCGCGGAACCAGACGGACACGGTCTCCCGGTAGTCGTAGCCGGGGCCGAAGACGTTGTGGGCGGCGGTCGCGGTGATGCCCAGCAGGACGGTGGCGGTGAGCAGCGGGAAGAGGAGCTTGTCGCTGCGGTCGGTGCCGAGCCTGATCCGGCGGGTCAGCAGCCGGCGGGCGCACAGCATGCCCAGGCCCGCGACCATGGCGAGGCCCGCGACCGACCCGGCCCACACGGCGGTGGTGTGGTAGGTGTGCTCGGTGATGCCGACGGCCTCGGTCCAGGTGTCCGGCACGGCGAGTCCGACGACATGTCCGGCGATCACCATGAAGGCGCCCAGGTGGAACAGCGGGCTGCCCCAGCGCAGCCAGCGGTGTTCGAGGAGCTGGCTGGTGCGGGAGGTCCAGCCGAACTGGTCCTGCCGGTAGCGCCAGACGTGTCCGACGGCGAACACGGCCAGGCAGACGTAGGGGACGGCGACCCACAGGAGCAGTTCGGACGTGGTGTTCATCGGGGACCTTCCGTGGGGCGGGCCGGGGTGGGCGGCACGAACGTGCCCGGCGGGGCGAACTCCCCGTCCCCGTAGGCCCCGTACGCCCCGTAGGGGTCGAGTCCCACCGCCTCCTCCGGCGGCCCCTCCGCGACCAACCGGGCCACCGCCTCGCGGTCCGCCTCGGTGGCCGGCGGCAGCAGGCCGATCAGCGCGGCCAGGACGTGCCGGTACGGGGAGCCGGCGTCGGTCAGCGCCGCGTGGATCAGCTCCAGTCCGCGCCGGTGCTGACGCAGCGGTGCCTCACCGGAGCCCGGGCCCGCCAGGGCGGCGAACTCCAGGACGACCGGGAGATGGTCGGGCAGCTCCCCGCCGTCGATGACCCAACCGGCGGCCCGGTAGCGCTGGTTGAGGGTGAGCAGGGCCATGCCCCGGCGGCGGGTGTCGCCGTGCAGGTAGTAGGTGAGGTGGAGGCCGCTCCTGCGGCGCAGGTCGAACGTCTCGACGTAGTGCCGCTCCAGCGCCTCGGCGTCCTGGGCGGCGAACCAGTCGGTGAACCGGGCCAGATGCCCGGCCGCGGGCGTGTCCGGCAGCGCGGCCACCACGGTGCTCAACTCGTCCCTCGCGGAGACCAGTTCGGCGTCGGGGTACTGGAGGAGCAGGGACACGAGCCGCAGGGTGAGCGCGCGGCTCGCCGTCTCCTCGGGGGTGAGCCGGGCCGGGCGGCGCACGGCCGCGCGGACGCGGGTGCGGACCAGGGCGGGGATGGTGGCGGGGAGCGGGCTCACTTGCGGCCTCCGGCGGTGGTGTCGCGGCGCAGGGTGGGGATGCCGAGCATGATCTTGCGGGGTCCGGTGTCACCGGACGTCTCGACCGGGCAGCGGTTCTCCAGCGCGGTCAGCGCGGCGGCGTCCTCCTTGTGGGCGGCGGGGACGACGTACCGGTCCCGGTACTTGGCGACGGCGAGCAGCCGGTGCAGGTCCTCCGCCTCACGCGGGGTGAGACCGACGGCCTTCAGCACGGCCTCGTCGCCGCTCTCGCCGAGGGTGCGCTCCCGCATGTACGAGCGCAGGGCGGTGAGCTTCATCAGCACCCCGCCGACCACGTCGGCGTCCCCGGCGGTGAACAGCTCCGCCAGATACTCCAGCGGAATCCGCAGCCGGGTGACGGCCGCGAAGACATGGTCGGGGTCGTCCTGGTCGCCGCCCGCCGCGTCGACGGCGTCGAGGACGGGGGAGAGCGGCGGCACGTACCAGACCATGGGCAGCGTGCGGTACTCCGGGTGCAGCGGCAGCGCCACCCGGTAGCGGGCCACCAGGTCGTACACGGGGGACCGGCGGGCGGCGTCCAGCCAGTCCTCGGGAATGCCGGACTCCCGTGCGGCGGCGCGCACTTCGGGGTCGTGCGGGTCGAGGAAGACACCGCGCTGGGCGTCCAGGAGGTCCTTCTCGTCCGGGGTGGCGGCGGCCTCGCCGACCCGGTCGGCGTCGTAGAGGAGCAGGCCGAGGTAGCGCAGCCGGCCGACGCAGGTCTCGGAGCAGACGGTGGGCTGCCCGGCCTCGATGCGCGGGAAGCAGAAGGTGCACTTCTCGGCCTTGCCGGTGGCGTGGTTGACGTACACCTTCTTGTACGGGCACGCCGTCACGCACATCCGCCAGCCGCGGCAGCGGTCCTGGTCGACCAGGACGATGCCGTCCTCGACCCGCTTGTACATCGCGCCGGACGGACAGGCCGACACACAGGCCGGGTTGAGGCAGTGCTCGCACAGCCGGGGCAGATGGAAGAGGAAGGTCTGCTCGAACTCGAACTTCACCTTCCGCGCCCATTCCCCGCTGAGGTTGGGGTCGCCGCCGGCGTGCTCGGGCGCGCCGCCCAGGCCGTCCTCCCAGTTGGCGCCCCAGGTGATGGCGGTGGGCCGGCCGGTGAGGACGGAACGGGGCCGGGCGACGGGCATGTCCTCCTGGGCGGGGGCGCTGACGAGATGGTCGTAGTCGTAGGTGACCGGCTCGTAGTAGTCCTCGATCGACGGCAGGTCGGGGTTGGAGAACAGGGACAGCAGGCGCCTGATCCGCCCGCCGGAGCGCAGGACGAGCCGTCCGCGCCGGTCGAGCATCCAGCCGCCCTTCCACTGCTCCTGGTCCTCGTAGCGGCGGGGGTAGCCGACGCCGGGCTTGGTCTCGACGTTGTTGAACCAGGCGTACTCGACGCCGGTGCGGTTGGTCCACGTCTGTTTGCAGGTGACCGAACAGGTGTGGCAGCCGATGCACTTGTCGAGGTTCATCACCATCGCCACCTGGGCCATGACACGCATCCCGGTACTCCTCAGTACTCGACGTTCTGCGCGCGGCGGCGGATGACGGTGACCTCGTCGCGCTGGTTGCCGGTGGGGCCGTAGTAGTTGAAGGCGTAGGTGAACTGCGCGTAGCCGCCCGCGAGATGGGTGGGCTTGAGCAGCAGCCGGGTCAGGGAGTTGTGGATCCCCCCGCGCTTCCCGCCGACCTCGGTCTTCGGCACGTTCACGGTGCGGTCCTGGGCGTGGTACATGTACACGGTGCCCTCCGGCATCCGGTGGGTGACCACGGCCCGGGCGGCGACGACGCCGTTGCGGTTGTACGCCTCGATCCACTCGTTGTCCCTGACGCCGATCTTCTCGGCGTCGGCGGTGGACATCCAGACCGTGGGGCCGCCCCGGGACAGGTCGAGCATGTACTTGTTGTCCTGGTAGTTGGAGTGGATGGACCACTTGGAGTGCGGGGTCAGATAGCGGACGGTGACCTCCGCCCGGTCCCCCTCGTGCAGACGCTCGTCGCCGTAGTGCCGGGGTGTGTTCAACGGCGGCCGGTAGACGGGGAGTTGTTCGCCGAGTTCGGCCATCCAGTCGTGCTGGACGAAGAAGTGCTGGCGGCCGGTGAGGGTGTGCCAGGGCTTGAGGTGCTCGGTGTTGATGACGAACGGCGAGTAGCGGCGGCCGCCGGTCTCGCTGCCCGACCACTCGTAGGACGTGATCACCGAGCGGGGCTGGGTGCGGGTGTCGGCGAAGGTGATCCGCTCGGCCTCCCGTTCGGCGGCCAGTTCGACCAGCCCCTCGCTGCCGGTGCGGCGCTCCATCTCGCGGAAGCCCTCGGTGGCGAGCCGGCCGTTGGTGGTGCCGGAGAGGGCGAGGATCGCCTCGCACATGTCGGAGGCGGTGGCCAGCGACGGCCGTCCGGCGGCGATCCCGTCCCGGACGGTGCCGTTGCGGTGCCGCAACTCCTCGATCTCCCGGTCCGGGTGGACGGTGATGCCCTTGGTGGTGGTGCCCAGGGTGTCGAGGAGCGGACCGACGGCCCGCATCTTCTGCCCGATCACCGCGTAGTCCCGCTCGACCACGACCAGCTTCGGCATGGTCCGCCCCGGCACCGGCGCGCACTCGCCGGCCTTCCAGTCCCGCACCACACCGCCCGGCTGGGCGAGTTCGTCGGGGGTGTCGTGCAGCAGCGGCACCGCGAGGACGTCGGTCCGGGTGCCCAGGCGGTCGGCGGCCAGCTCGCTGAACCGGTCGGCGATCGTGAGGAAGGTGTCGTAGTCGGTGCGGGCCTGCCAGGGCGGTGCGATGGCCGGGGTGAAGGCGTGCACGAAGGGGTGCATGTCCGTGCTGGACAGGTCGTCCTTCTCGTACCAGGTGGCCGCGGGCAGCACGACGTCGGCGAGCAGACCGGTCGACGTCATCCGGAAGTCCATGCAGACCAGCAGGTCGAGCTTGCCCTCGGGCGCCTCGTCCCGCCACACCACGTCCTGGGGCCGCAGTCCGGGCGGGGTCTCCTCGGAGCGCACGGCCGCGTCGGTGCCCAGCAGATGGCGCAGGAAGTACTCGTTGCCCTTGCCCGACGAGCCCAGCAGGTTCGCCCGCCACACGGTCAGCACCCGCGGGAAGTTGGCCGGGTTGTCGGGGTCCTCGACGGCGAACCGCAGCCGTCCCGACGTCAGTTCGTCCACGATGTGGTCGGCGACCGGCCGGCCCGCGCGCGCCGCCTCGTCCGTCAGATCGAGCGGGTTGCGGTCGAAGCCGGGATGGCCGGGCGTCCAGCCGAGCCGTACGGCCTGCGCCAGACAGTCGGCGAACCCCTTGCCCGCGAACCGGCCCGCACCGAGCGGCGAGGCCAACTCGTCCGGCCCGAACGCCTCGTAGCGCCACTGGTCGGAGTTGAGATACCAGTAGGAGGTGCCCGCCATGTGCCGGGTGGGCCGCTGCCAGTCGAACGCGAACGACAGATGCTGCTGCCCGGTCACCGGGCGGACCTTCTCCTGCCCCACGTAGTGCGCCCAGCCGCCGCCGTTCACGCCCTGGCAGCCGGTCATCGTCACCAGCGCCAGGAACGCCCGGTAGATGGTGTCCGAGTGGAACCAGTGGTTGGTGCCCGCGCCCAGCGCGATCATCGAACGGCCCTTGGTGCGCTCGGCGTTGCGGGCGAACTCCCGGGCGATCCGGGCCGCCTGCCCGGCCGGCACCGAGGTGACGGTCTCCTGCCAGGCCGGGGTGTACGGCTCGGAGGCGTCCTCGTACGACTCCGGCCAACTGCCCGGCAGACCGGGCCGCTTCACCCCGTACTGGGCCAGCATCAGATCGAACACCGTGGTGACCAGGCGCCCGCCGACCTCGCGGACCGGAACGCCCCGGACCATCACCGAGCCGCCCTCCGTGCCGCCCTCGTCGAAGCGGGGCAGCGCCACGGTCACCATGTCCTCGGCCCGCCCGAGCAGGCTCAACTCCGGTGTGACGCCGTCCAGATCGAGGTTCCAGCGGCCCGGCTCGGCCTCCCCCCACCGGAAGCCGAGCGAGCCGCCGGGGACCACCGGCTCACCGGTGGCCGAGTCGAGCAGCACCGTCTTGGACTCGGCGTGCTCGGTGTCCCGTCCGAGATCGGCGGCGGTCAGGAACCCGCCCGGCACCAGCGCGCCCCCGGCGTGCTCCCGCAGGGCCACCAGGAACGGCGCGTCGGTGAACGTGCGCAAGTAGTCCTGGAAGTAGGGGACTTCACGGTCGACCAGGAACTCCTTGAGGATCACATGCCCCATGGCCATCGCCAGCGCCCCGTCCGTGCCCGGATGCGGTGACACCCACTCGTCGGCGTGCTTGACGTTGTCCGCGTAGTCGGGGCTGACCGCCACGACCTTGGTGCCGTTGTACCGGGTCTCGGTCAGGAAGTGCGCGTCCGGCGTGCGGGTGACGGGGATGTTGGAGCCCCACATGATCAGATAGCCCGCGTTCCACCAGTCCGCCGCCTCCGGGACGTCGGTCTGGTCGCCGAACACCTGCGGCGAGGCGACCGGCAGATCGGCGTACCAGTCGTAGAACGACAGCAGGGTCCCGCCGATCAGCGAATGGAACCGGGCACCGGCCGCGAACGACGCCATCGACATCGCCGGGATCGGCGAGAAGCCCGCGACCCGGTCCGGGCCGTACTCCTTCACGGTGTGCACCTGCGCCGCCGCGATCAGCTCGGCGACCTCGTCCCAGTCGGCCCGCACCAGCCCGCCCTTGCCGCGGGCCCGCTTGTACGCGCGCGCCTTCGCCGGGTCGGAGGTGATCTCCGCCCAGGCCGCCACCGGATCGCCCAGCCGCTTGCGGGCCTCGCGCCACAGCTTCAGCAACGCGCCCCGCACATACGGGTAGCGGACCCGGCTCGGCGAGTACGTGTACCAGGAGAACGACGCACCGCGCGGGCAGCCGCGCGGCTCGTACTCGGGGCAGTCCGCGCCGATCGACGGATAGTCCGTCGCCTGGTGCTCCCAGGTGATGATGCCGTCCTTGACGTACACCATCCACGAGCAGGAGCCGGTGCAGTTCACCCCGTGCGTGGAACGCACCACCTTGTCGTGCGCCCACCGGTCCCGGTAGAAGCCCTCCCACTTCGGGTCGCCCGTGCCGAACACGGCGCGTCCGTCGGCCGACACCTCGCCCCACGTCAGCAGCCGGCGGGCGGCCAGCGGCCAGTCCTTGCCGGTGCGCGGCTCGGCCCTGCGGGCGTTCTGATCGTTCTCCATGGCCGGAACGCTAGGGGCGCGGCCCCCGCCGCACCCGGGGCCGGCGGTCCCTGCCGCACGACCTTCCGGCCCCATCCGGCCGGCCGCGGCAGGGACCAATGGTCCCGGTGGAGGGACCCGGTCGGCCGGGGACCGCCCCTGGCCCGCGATGCATGCTGAGCCCTCCACCTCGCCGACGCATGAGCACAGAAAGGCACACGTCATGGACGCATCGCACCGCCGCGCCGCCACCCTGCTCGGGGCGGTCGGCACGGCCCTGGGCATAGCCGGACCGGTGATGGTGCTGCGCGGCCGCAGCGGCCGCGACGAGATCCGCGCCGAACTCGCCGCCCAGAAGATCACCTTCCCCGCCCGGGGGCTGCCCGCCGATCTCGCCGACCACGCCGGGCGCCGCGTGGAGACCGGCCCCGAGGCGCACGCCTACGCCGAGTTCATCAAGGGCAACCTCGCCCTCGCCACCGGCGGCCGCACCTACGCCGAGATCACCGAGGAACTGCACGCCTCCGGCGGCGACGACGAGAAACTCGCCAAGCTTCGCCAGACCGCGTTCATGGCCCAGTCCCTGCGCGGTTCGCTGATGTCCGCCTACCAGGCATGGCACCTCACGACCCTGGTCACCGGCCTCGGCGCCGCGCTGACCGGCCTCGGCGTCGCCCTGGTGGCCACCGCGGACGCCCTCACCGCCCCCTCCCCGAACCGCCCCTGACCCCTCGAACCGCCCCTGGCCCCGAACCGTCCCTGACCGAAAAGGGACCATCGGCCCTGCCGGAGGTGACCATCGGCCGCCGCGCCGGGCACCGCCGCCGGTGGAAGCTGACGGCGACCGATCCGGAGGTGTCCCGTGCACGACCATGTCGACCGCCGTCGAGGCCGATTCCACCGCTGCCGTTCATGGTGGGTGCCGCGCACGGTCCGGCCCGGCCACCGTCCGGCCGCCCGCCTCGTCTGCCCTGACTCCAGGGCGGCCGGACACAGCGTCAGGGCCTGGGGCAGGGCGGCACGATGAGCCCGCCCGCCCGGGCCGAGGGTCCACCCGCCGCACACGGTCACACCGCAGGCCCACCCGCCGCACACGGCCACGCGGCAGCCCCACCTGACGCCCACGGTCACGCCGCCGCCCACGCCGTCCGCCGCCAGCGGCACGACGCCGGCGAACGGCCGTTCATCGTCATCTGGGAGTCCACCCGCGCCTGCCCGCTGGCGTGTCTGCACTGCCGCGCCGAGGCCGTCCCCGACCGCGACCCGCGCGAGTTGGACACCGCCGCCGCCCGCGACCTGCTGCGCCAGGTGGCCGCCTTCGGGCACCCCGCCCCGCTGTTCGTGATCACCGGCGGCGACCCCTTCCTGCGCCCCGACCTGACCGAACTCGTCGCGTACGGCAAGGAGATCGGCGTGCGGGTCGCGGTCTCCCCGTCCGGCACCCCGACCCTCACCGCGCGGCGCCTGCGGGACCTGCACACGGCGGGCGCCGTCGGACTCTCCCTGAGCCTGGACGGATCCACCGCCGCGATCCACGACACCTTCCGCGGCGTGCCGGGGGTGTTCCGCTGGACCCTGGACGCCTGGGACGCGGCCCGCGCCCTCGGCATGAAGGTGCAGATCAACACCACGGTGACCCGGCACAACCTGCACGACCTCCCCGACATCGTGCGCCTGGTCGCCGACCACGGGGCGATGCTGTGGAGCGCCTTCTTCCTGGTGCCCACCGGCCGCGGCCGACAACTCGGCGCCCTCACCCCGGGCGAGGTGGAGGACATCCTCAACTTCGTGCACGACGTGGGCCTGACCGTGCCCGCCAAGACCACCGAGGCCCACCACTTCCGCCGCGTCGCCCTGCAACGCCATGTCCTCGCCGCCACCGGCGACGACCATGCGACGGTCCTCGCACTCGGCCCGCTGTACCGCGAACTGTCCGAGCGTGCGGCCGAGTTGGGCCTGAACTCCGAGGCCCGGAAGGTACGCAGGGTGCGGCGGCCGCCGCTGGACGTCAACGCGGGCCGCGGCTTCGTCTTCGTCTCGCACACCGGCACCGTGCATCCGAGCGGCTTCCTGCCGCTCGGCGCCGGAAGCGTCCGCGAGACACCGCTCACCGAGATCTACCGCACCTCGGAGCTGTTCGAGGGGCTGCGGGACGCCGACCGGCTGGGCGGCCGGTGCGGCGCGTGCGAGTTCCGCCGGGTCTGCGGCGGCTCCCGCTCCCGCGCGTACGGCGTCACCGGCGACCCGTACGCCGAGGAGCCGTGGTGCGGATACGTCCCCGGCTCCTTCCCCCGCCGCCGGGAACTGGCCGCGCTGCTGGAGGAGAACCGTGCACAGCAAGGAAGCTGACGGACCGTCAATGAATGTGGGCGTCCGTCCGCCCAGCAGGTTCAAGGCGTCCGGCCCGCGCCGCCGTCATCTGGCCGCCCATGGTCTGGTCGCGGCCTGGGTGGTGCTCGCGCTGCTCGCGGCGAGCGTGCAGCAGACCCTGCCCGCGGGCCGCTGGCTGGCCGTCCATCTGTTCCTGGTCGGCGCCGCCACCACCGCCGTCGTGGTGTGGAGCGAGCACTTCGCCGTCGCCATGCTCCACGCCCGGCTGCCCGACCGGCGCTGGAGCACCACCCGGCTGGCCGCCGTCAATCTCGGTGCCGTGGGCGTCCTCACCGGGATGTGGGCCGACCGGCCGCTCCTGCTCGGTGCCGGGTGCGCGCTGCTGATCGCCGCGATCACCGCGCACCTCGTCGTCCTCGTCCGGCTGGGCCGGGGCGCGCTGGGCGGACGGCTCGCCCCGATCGCCGACTACTACCGGGCCGCCGCGGCGGCGCTGATCGTCGGCGCGGTGCTGGGCTGGCTGCTCGCCACCGGCAGGGGCGGCCCGCAGCACTACGCCGGACTGAAGCTGGCCCATGTGCACGCCACCCTCCTCGGCTGGATCGGACTGCCCGTACTGGGCACCCTGTTCATGCTCTGGCCCACCGTGCTCGGCGTCCGCATGGCCGAGCACACCACCGTCCTGGCGCGCCGGGTGCTGCTCCTGACCGGGGGCGGCCTGCTGCTCGCCGTGGCCGGGCTCGCCGCCGGATGGCGCCCCGGCGCCGTGGCCGGTGTCGCCGGATACGCGGCCGGTGTCGCCCTCGCCGCCCACCTCCTCGCCCGGACGGTGCGCCGACGGCCCCCGATCTCGGCGGCCGCCGCCTGGACCCTGGCCGCCGCCCTGGGCTGGATGCTGGCCGGCGTGGTCGCGGACCTGGTCCTCCTCGCCGTACGGCCGCTCGACGCACTGCGGGACACCGGGGCCCTGCTTCCCGTCCTGCTCGTCGGGCTGGTCGCGCAGGTGCTGATCGGGGCGCTCACCTATCTGCTGCCCGTCGTGCTCGCCACCGGCCCCAAGGAGCGGGCCGCCCTGCGCGCCGTGCTCGAACGGGCCTGGCTGCCCCGCCTCGTCCTCCTCAACCTCGGCGTCGCCCTGCTCGCCCTCCCGCTGCCCGCCCCGGCCGGCACCGTCGGCGCGGTGTCGGCCGGGGCGGGTGCGGCCGCCTTCCTCGCGCTGGTCGTGCGCGTCCTGCTCCGCAGCGGACGGGGCCTCCTCCGGGACGCGGGTGAAGAGGCCGCCCCGGCGGCACGGCGTCCCGCCCTCTGGGGCACGGTCGCGGGCGCCGTCGTCATCGTGCTGGCCGTGCTCGTGGCCAACAGCGGCGGCACCGGCGGCGGCACGACGAACGCCGCGGG
Source organism: Streptomyces sp. CAI-85 (assembly GCF_013363615.1). Taxonomy (NCBI): domain Bacteria; kingdom Bacillati; phylum Actinomycetota; class Actinomycetes; order Kitasatosporales; family Streptomycetaceae; genus Streptomyces; species Streptomyces sp. CAI-85. The sequence goes on along the minus strand of NZ_JAANNX010000004.1, from coordinate 102,535 downwards.
AACGGCGGGCCCCGGCGCCGGAACCACCCGCACGGTCGCCGTCACCCTCGCCGGCATGCGCATCCGGCCCGCCCGGATCGAGGTCGCCGCGGGCACCACGCTCCGCCTGAAGGTCACCAACACCGACACCCAGCGCCACGACCTCAAGATCGAGGACGGCCCCGCCACCCCGATGCTCGGCAGGAACGACACCCGCGTGCTCGACCTCGGCCCGGTCACCGCCGACCGGGAGGCGTGGTGCACCCTGCCGGGCCACCGGGCCGCCGGGATGACCATGGACGTCGTCGTGAAGGACGGCACCACCGACGGCGGCGGACACACGGGCCACACCACGACCGCCACGGACGATCACGGCGGTCCGGACCTCTCCGCCGACTTCTCCACCGGCTTCCGGGCCCGCGCCGCCGACCTGGCCCCCGTCCCCGGCGGAACGCTCCACAAGGTCCGACTGCGCGCCGTACAGCGCACGGTCGAGGTCGCCCCGGGGGTACGGCAGCGGATGTGGACCTTCGGCGGCACCGCACCGGGCCCCACCCTGCACGGCCGCGTCGGCGACGTCTTCGAGGTCACCCTCGTCAACGACGACACCGCGATGGGCCACGGCATCGACTTCCACGCCGGCTCCCTCGCCCCCGACCGTCCCATGCGCACCCTCCAGCCGGGCGAGCGCCTGGTCTACCGGTTCCGCGCCGAGCGCGCCGGGGCCTGGCTCTACCACTGCTCCACCGCACCGATGCTCCAGCACCTCGGCAACGGCATGTACGGCGCCGTCGTCATCGACCCGCCCGGCCTGGCGAAGGCCGACCACACCTACGTCCTGGTGTCCTCGCAGCTCTATCTCGGCACGCCCGGCTCCACGGCCCAGGTGGCCAAGATGCGCCGGAACACCCCCGACGCCTGGGTGTTCAACGGCGTCGCCGGCCAGTACGCCCAGCGGCCCCTGAAGGTGAGGGCCGGTGAACGGGCCCGCTTCTGGGTCGTCGCCGCCGGGCCCTCCGACGGGATCGCCTTCCACATCGTCGGCACCGTCTTCGACACCGTGTACAAGGAGGGCGCCTATCTGCTCCGGCCCGATCAGCCGGGAGGCGCGCAGGTGCTGGACCTGGCCGCGGCGCAGGGCGGGTTCGTCGAGACGACGTTCCCCGAGGCCGGCCACTACGCCTTCGTCGACCACGACATGCGGCACGCCGAGGCGGGAGCGCACGGCACGGTGGAGGTGACGGACTGATGGACACCGTCGGCTGGTGGTCCGTGGTGCGCTTCGCGCACGTGGCGGGGGCGGCGCTGTGGGTGGGCGGCCAACTGGCGCTCACCCTGGTCGTCCTGCCGCTGGCCCGGCGGCTGCTCGCCCCGGAGGCCAAGGACGCCTTCACCGCGGCGGCCGGCCGCCGGTTCGGGATGCTGACCGGTGCGGTGTTCCTGCCCGTGCAGCTCGCCACGGGCTGGGCCATGGCCCGGCACCGGGGCGTCACCTGGGCGTCCCTGGCCGAACCCGGCTACGGCCGCACCCTCGCCGCCAAACTCGCCCTGTTCGTGCTGGTCATGCTCGCCGCGGCCGCCCACGGCGTCGCCCACGCCAGGAACCGCCCCGACCTGGCCCGCGCCCTGGCCGTCCTCTCCCTCATGGGCTCCCTCGGCATCGTCCTGCTGGCAACGGCCCTGCCGGTGACGTGACGTGCCCGTCCAGGGGGCGCCCGGCGCCCGCGCGGCCGGGAGACCGGCCCCAGGACCTCCCTCCCCTCGAACTGAGGCCGTATGGCCCCCCGCCGGGGCCGGTCAACCCTCCTCCGGACGGCGCGCGCGGCGCAGAGTTGACGGAACGGAGGGGACATCGGTGAAGGAGCCGTCATGCAGAGCCGTGAAGTCGACGCCCCGGCGGTTCAGACCCTGCTGGCCGCCGCGGTGGCCGCGCCGTCGATCCACAACACGCAGCCCTGGCGGTTCGGCCTGGACCCGGACAGCAGGTCGATCCTGGTCCGCGTCGACCGCAGGCGGCCGCTGCCGATGACCGATCCGCAGGCCCGCGCCCAGTACCTGTCGGTGGGGGCCGCCGTCTTCAACCTGAGGGTCGCCGCCGAGCACCTCGGCTGGGAGCCCCTCGTCCGGCTGCGGCCCGCCGAGGACGATCCCGACCTGCTGGCCACCGTGCAGCTCACCGGGCCCGTCACCGGACCCTCGGCCCTGCGCGATCCGCGCGAGCTGTACGGGGCGATCGAACGCCGCCGCACCAGCCGGATGCCGTTCACGGGCCGTCCCGTGCCGGACCCGGTCGTGCTGGAGATGACCGGCGCGGCCCGCGCCGAGGGCGCCCACCTCGACGTCCCCGACATCGTGACGACCCGCCGTCTGCTGCGTCTGACCGCGGCCGCCGAGTCCCGCAACGCCGTCCACCCGGCCCGTACCGCCGAGGTACGCACCTGGCTCACCGCCCCCGGCGCGGCCGCCCCCTACGGCGTACCCCTGTCGGCCCTGGGCCCGCGGGACGCCTCAGGACGGGTCCCGGTGCGCGACTTCACCGGCGCGCCGCCCGCACCCCAGCTCCCCACCCTGCGCTTCGAGCGCCATGTCCAGCTCGCCCTGCTGTGGACCGGCCACGACCGCCGCGAGGACTGGCTGCGCGCGGGACAGGCGCTGGAGCGGGTGCTGCTCACGGCGACCGCGCACGGCGTACGGACCTCGATGCTGCACCAGGCCATGGAGTGGCCGGACCTGCGGCAGGCGATGGCCGGATCGCGGCGGCGCTGCCACCCCCAGTTGCTGATCCGCTTCGGCTACGGCCCGGACGGCGCCCGCACCCCGCGCGCGGCGGCGGACGATACGCCGTAGGTCAGCCGTAGGTCATCGGCACGCCTCAGGGCGTGCTCAGCCCGCCGTTGAGTTCGCGCCCCGTGACCATCTCGGACTCGATCCGCACGAAGACGACGTCCCGCAGCGGCATCCAGGAGGTGGGCCCGGTCTGCGTCAGCCGTTCGTGCTCGGCCGGGTCCGTGACCACGCCCGCCCGCCCGGTGACGACGACACTCCACCCGGACCGGGTCGCCGCGTTGAACTCGTCCGCCTCGAAGGCGACCACGACACCGTCGATGGCGTGTACGAGGTCCGAGCCCGGCGAGGTGCACAGCAGCACGGAGGCGTCCGTGTCCAGCGAGAAGTTGATGGGCAGCACCGCCGGCAGGGCCTGCCGGGTGTACACCACGCGGCCGACCGGCACCTTGGCCAGCATGCGCAGGCACTCCTGCCGGTCGAGTGCGCGAAAGCCGTCTGTCGGGAACATCGTCCCATCGTCGCTGGTGGGCGCGGCCCGGGGTAGGGCCGACCGGCCCTACCCCGGTGGCGTGCGCGGAGCGGCCCGGGCGCCCCGGGGAGACGATGGTGGGGGAGGGGCGTACGGGGTCGTCGGCGGGGGCCTGTCCGTCCCCCGGCAGGGACTGATGGCCCATGCCCGGCGTGCTTCCGGATGCGGACAGTGAGTACACGACGCCGTCGGGCGTCGTACCACCGTGCAGAGGCAGCCGAGGCAGCCGAGGAAAAGGACGGACACCATGGTCCAGCCGTCGAAGTCGAAGAGCGGCAGCTCACCGTCGGGCGCCCCGGTGCCCGGCCGGGCCTGGCTGATGCTGGCCCTGGCCACGATCGGTTTCGCCGTCAACTTCTGGGCCTGGGCGCTGCTGAGCCCCCTCGGCCCGCGCTTCAAGGACAGCCTCGACCTGTCGTCGTTCGAGCAGTCGCTGCTGGTCGCGGTGCCGGTCGTGGTGGGCTCCCTGGGCCGGATCCCGGTCGGGGCGCTGACCGACCGGTTCGGCGGCCGGATCATGTTCCCGATCGTCACGGCGGTCACCATCGCCCCGGTGCTCTACCTCGGTCTGGCCGGGCACTCCTCGCTCGCCGCCCTGCTGGCCGGCGGGTTCTTCCTCGGGGTCGGCGGCACGGCCTTCGCCGTCGGCGTGCCCTTCGTGAACGCCTGGTTCCCGCCGGAGCGGCGCGGCATGGCGATCGGTGTCTTCGGCGCCGGCATGGGCGGCACCGCGATCAGCGCCCTGACCACCGTGAAGCTGGTCGACGCGGGCAGCATGGCCACCCCGTTCGTGCTCACCGCCGTCCTGCTCGCCGTCTACGCCGTGACCGCCGCCCTGCTGCTGCGGGACGCGCCCGGCCGGACCGTCCCGACCGAGCCGCTGGCCCGGCGGCTGGCCGCCACCGCCCGCCTCGGCATCACCTGGCAGGCGTCCGCGCTGTACGCGGTCGCGTTCGGCGGCTATGTCGCCTTCTCCGTCTACCTGCCCACCTACCTCAAGACCGGCTACGGGCTCAGCCAGGCCGACGCCGCGAACCGCATGGCCGGTTTCGTGCTCCTGGCGGTGGCGATGCGCCCGATGGGCGGCTGGCTGTCGGACCGGCTGGGCCCGGTCCGGGTGCTGTCCGGCTCGCTCGCCGTGGTGGTGGCCGGTGCGGTGGTGCAGTCCTTCACCCCGGCGCTCGCCCCGGCCGGCACCCTCGCCTTCCTGGCCATGGCCGCCGCGCTGGGCGCGGGCAGCGGGGCGACCTTCGCCCTGGTGGCGCTGCTGACCCCGGCGAGCAAGGTCGGCTCGGTGACCGGTGTGGTCGGCGCCGCGGGCGGCCTCGGGGGCTTCCTCCCGCCGCTGGTGATGGGCTCCCTCTACGGCGCGTACGAGTCGTACGCGGTCGGTCTCGCCCTGCTCGCGGTCGTGGCCGCCGCCGCGCTGGTCTTCACCCTCACCCGGGTCCGCGCCGCCGTCGAGGGCGAGGACCGGGCGTCGGGACCCGGCCGGGGACAGCGCACCGGCACCGCGCACACCACCGTCTGACCACCCCCGAACACCCGCCGAAGGAGGGGAACCCCGATGTGCGAGTACTGCGGCTGCCAGTCCCTGGCGTCCATCGACGAGCTGACCCGCGAGCACGACGAGGTCGTCCGCCTGATCAGCCATCTCGGCCCCGCCCACCGCGCCGGTGACGTGGCCGGGATGGCCGGGGTCGCCCGGCGGATCGCGGACGTGCTCGGCCCGCACACCCAGGTCGAGGAGCACGGCCTGTTCCCGGTGATGGCCGAGGAGTTCCCCGAGCAGATCGCCGTCCTGGAGGCCGAGCACCGGCACGTCGAGTCGGTGCTCGCCGAGGCCGCGGACGGTGTCACCCCGGCGGACCCGGACTGGCCGCACCGGCTGATCGCGGCCATGGCGCTGCTGCGCGACCACATCCTCAAGGAGCAGGACGGCGTCTTCCCGGCCGCGCTCGCCGTCCTCGCCACCGAGGACTGGGAGGCGGTCGAGAAGGTCCGCGCCACGGCGGGCAGCCCCCTGTCCCGGACGGCTCCCTGACGCCGTACCTCCACCGCCGGTCACGGCGGAGCGGAGACCCACCCGGCCGGCCCGTCCGGCCGGGCGGGCTCGCGCACACCGTGTTCTGCTGGGCCGTGTACGACGGTTGACCTCACGGGGGACGGCGGTCGTAGAGTCGTTCGCGGCCGGACTTGATCACGACTCGTACGGGCCCGCGCGCCCGGGGCGGAGTGGCACGGTGGGCATGGATACCAGCCAGGCGCAGGCAGCGGGCATGGACGACGGGCTGACCGAGGCGCTGGTGCGCAGCCGCCGCTTCTTCACCCGGGCCGAGGTCTCCGACGATCTGCGGACCCTGCACAAGAAGGGCGGCCGTCAGGCGGACGCCTTCTACCGGGACCGCTGGTCGCACGACAAGGTGGTCCGCTCCACGCACGGCGTGAACTGCACCGGCTCCTGCTCCTGGAAGGTGTACGTCAAGGACGGCATCATCACCTGGGAGGCCCAGCAGACCGACTACCCCTCCGTCGGCCCCGACCGCCCCGAGTACGAACCCCGCGGCTGCCCGCGCGGCGCCGCCTTCTCCTGGTACACCTACTCGCCCACCCGGGTGCGCTACCCGTACGTGCGCGGCGTGCTGCTGTCGATGTACCGCGAGGCGAAGGCCCGCCTGGGCGATCCGGTGGCCGCCTGGGCGGACGTCGTCTCCGACCCCGAACGGGCCCGCCGCTACAAACAGGCGCGCGGCAAGGGCGGTCTGGTGCGGGCGAGTTGGGACGAGGCGGTGGAGATGGTCGCCGCCGCGCACGTCCACACGATCAAGGAGTACGGCCCCGACCGGCTCGCCGGCTTCTCGCCGATCCCGGCGATGTCGATGGTGTCGCACGCCGCCGGCGCCCGCTTCTACTCGCTGCTCGGCGGCGTGATGCTGTCGTTCTACGACTGGTACGCCGATCTGCCGGTCGCCTCGCCGCAGGTCTTCGGCGACCAGACCGACGTGCCCGAGTCGGGGGACTGGTGGGACGCCGGCTATCTGATCATGTGGGGCTCCAATCTGCCGGTGACCCGCACCCCGGACGCCCACTGGATGGCGGAGGCCCGCTACCGGGGGCAGAAGGTGGTGGCGGTCTCCCCGGACTACGCGGACAACGTGAAGTTCGCCGACGAATGGCTCGCCGCCCGGCCCGGCACCGACGGGGCGCTGGCGATGGCCATGGGGCATGTGATCCTCAAGGAGTTCTTCGTCGACCGGGCCACCCCGTACTTCACCGACTACGTCAGGACGTACACGGACCTGCCCTTCCTGGTCACCCTCGACGAGACGGAGATCGGGGGCGAGCCGGGCGCCGGCACCTACCGGCCGGGAAAGTTCCTGACCGCCGCCGACCTGGGCGGCGAGGCCGCGCGGGCCGAGCACGCCGAGTTCCGCACCGTGCTGCTCGACGCGGCCGACGGGCGGCCGGTGGTCCCCAACGGCACCCTCGGCGACCGTTACGGCGACACCGGCGCCGGCCGCTGGAACCTCGACCTCGGCGACATCCGGCCCCTGCTGAGCGCCGAGGGCGGCGACGAACCCCCGGTCGCCGTCGAACTGCCCCGCTTCGACGCCCCCGACGGCAGCGCGGGCCGGCTGCGCCGCGGCGTCCCCGTACGCCGGGTCGCCGGACGGCTGGTCACCACCGTCTACGACCTGCTGCTCGCCCAGTACGGCGTGGCCCGCCCGGGTCTGCCCGGCCGCTGGCCCACCGGCTACGACGACGCCGACGAGCCGTACACCCCCGCCTGGCAGGCCGCCGTCACCGGCGTGGAGGCCGCCAGGGCCGCCCGGATCGCCCGGGAGTTCGCGGCCAACGCGGAGGAGTCCGGCGGCCGTTCGATGATCGTCATGGGGGCGGGCACCAACCACTGGTTCCACTCCGACACCATCTACCGGGCGTTCCTGACCCTGACCACGCTCACCGGCTGCCAGGGCGTCAACGGCGGCGGCTGGGCGCACTACGTGGGCCAGGAGAAGGTGCGCCCGATCACCGGCTACTCGGCGATCGCGACCGCCGCCGACTGGAACCGTCCGGCCCGGCTGATGATCCAGACCGCCTACTGGTATCTGCACAGCGACCAGTTCCGCTACGACCCGTTCTCCGCCGACACCCTGTCCGCGGCCGGCGGCGGCCCGTTCGCCGGCCGGACCACGGCCGACGTGATCGCGCAGTCGGCGCGGATGGGCTGGATGCCGTCCTACCCGACCTTCGACCGCAACCCCCTCGACCTGGCCGACGAGGCCGCGGCGGCCGGACGCCCGGCCGGTGAGCACGTGGTCGACCAACTCAGGGCCGGACGGCTGGGGTTCGCGGGCGAGGACCCCGACAACCCGGCCAACTTCCCGCGTGTGCTGACGGTGTGGCGGGCCAACCTGCTCGGGTCCTCCGCCAAGGGCAACGAGTACTTCCTCAAGCACCTCCTCGGCACCGACTCCTCCGTGCGCGCCGCCGAGGCACCGCCGGACGCCCGCCCCCGGGACGTGGTGTGGCGGGACGAGGCCCCCGAGGGCAAGCTCGACCTGCTGCTCACCCTGGACTTCCGGATGACCAGCACGACCGTCTTCTCCGACGTCGTCCTGCCCGCCGCCACCTGGTACGAGAAACACGACCTGTCCAGCACGGACATGCACCCTTTCGTGCACGCCTTCAACCCGGCCATCGCCCCGCCCTGGCAGACCCGCACCGACTGGGACGCCTTCCACACGATCGCCCGGGAGTTCAGCCGCCAGGCCGCCGGACACCTGGGCGTGCGCACGGACTTGGTGGCCGCCCCGCTGCTGCACGACACCCCCGACGAACTGGCCAACCCCCATGGCCGGGTGCGCGACTGGAAGGCGGGGGAGTGCGAGCCCGTGCCCGGCCGCACCATGCCCAAACTGATCACGGTGGAGCGCGACTTCGGCGCCGTAGCCGACAGGATGGGCGCGCTCGGCCCGCTGCTCGACACCCTGGGCGCCACCACCAAGGGCGTCACCTTCGCGCTGGAACGCGAACTGGAGTACCTGCGCCACAAGAACGGCGTCGTACGCGGCGGCGCGGCCGACGGACGCCCCTCGATCGCCCGTGACGTGCACGCCTGCGAGGCGATCCTGGCCCTGTCGGGCACCACCAACGGCCATCTCGCCACCCAGGGTTTCCACACCCTGGAGGCCCGCACCGGAACCCCGCTGGCCGACCTCGCCGCCGAACACGAGGGCAGGCGGATCACGTTCGCCGACACCCAGGCCGCACCCGTGCCGGTCATCACCTCCCCGGAGTGGTCCGGATCGGAGACCGGCGGGCGCCGCTACTCGCCGTTCACCGTCAACGTCGAACGCCTCAAGCCCTGGCACACCCTCACCGGCCGCCAGCACTTCTATCTCGACCACGACTGGATGGCCGCCCTCGGCGAACAACTCCCCGTCTACCGGCCCCCGTTGAACATGCACGCCCTGTTCGGCGAACCCCGGATCGGCGACACCGGCGAACTCGGCCTGACCGTGCGCTACCTCACCCCGCACAACAAGTGGTCGATCCACTCCGAGTACCAGGACAACCTGTTCATGCTCTCGCTGTCCCGGGGCGGCCCCACCATCTGGATGAGCACCCGGGACGCGGACCGGGTCGGCGTCCGGGACAACGACTGGATCGAGGCGGTCAACCGCAACGGCGTCGTCGCCGCCCGCGCGATCGTCTCGCACCGCATGCCCGAGGGCACCGTCTACATGCACCACGCCCAGGACCGGCTGATCGACGTGCCCCGCACCGAGACCACCGGCCGCCGCGGCGGCATCCACAACTCGCTCACCCGGCTGCTGATCAAACCGACCCATCTCATCGGCGGCTACGCCCAGTTGACCTATGCCTTCAACTACCTGGGCCCGACCGGCAACCAGCGCGACGAAGTCACCGTGATCCGCCGCCGTTCCTCCCAGGAGGTGGAGTACTGAGATGCGCGTCATGGCCCAGATGGCGATGGTGATGAACCTCGACAAGTGCATCGGCTGCCACACCTGTTCGGTCACCTGCAAACAGGCGTGGACCAACCGCACCGGCGTCGAGTACGTGTGGTTCAACAACGTCGAGACCCGGCCCGGACAGGGCTACCCCCGCCGCTACGAGGACCAGGACACCTGGAAGGGCGGCTGGGAGCTGAACAAGCGCGGCAACCTCGCGCTGAAGGCCGGCGGCCGGTTCAAGAAGCTCGTCACGATCTTCTCCAACCCGGTGCTGCCCTCGCTCGACGACTACTACGAGCCCTGGACCTACGACTACGAGACCCTGACGAACGCGCCGCTCCAGGACCACACCCCGGTCGCCCGCCCCAAGTCCCTGATCACCGGCAAGGACATGAAGATCGCCTGGTCGGCGAACTGGGACGACGACCTCGGCGGCTCGGCCGCGACCCGCGAGAAGGACGTCGTCCTCAACGAGGTCTCCGAGCGGATCACCTTCGAGTTCGAGCAGACCTTCATGTTCTATCTGCCGAGGATCTGCGAGCACTGCCTCAACCCGTCCTGCGCGGCCTCCTGCCCCTCCGGCGCGATCTACAAGCGCGAGGAGGACGGCATCGTCCTGGTCGACCAGGACCGCTGCCGCGGCTGGCGGATGTGCGTGACCGGATGCCCGTACAAGAAGGTCTACTTCAACCACCGCACCGGCAAGGCCGAGAAGTGCACCTTCTGCTTCCCGCGCGTCGAGGTCGGCCTGCCCACCGTCTGCTCCGAGACCTGCGTCGGCCGGCTGCGCTACATCGGCCTCGTCCTCTACGACGCCGACCGCGTCCTGGAGGCCGCCACCACCCCGGACGACACCGGCCTGTACGAGGCCCAGCGGCAGGTCTTCCTCGACCCGGACGACCCCGAGGTGATCGCCGCGGCGGAGCGGGCGGACATCCCCCGGGACTGGATCGAGGCCGCGCAGCGCTCCCCGGTCCACGCCCTGATCAACACCTACAAGGTCGCCCTCCCGCTGCACCCGGAGTACCGCACCCTGCCCATGGTCTGGTACATCCCGCCGCTCTCCCCGGTGGTCGACGCCGTCCGCGACACCGGCCGGGACGCCGAGGACCACCGCACCCTGTTCGCCGCCGTCGACGCCCTGCGCATCCCCGTCGACTACCTCGCGCAGCTCTTCACCGCGGGCGATCCGGCCCCGGTGGACGCCGTCCTGCGCCGCCTGGCCGCCATGCGCTCCTACATGCGCGACATCAACCTCGGCCGCGAACCCGACGGCACCATCTGCAAGGCGGTCGGCATGGGCGAGGAGCAGATGTACGACATGTACCGGCTGCTGGCCCTGGCCAAGTACGACGAGCGGTACGTCATCCCGCCCGCCCACGCCGAACAGGCCCACCGCCTGGAGGAACTCGCCACCGAGTGCAGCCTGGACTACGAGGGCGGCCCCGGCATGGGCGGCTCAGGACCCTTCGGCGAGACCTCGGGCGGCGCCGCCCCCGTCGCCGTCGAGAACTTCCACGTCCTGCGCGACCGGCAGACCGCCGACACCCCCACCACCCCCACCGGCAGGGCCACCCGCGTCAACCTCCTCAACTGGGACGGCAAGGGCTCACCGCCCGGCCTGTTCCCGGGCCGGCCGTCCGGTGAGGGCGAAGGGGAGGGCGAGCCGAAGTCATGAAGTGGAAAAGCGCCCGCACCACCCTCCGCCTCCACCCCTGGCACCCCCACGCCTGGCAGGTCCAGTCCCTGCTGCTCGCCTACCCCGACGACCGGTTCGCCGGGCACCTGGACCTGGCCGCCCGGGTCGCCGCCACGCTGCCGGAACCCGTGGCCCGCCCCCTGCTCCGCTTCACCGCGCACGCCGCGCGGACCCCCACCGCCGACCTGGCCGCCGCGTACGTCGCCACCTTCGACCACCGCAAACGCTGCTGCCCCTACCTGACCTACTACGCGCACGGCGACACCCGGCAGCGCGGCACCGCCCTGCTGCGGCTGAAACAGACGTACACCGCAGCCGGCTGGCGCCTGGGCGACGACGAACTGCCCGACCATCTCGCCGTCGTCCTGGAGTTCGCTGCCGGCGCCCCCGACACGGGGGCCCGGCTGCTCACCGAGCACCGGGCCGGTCTGGAGCTGCTGCGCCTGGCCCTGACCGACGACGGCTCGCCCTGGGCCCCCGTCCTGGACTCCGTCTCGGCCACCCTGCCCGGCCTCGCGGGCGACGACCGCGAGGCCGTCCTGCGGCTCGCCGCGCAGGGCCCGCCCGAGGAGCAGGTCGGCCTGGACCCGTACGCGGCGCCGTCCTCGCCGCCCTCCTCGTCGCCCGTGTTCCTGCCCGACCCCGTCGTAGGAGGTCCCCGATGACCGCGCCCGCGCAGCCCCCCACCCTGGCGGCCGAGGCCGGCACCGGCGGCATCCTGCTGTGGGTCGTCCTGCCGTACCTCGCCCTGGCCGTCTTCGTCCTCGGGCACATCTGGCGCTACCGCTACGACAAGTTCGGCTGGACCACCCGCTCCTCCCAGCTCTACGAACGGCGGCTGCTGCGCATCGGCAGCCCGCTGTTCCACTTCGGCATCCTCGTCGTGATCCTCGGCCACATCGGCGGCCTGGTCGTCCCCAAGAGCTGGACCGAGGCGGCCGGGATCAGCGAGCACACGTACCACGTCACGGCCGTCGTCCTCGGCACGATCGCGGGCGTCGCCACGCTCGGCGGACTGGCCGTCCTGATCTACCGCCGCCGCACCGTCGGCCCGGTCTTCTCTGCCACCACCCGCAACGACAAGGCCATGTACGTCTCCCTGACGGTGACCATCGTGCTCGGCCTGTCCGCCACGGTGGCCGCGAACCTGGTCGGCGGGGGATACGACTACCGGGAGACGATCTCCCCCTGGTTCCGGTCGATCTTCTCCTTCCAGCCCGACCCGGACCTGATGGTGGGCGCGCCGGTGCTGTTCCAACTGCACGCGATCAGCGCGATGCTGCTCTTCGCGGCCTGGCCCTTCACCCGGCTCGTGCACATGCTCACCGCGCCGCTGGGCTATCTCACCCGCCCCTACATCGTCTACCGCAGCCGCGACACCCGCCTCGGCACCCGCCCGCCGCGCCGCGGCTGGGAACGCGTCGGCTGAGACGACGGGCTACAGGACCCGTGGGTCGTCAGGACAGCGGCACGGACCACTCCACCACCGTGCCCGTCGGTTCGTTCGACGTCAGGGTGAGGCTGCCGTCCAGCTCGGTGGCGCGCCGGCGGAGGTTGTCCAGGCCGCTGCGCCGGGTCACGGCCGGGTCGATCCCGGTGCCGTTGTCCGCGACGCGCAGCCGCAGTCGGCTGCCGTCGGTCTCGACGGTGACCTCGACGCCGGTGGCGCGCGCGTGCCGGGCGGCGTTCGACAGGGCCTCACGCAGCACCGCCAGCAGATGTTCGGCGTGACCGGGAGGCACCGCGGTGTCCAGCAGGCCGGTCATGCGCAGCGCCGGGGTGAAGCCGAGCACGGCCGCGGCCCGGTCGGTCTCGGCGAGCACCTTTGAACGCAGCCCGCCGCGTCCGTCGGTGCGGTCGCGTTCGTGGAGGGCGTAGATCGTGCCGCGGATGGTCTTGATGGTGTCGTCGAGGTCCTCGACGACCCGCTGCACCCGTTCGGCGACCTGCGGCCGGTCGGAGACCCGGCCGAGGACGGAGTTCAGGGTCAGCCCCGAGGCGAACAGCCGCTGGATGGCCAGGTCGTGCAGGTCACGGGCGATACGGTCGCGGTCCGTCAGCACCATCAGATGGTCCGCCTCGCGCCGGTGCTCGGCGATCTCCAGGGCGAGCGCCGCCTGGTCGGCGAAGCCGGTGATCATGGCCATGGTGGCGTCGGTGAACGCGTCCCCGCCGGGCAGATTGGCGACCTGGAGCACGCCGCGCACATGTTCCGCGCTGCCGAGCGGGAGCAGGAACCCCGGACCCAGCGCGATCTGCGCGGCGGAACCGCCGCCGCCCTGCGGTTCGTCGGACAGCGCGCCGCTGGTGATCTGTTGGTTGGAGGTGAACACCTTCGCGGCGAGCGTGGGGGCGGGCAGGACCAGGCCGTGCACCTGCTCGGCGCCCTCGCCGTCGGCCGCCTCGATGACCAGCTCGTCGCCGCCCTCGAACGGCACCGCGAGCGTCACCAGCGCGGCCCCGGACAGCGTCCTGACCGTCGCCGCGACCTGGTGCAGGACCCGGTCCGGGTCGGCGCCCGACAGCAGGCTGCGGGTCAGCTCGCTGCTGGCCGCCAGCCACTGCTCGCGGCGCCGGGTGTCCTCGTACAGCCGGGCGTTGTCGATCGCGACACCGGCGGCCGCCGCCAGGGTGCGCAGCACCGCCTCGTCGTCGTCGTCGAACTCCGCGCCGTCGCGCTTGTCCGTCAGATACAGATTGCCGAACACCTGGTCGCGCACCCGTACCGGCGCCCCCAGGAAGGTGGTCATCGGCGGATGCCCCGCGGGGAAGCCCACCGAGTCGGGATGGCGGCCCAGCTCCGGCAGCCGCAGCGGTTCCGGCTTGCGGATCAGCAGCCCGAGGATGCCCTGGCCCTCGGGGTAGTGGCCGATGCGACGGACCGTCTCGTCGTCCATGCCGACCGTGATGAACTGCCGGATCTTCCCCTCGTCACCGAGCACGCCCAGGGCGCCGTACTGGGCGTCCACCAGGGTCACGGCCGACTCGGTGATCCGCCGAAGGACCACGTCGAGATCAAGGTCGGAGCCGATGGCGAGGACCGCGTCCAGCAGCGTGTGCACCCGGTCCCGCGTCGCGCGGACCTGCGCGATCTGCGCCTGAAGCCCCTCCAGCAGCTCGTCCAGCCGCAACTGGGGTGCCCCCGGACGGCCCTCCCGCCCCTGCGCAGGACTCTCCGCCATTCCCGCTCCCTCCGGAAAAAGTGCCGCTGGCACCTCCAGAAAGATCCTATGGCCTCAAGCCCTCCGACCGAAGAGCACGTCCCACCGACCGCCGGATCGTTCAGCCCCGGTCGAACTCGCCCCTCTCGATGAGACCCACGATCGCCGACTGCATCGTCCCCCACTGCTCGACGAGCCCGTTGCACATGGCGATGCCGCTCGGCCCGAAGTACGTCAGCCCGTCGAAGAACATCTCGAAGCGGAAGTCCGGCCTGGCGTAGAGCGCCTCGCGCATCTGCGCCGTTTGCCCAGCGTCCAGGCCCGGCAGTGCACCGGCGTAGGCGTCCATCTGGCCCGCCAGCATCCTGTCGATCGCCGTCAGCACCTTCTCCACGTCCACACCGCCCGGCCGGTCCGCCTGCTTGGCCGCTTCGACGGCGAACGCCAGCACGTCGGGTGCGTCGGCCGCGAGGGGGCTCTGCTTCACCAGCGGGCCGGAGGACCAGTCCCGTGGTGCCGAGGAACGCTTGGACTTGCTTCCGAAGAACCCCACCATGATCTCCTTGGTTCCGTTCCGCTGTGAAAAGCCGTGGCCTGTCAGCCGTCGATGATCTTGCGTGCGCGGTTTCCGCGCTCACCGGCCTCCCGGTACAGGCGCTTGAGCAGGTCCAGTTCCTGCTGGTTGAGCTTGCCCCCGAACTCCGCCTTGCGGAGCACCCGTTCGTATTCCTCAGCAGTGGCCACGGCCACCTCCCCTTCGCCTTCGGTGCCCTGTCACCGACGGGCGGCCATCCCCCGAACGGCCGCCCGTCGTACGGTCATCCTGCCGCCGCGGCACCGATCGCGCTGTCCCCATCGATGGGGACAGCGGCAGGCGGGGCCATGACGCCGGCCGCGCGGGTGGAGACCTCCACCCAGGTGGATTCCGCACCGTCCTCGACGACCGCGGAGGTTCCTGTCAGGGCCCTGCGCAGGGCGGCGGCCCGCGCCGGATCCCCCGGCAGCGTCACCAGGCTGACCAGGAGCGCGTCCGGCCGGGGTGCCACGCTGAGGATCAGGTCCTGCGGGGTGGGGCCCGTGCCCAGCGCGCAGGTGAGGAGGGAACGCAGCAGATCCGGCGGGGGCGGATGGTCGGCGTCCGACTGGATGGTCACCACACAGCCCTCGGCGCGCGCCGCACCGAGCAGTTCACGAGTGGAGCGGCCGAGCGCACCGGGCAGGTGCAGTTCGTCGCGGACGGCCAGATCCAGCATCCGCGCCCTGACCCGGGTCTGCGACGCCTCCGGGGAGAACTCCCCCGAGGCGGTACGGCGCAGGAAGGACAGGATCTCCTCGTCGAGGTCGGCCAGGCGTCTGCGGTGCATCGCCTCACGGGCCTGCCGAGCCGATTCCGCGGCGACCGAGGCCGCCCGCTCGGCGTTGGCCCGCATCACCACCGCGCCCAGCCGGGCCACGGTCTGCCCGATGGCCAGCCCCATGCCCACACCCAGCGCCGGGGCGAACAGTGCCGGCAGGGCCTTGGCCACGCTCTCGCCCCACGAGCCGGCGAACGGCGGCCCGGTCAGCAGAACCAGGACGGCCCCCGCCTGTTCCAGGACCAGGGTCAGCAGGGCTTCCCAGGGCGGCCGGACGATCACCAGCACGGTCAGCAGCGGGGTGACGGCGCCGATCGGCCAGGAGGTGTCATCGGCGATGCCCGACGTGGGGATCACCAGGAAGCTGCCGACCGCCCCGGAGACGGCGAAGGCGCTCGCCGCTGCGGCCGCGCGCCCACTGATCGCGGTCCGGGCACGCACCAGCAACGCCACCGTCACCGCGGCCAGCAGCACGTACCACACCATCAGCCAGCCCACCCGTGGGGACCGTACGGTGTGGAGAGCGGCGACGACCCCCGTGGCGAGCAGATAGGGGACACACACGGCGGCCAGCGGCCGGCGGACGTCCCCGACCGCGGCGCGGATGCTCGCCATCCGGTCCGGGGTCTCCGCGACCGCCTCGCGGAACTCGCCCGTGCCCACCGCCCGCGCCCGGTCGCGCTGCCAGGCCAGCCGTACGGTGGTGCCGTCGCCGGGGGAGCTGTGCACCTCCGCGGTGCCCGCCACGTCGGCCATCCGCCGCAGCACCGATCTGCGCAGTCCCACCGAGGACACCCGCACCCCGGCCGGGGAGAACCCCACCCCGTCGTCGGCGACGGAGAGCACGAAGCCGTGCTCGTCCCCGCGCAGCCGCACCTTCAGCGTCTGCGCCTCGCCGTGCCGGACCGCGTTGCGCACCGCCTCGGCCGCCGCGCCCAGGGCGGCCTCGGCCACCTCGGCGGGCACCAGGACGCCACCCGAGACCTCGAGGCTCAGGGGCGGCCCGCCTCCGGCGGTGAGCCCGGTGAGCAGGGCGGCGAGGTCGGCGGCCTGCCCCGGTGCGGCGGGGGCCCGCAGCAGCGCGTCCACGGCGCTGCGGCACGCCTGCCTCACCCGCGGCGCGGCGATCCCCGGCATGCTGACCGCTCGCAACGCGGAACTCACCTCGTCGTGCAGCAGGTCCTGGAAGCGGTGGTGCGCCTCCCGGTGGGCCTTGGCGCGTGCGGCCGTGGCGCCTGCCGTCAGTGCCTGTTCCTGGGCGGCGTCGGCACGGGCCCCGGCGGTGCGCAGCAGTGGGCCGAGCACTGCGGCCGCCACCGCGGCGGCCAGCACCGGCCAGGTGCCCTGCACCGCGCCGGCCGGACCGTCCATCGGCCGACTCGCCGCGATCTGCGCGCCGATGACCGCCAGGGACACCGGCCACGCGAGCCGGCGCGGCCCGAAGCCGATCGCCAGCAGCACGGTGGCGACGGTGGGTTCGCAGCGAAGCCCGACGACGATCGGCGACGACCGCTCGACCGCGAACGTCGCGTCCATGGCGAGCGAGACACCCGCGGCCGCCCAGACGTCGTGCCGGCCCAGCCGGACGAGTGCGCCGCGCACCGTCAGGGTCGCCGCCAGCGCGGTGAACACCACGGCGGCGGCGAGAACGGCGGGCGTGAGCCGTCCGCCCGACGACACCAGCAGCATCGACCAGCTCACCGCGAACAGCGCCGCGACCGCCGCCATCGCGCGCTGGAGACCGGACCACACGCCGTGGCCGTAGGTACCCGGCCTCGGTGCCCCGGGGTGCGGTGTCACCACCCCGGGCTGTCCGGCAGGTCGTCCGCCGGGGCCGGCGCGAGGTCGATGTGGCCGTCGGCCACGGCGCGCCACACGAGCTGCCGGTTGTCCTCCAACAGCCCTTCGCCCGCGGCGGCGTACGCCTCGATGGCACGCTTGCGGTACGTGCGCACGGTGTCCTCGGTGATGTGCAGCATCCGCGCCACCTGACGGTGCGGCAGACCTCGGGCGATCAGCTCCAGGACACGGCGTTCCTGACCGCTGAGGCGGACGGCGCCACGCGGATCGGTGACGATGGCGTGCGCGAGCCGACTGGACAGATAGGGCTCCCCGCCGTGCACGGCGCGGATGGCGTCCACCAGTCGCCCCTCCGGGTCCTCCTTCAGCACCAGGCCCGCGGCCCCCGCGTCCAGCGCCCTGCGTACGGCGGCGGGCCGGTGCTCGGTGGTAAAGACCAGCACCCGCGCTCCGGCGGCCCGAAGGCGCCGGACGTTGTCGTCGACGGCGTTGCCGTCGCGCAGCCGCAGATCGAGCAGCACCACCGAGGGCATGGCCGGGGACGCCATCGGCAGGGCGCCGGGAGGCGAGTGCGGGTGCAGTCCGGCGAGGAGCGCGTCCACGTCGGGCGCCACATGCACCAGCTCGATGTCGGTGGTGTGCTCGGCGAAGTACGCCTGGAGGCCGAGCAGGACCACCGGATGGTCGTCGACCGCCGCCACGGCGATCCTGGCCTCGCTCCGTCCGCCGTTCCCTTGGTGTTCGTCCCTGAACGCCGACATGATCCCCCTCCGCCCGCTTCGCGCCCGAATGCTACCGGCCCGGACTGGGGCGGATCAGGTCAACGCCCGTGATGTGCACCGGCTTTGGACCTTCCACGCACAGGTCCCCGGAGGCCCCGCCGACATACCTGGGTTGTTCTGCCACGACGGGTGCGGGTCGGGATCTCCGTCCTGCAGTCGGGTCGGTCGCCTCCGCGATGGCTACGGTGTCGCGTTGCTACCCTCCGCACCATGCATCATGCGGCGCGGGAGATGCGCTCTCCGATCCTGTCGATCCACCCGTACATACCGGCCGTTGAGCAACACGACGACGTGATCTGTTCCATGGCCTCGCGCGGCCACTGCGACCACGAACTCGTCGCAGAAGTGCGCACCGAGTTCAGCGACGGCAGCATTCATCGCTGGCGGGTGTGCGGTGACTGGCTGACCGGTCATCCGTCAGCCGTCGCGCACATCAGGACGAAGGGCTTCCAGGAGCCCGGCATCCCGTGACGGACCGGCCCCGGCTGTGAGCGCCTCCCGAGCCGGCCCTGGACCACCCCTGCGCAGCCCTCGAAATGCCGATGATCCGGCATGATGACCGTCATGGTGGACGAAATGGACCTACGGGCGGCAGTGGCGGCATTCGACCGGAGCGGCGCGCCGGAGACCGAGACGGCCGCCGAGGACGAACGCAAGCAGGTGCTCTCTCGGTTCCCCTTGGAGGAGTGGCCGACACTGCCCCTGTCGCGCTACGCCCTGGGGCAGGCCGCGGAGTCCGGGAGTGGACCGACGTACTGCAGGCTGATGGAGTTCGGCACACCGAACCTCGGCAGCATCAAGGGCGGCAGCGCGGCGAAGCACATCATGTACCACCACAACTCCGGCGAGTGGCGGGTGGCCGCGCCGCTGCGCGGGATGGCACCGCAGGAGGCGTGGGAGGAACTGCGCGGACAGTTCGTGCGCGCCTTCGAGGCTGTCGCCGCAGGGGACTTCGAGGCCGTGGACGACCTCGAGGCGTTGCGGTTCGGTCCGACACTGGTGACCAAGTCCCTGGCCACCTACTTCCCCGAACACTTCCTGCCCATCTACGCCGGTGAGCACCTGCGTCGGTTCGTCACTCTGCTGGGCGGCTCCTCGCAGCCCGACGGGCCGGCCTGGCACAGCAACCGTCGGCTCCTGGAACTCGTCCGCCAGAAGCAGGAGTTCGACGGCTGGAGCGGACAGGAGGTCATGCGCTTCCTGTACGCGAAATTCGATCCGCGTCCGCAGCAGCGCACCGTCTGGAAGATCGCCCCCGGTGAACGAGGACGGCTCTGGGAAGAGTGCCGGGACGGCGGAGTGATCCGCGTCGGATGGGACGACCTCGGCGACCTCGGCCAGTACCAGAGCGACACCGAGCTGAAGCAGGCTCTCGACGCGTACTGGCCGCGCAGCAGCGGGGGCAGTCTGACGCTCGCCCGGCGACTGCTGGCGTTCCGGGACCTGGAGGCGGGGGACCGGATCGTGGCCAACCGTGGGACGGACGAGGTTCTGGCCACCGGTACCGTCAGTGGAAGTTATCGCTTCGAGGCCGACCGCTCCGAGTACCGGCACGTCGTCCCGGTGGCCTGGGACGTCTCCCACGCGCGGAAACTGCCGAAGCTCCAGCACGGCTGGCGGTCCACGTTCGCCAAGGTGCCGCCGGCACTCTTCGCCCGGATCACCGCGGGCCTCGCGGACACGGGCGAGGAGTCGACGGAGCCGTACACCGGCGGTCCCGTCACGCTGCCCGAGGATGTCGCTGGCGTGCTGGAGGCGCTGGAGCGCAAGGGCCAGGTGATCCTGCACGGACCTCCCGGCACCGGAAAGACCCGGCTCGCACTCGGCGCCGCCCTCGCCCTCGCCGGTCGTGCAGATGCGCTCAGCTCGGCCCCGGACCAGCGAGCCGCGGCCCAGGCCGAGATGTTGCGGGACGGCCGCATCCATATGGTGACCTTCCACCCGTCCTACGGGTATGAGGACTTCGTGGAGGGCTTCAAGCCGGACCTGAGCGCCACCGGCCCCGGGCTGACCCTGGCGCTCACCGACGGTGTCTTCCACACCCTGTGTGCCCAGGCCGCCGCACGCCCGGACGAGACGTTCCTGCTGATCATCGACGAGATCAACCGGGGCGATCTGCCGCGCATCTTCGGCGAGTTGGTCACCCTGCTCGAACTCGACAAGCGCGGCCTGCCCCTCGCCCTGTCCGTCAGCAGACGCACCTTCTCCGTGCCACCGAACGTGCGGATCATCGGCACCATGAACACGGCGGACCGCAGCATCAGCCACCTGGACGCCGCCGTACGCCGCCGCTTCGCCTTCCTCCCGGTAGGCCCCGACCCGGACGCCCTGTCCGGCACGGTCGGCCCCCTGGACCTGGCGCAGTTCTTCGAGTCCCTCAACACCCGTATCGCCCACCACCTCGACGCCGACCACCAGATAGGGCACGCCTACCTGCTGCGTGACGGCGAGCCGATCGCCACCGAGGACGACCTGGCCGCCGCCTTCCACCACGAGGTGATCCCGCTCCTGGAGGACTACTGCCTCGGCCGCGCCGACCTGCTGCACCGCATCCTCGGCAGCCTGGTCGACGCGGACACCGGACGCCCCGCAATGATGCCGCCGCAGGACCTCGCCGCCGCCCTGGCGACCGAGTTCACCAGCGGCACGCCGGGCCCCGATGCCTGACCGCACCGAGGTCCGGCTCGCAGAGTACGGATCTGTACTGCTCGGGGCCGACCGGCTCACACCCCGGGACGCCGAGCGGCTGCGCGCCCTCCAGACGCGCGCTTGCCTCAGCCTGGACCAGGTCCCGTCCGGATGGCGGCTCAAGGCCGACGCGACCGTCGGCATCCTGGTGCTCGATCGCATCCGCCTGGTCATCGAGCCCAAGTTCGCCGTCCCGGGCGAGCAGCTCATGCGCTGGCTCGCCTACGCCGTCGGCGCGCCCGCGCCGCTCCCGGCGACGGCACGGCGCTGGTCCACCGGCCCGGGAGGCTACGCCGACCTCGTTGGCGCGGCCCTGCTGGAGCAGTGCGAGCAACTGGTCCGAGAAGGGCTGCGTCGGGACTACGTACGCCGCCAGAGCCTGGAACCCGTCCTGCGGGGACGCCTCGACGTCGCGGCCCAGGTGTCCAGGCGCTACGGGCAACTCGATCAACTGCACGTCCGCACCTTCGACCGGGAGGCGGACATCGAGGACAACCGTGTCCTGGGAACCGCTCTGCGGGTGGCCGGCACCCTGGCCGCACAACCCGGCCTGGCCCGCGACCTTCACACGGTCGCCGACGCTTTCCCGCAGGCCCCGAGTCCCGACGCCGCCCTCCGTGCTCTGGACCGCACCCGGTACACACGCCTGAACGCCCGCTACCGCACCGCGCACACGTGGGCACGTCTGCTCCTGCGCGGCGGTGGTGTGACCGACCTCCTCACCGACGACGGCATGACGGCGGACGGCCTCCTGCTGGCCATGCCCGCCCTCTGGGAAGCCGTGGTCCGACGTCTGGCCACCGAGGCCGCCGCCCCGCACGGCGGGCATGCCGTCCCCAGCGGCGGTGCGACAGGCATCACCGTGCGGGGCGACCTCGGCAGTGCCTCGACCTTTCGGCCCGACGTGCTGCTCAGCCTTCCGGGGCGTGTCCCGTCGGCGCGCACCCTGCTGCCGGTGGACGCCAAGTACAAGCGCTACGACCTCCATGGCGTCGGTGCGGGCGACGTCCACCAACTTCTCACCTACGGTGCCGGCTACACCCAGAGCGCCGACCCGCGTGCAGTGATCGTCCACCCGTGTTCCGGTGGGCACTCCCACCGGACCCTCCGGGTCGGCGGACCGGGGGGTGCGCTCGGAAGCATCCACGTCCTCGGTGTCGACACGCACGCGTCCCCGGACCAGGCGGCCGTCTGGATCCGATCGGCACTGCCCTGGGCCGACCGGTGACCTCCAGCACTCCGGGCCCGCTTGGCCGGGACGGGGGCCGGCGCCCGGCGGTGAGCCGTGCGCCGACCCCGGGTCCGTGCGGTCGGAGCTGATCAGTACTTCGTGTACTTCAGCCGGTCGAAGCGGGCCGTGAGCGGTGTGCCGGGGTAGACGAAGGGTTCGAGCCAGCCGTCGACGCCGATGCCCGGCCAGAGGTTGGTCATGATGCGCATCGGGTGGGTGGGGAGCGCTCCGCGGGAGCCGTTCTCCTGGTGGACCAGCTTGCCGTCGACGAACCAGTTGATGGTCCCCTGGTTCCACCACTCGATGGCGTAGTCGTGGAAGCCGGCGGAGGCGTCGAAGCCGAGGTTGATGACGGTCTCGTGCCCGCCGACTCCGTTGGTGAAGTAGTTGGTCTGCATCTGGGTGGGGTTCTTGCCGAGGATCTCGACGTCGATCTCGTCCCAGGGCTGCCCGTCGCTCGGCCCGGTGTAGGTGAAGAAGCCGGTCACCGTGCCGGGACGCTTGACCGCCTGGAGCCGCGCCTCGAAACGCCCGTACGTGAACAGGTCGTTGGAGCGGTACTCGCCGGAGGCGTAGGGCTTGCCCGAGCAGCCGCTCGGGCAGGTGGCGTTGTCGAGGTTGATGCCCATGACGCCGCCGCTGAACCAGGCGTGGTCCGCGCGCCAGCCGACGTTGAACATGCTGCCGTTGGTCCAGTTGTCCGCCTTGTGCCAGCGGCCGGTGTCGAAGGAGTCGAGGTTGTCCGTGAAGCTGCCGCCGATGGCGGCGTCGGCGGTGGGGCTGAGCAGCGGGTTGAGGGCCAGGACGAGCGCGGCGAGCGGGGGGATCAGCCAGCGGCGGGCCTTGAACCGGCGACGGGGTGTGGTGGGGGAACGCATAGCGGCCTCCTCGTGGAGTGAATACGGCATGCGGGCATCGGGGCGCGCGTCGGCCACCGACGGCGCGGACGCGACGTCGTCATGTGGTGGGGGCGCGACCCGGGGCTTGTGCCGATGAAGCCGGGTGGGGACGTTCGGCGTCCTCGGACGGCGCGGATGCGCGGACGGGGACGCTTGCCGTGCTCAGGGCACGGCTGGTGCGCAGCCGACGATCGGGGGCGTCGGTGCGGCGGCAGGGTGCGGCGTGACGTGCACGGAACTCGTGGCGTGCACGGAACTGTCGTCGGATGCCGCTTCCCCGGCCGCGCGGCACGAAGGTGCGGGGAGGGATCCGACGGGGGGACAACGCGGTGCAGCGTGTGGTGGTGCACCGTGACAGGAGCGGAAGGTGGGGGTGGGATCGCTCCCAAATTGAAATTAACACCACGCCAACTGCCCTACAAGACTCGTGACTTACGTAGATGCAAGAAGCTCGAAATCTGCAGTTCACGCGGGAGCGGTGAAGCGGAACGGTGACGAGGGGACGCCGTCGGGAGGCTGGAAGCGGTACCAGTTCTGGCCCTCGGCGGCGCGGTCGGGTTGTCCGGCGTAGGCGGAACCGGCCTCGGCGGTCGCCTCGTCGAGGATCACCGGATCGGCGTCGGTGAGCAGCAGGCGGGCGAGGGCGAGTTGCTGCGCCTGCGCGTCGGTGAGCGGGTGTCCGCCGACCCCCACCAGGGTGTCCAGCCCGTCGGGGTGAACGTCGAGGACCGACGCGGCCCCGGTGGCGTACAGCGCCAAATGGAGGTCGCGGTCGGTGGCCTCGGGCGCGGCGAGGGTGAGGTTGTCGAGCAACCGCGACCCCTCGCCGTAACGGAAGGAGACCCTTCGCGCCGTACGGCGGTGCTCGCGGCCTGCGCCGGGACATCCGGCGGCGCGCCGCACGGAATCGTGACGACCCCGATCATGCGGCTCAGCGAGGCGAGGGCGGACTGGAGGGTGCCGCTGAACAGCGTGGCGCGGTGCGACGCGACGGTGACCCGGGAGCGGTGCTCGGCCGGGGACAGCTCCCGCGCCGCGACACCGTCGAGCCGCGCCTCGACCCCTCCCTCTGCCCGCGGGTCCAGCAGGGCGGCCTCGACCGGCGCCCGGTCCACAACTGCGACAAGTTCGTCCTGACCGGCGCCGACCTCCTGTACCGGCGCCGCAAACGGGAACAGTGGCGGCTGCCGGCCGAGAGCGCCCCCGGCGAGGCCACCGCCGACCACCTCCACCGCGACGTCAGCGTCGCCGCCGTCGCCCGGCGGGGAAACGTCTCACACACCTTCCTCCATGCCAACCCCGAGGCCGGTGAACGGCGGTCGGATCACCACCGAGATCTCCCCCCTCAAGGAGAGGGTCCGCCAACTGGCCGCCGACAACCGCACCCTCGACGAGCGGCTCAAGGCCGCCGTTCCGACCTCCGCTTCCAAGACCGCCGCGTCGCCGACCTCGAAGCCCGGATCGCCGCCCCGGGATCAGGCACCACCTGCCGGTGAGCGCGGACGGCCTACTGTGCGAGGGCCACCGTCCTCCATCCGACGAGCAAGGAGCATCAGGCTGTGAAGGTCGAAATCCAGCCGGACGTACGCGACATCGCCGCTCAGTTAGGGGCGGGTGTTCCCTACGCGCTGAAGGTCCTGGCAGGCCGGCTGGCCGACGACCCTGACATGGGCCGGCCCTCGAATCTGCCCGGTGTCCTGAACGTGACGGTCGACGGCGCCATGTTCGAGGATTGTCCTGACCTGTCCGTCGGCTACATCTGCGAGCCGGATCGGATCGAGATCCGGTTTCTGAGAGCGGTTCCCTCCACCGAGCCCTCCACGGGCGTGCGCGACCAGGAGCAGGGCCGAGGCCAGGACCAGCCTGCCGACCCTGCCGTCACCGCGGTCACCGTACGGGAGGTCGCCGATGCCTGGCGGCGCATCACCGGCTGGCTCAAGCACAACGCCCCCGACTCGTACGCCGCACTCCGTGCCGGCGCCAGTCCCGCCGCCATCGCTGCTCTGGAAGGCGAGCTCGGCATCCGGATA
Source organism: Streptomyces sp. CAI-85 (assembly GCF_013363615.1). Classification (NCBI taxonomy): domain Bacteria; kingdom Bacillati; phylum Actinomycetota; class Actinomycetes; order Kitasatosporales; family Streptomycetaceae; genus Streptomyces; species Streptomyces sp. CAI-85. The sequence goes on along the minus strand of NZ_JAANNX010000004.1, from coordinate 77,614 downwards.
CCCGTCGAGTTGCACGTCCTGTGGCTGCTGACCTCGGGCGACGACGGTGGCAACGGCTGGGGATGTCTCCCGGGAAACAGGGCTCTGATGACCCTGGACGCCGTGGCCGCCGCCTACCGGCTGAAGATGGACGCCCAGGCTCACGAGGACACCTTCAATACCGATCGCCCCGAGGAGGAGCGGATCACCGTATGGAAGGCAACCCGGATTCCGGTTGTCGCTCTGGGCCCGACTGACATCACCTCGGGCCTGTACCTGGACGCCGAGACGGGATATCTGGGCCGGTGGTCCCGCTACGACGAGGGTCCCGGTGAAGTACTCGACACCCTGGTCACCTACCTGGAAGGGGCCGCCGACATGCTTGAGGCCCCAGCCCTGGCCACGGTCGACAAACCCGGTCTGATCGGTGGGGCACTGGTGTGGCTCAGCGGTATCGACCCCGCACAGGAACACCAGTGGCAGCCCCTGACCGGCTGACGACGTACGAGACGCACGCCCGCACGGTGGGCCGGACACACCAACGTCCAGGCCACGAAACAGTGGTATGTGAAGCCGGACGGGAACGCGGACACCTGGCAAGGTCCGGCGAGCGTCTCCACCCCCGACCCCCCGGAGAGTGTGAGATGTGGGAGCGTGAGCGGGTGAGTGAGAACAACGTCCAAACCCTGCAATACCGCTTCGACGGCCCGGAAGACGCCCCGGTCCTGATCCTCGGTCCCTCACTGGGTACCACCTGGCACATGTGGGATCGTCAGATCCCCGAACTGGTCCAGCAGTGGCGGGTGTTCCGCTACGACCTCCCCGGGCACGGCGGTGCGCCCGCGCATCCGGCCGTTTCCGTCGGGGATCTCGCCGACCGGCTGCTCGGGACGCTCGACGGGCTCGGGGTGGAGCGGTTCGGATACGCGGGATGCGCGCTCGGCGGGGCGGTCGGTGTCCAGCTCGCGCTGCGGCACCCGGAGCGGGTCGCCTCGCTCGCGCTGATCGCCGCCTCGCCGCGGTTCGGCACCCCCGACGAGTTCCGTCAGCGCGGCGTGGTCGTGCGGACCAACGGACTGGACCCGATCGCCCGTACCTCGCCCGACCGCTGGTTCACCGCGGGCTTCGCGGCCGCGCAGCCCGCGATCACCGAGTGGGCCGTGCAGATGGTGCGCACCACCGACCCCGGCTGCTACATCGCGGCCTGCGAGGCGCTCGCCGCGTTCGACGTCCGGTCGGAGCTGGGGCTGATCGGCGTCCCGACGCTGGTCCTGGCCGGATCGGACGACCAGGTCACCGGGCCCGCCGAGGCCCGCACCCTGGTCGCCGGCATCCCCGACGCCCGGCTGGCCGTCGTACCGGGTGCCTCGCATCTGGTCCCGGTGGAGCAGCCGGCCGCCGTCACCGACCTGCTGGTGCGGCACTTCTCCACCGCCTGGCAGAGCGCGCCCGACGCCGGGCGGACCGTCGTCCCGGGCGTCCCCGTCCGGGCGGTGCTGAGCGCGCCCCCGCAGCCGGTGCCCGTCGCGGAGATCGCGCCCGCCCCGCTGGTCGAACCGCCGCGGTCCGACGGCCGCCCCGACCCGTACGACACCGGGCTGAAGGTGCGCCGCGAGGTCCTCGGGGACGCCCATGTGGACCGGGCGCTGTCCCAGGCCGACGACTTCTCCGGCGACTTCCAGGAGTTCGCCACCCGCTACGCCTGGGGCGAGATCTGGGACCGCCCCGGCCTCGACCGGCGCTCCCGCTCCTGCGTCACGCTGGGCGCGCTGGTCGCCGGCGGCCACCTGGAGGAGCTGGCCGTCCACACCCGCGCCGCCCTGCGCAACGGCCTCACCCCGGACGAGATCAAGGAGGTGCTGCTCCAGACGGCCGTGTACTGCGGCGTCTCGGCGGCCGGCAGCGCCTTCCGGGTCGCGCAGCGGATCATCCGCGAGGAGACCACGCCGCAGGAGTGAGCGCCCGCCGCGGGCCGCCGACGGCAGGATGGACCCATGACGACCATGAAGCTCACGAAGAAGACGCACGCGTGCGTCCGGCTGGAGAAGGACGGGCGCACGCTGGTCATCGACCCCGGCGCCTTCAGCGAGGAGGACGCCGCCGTCGGCGCGGACGTCGTCCTGGTCACGCACGAACACCCCGACCACTTCAGCGAGGAGCGGCTGCGCGCCGCCATGGAGGCCCGCCCCGGCACCGAGATCTGGACGCTGCGCTCGGTCGCCGACCGGATCTCGGCCGCCTTCCCCGGCCGCGTGCACACCGTGGGCCACGGCGACACCTTCACCGCGGCCGGCTTCGACGTCCAGGTCCACGGCGAGCTGCACGCCGTCATCCACCCGGACATCCCGCGCATCACCAACGTCGGCTACCTCGTCGACGGCGGCCGCGTCTTCCACCCCGGCGACGCCCTGACCGTCCCCGACCACGCCGTGGAGACGCTGATGCTCCCGGTCATGGCCCCCTGGAGCAAGATCTCGGAGGTCATCGACTACGTCCGCGAGGTGAAGCCGGAGCGCGCCTACGACGTCCACGACGCCCTTCTGACCGACCTGGCCCGCCCGATCTACGACAACCAGATCGGCGCGCTCGGCGGCGCCCGGCATCTGCGGCTGGCGCCGGGGGAGAGCACGGCCCTGTGAGTGTCGGTGGCGCCGGGTAGGTTGTCAGGCATGCGCATCGCGACCTGGAACGTGAACTCGATCACCGCCCGACTGCCGAGGCTGCTGGCCTGGCTGGAGAGCAGCGGCACGGACGTGCTCTGCCTCCAGGAGGCCAAGCTCGCGGAGGCCCAGTTCCCGTTCGACGCGCTGCGCGAGCGGGGCTACGAGGCGGCGGTCCACGCCACCGGCCGGTGGAACGGCGTGGCGGTGATCTCCCGCGCCGGTCTCGACGACGTGGTCAAGGGCCTGCCCGGCGACCCGGGCTACGACGGCGTCGTGGAACCGCGCGCGATCTCCGCGACCTGCGGCCCGGTCCGCGTCTGGTCGGTCTACGTGCCCAACGGCCGCGAGGTGGACCACGCGCACTACGCCTACAAGCTCCAGTGGTTCGAGGCCCTGAAGGCGGCCGTCGCCGGGGACGCGGCGGGCAGCCGCCCCTTCGCGGTCCTCGGCGACTACAACGTGGCGCCGACCGACGACGACGTGTTCGACGTGGCGGCCTTCGAGGGCCTCACCCATGTCACCCCGGCCGAGCGGGCCGCCCTGGCGTCCCTGCGCGAGGCGGGCCTGTCGGACGTGGTGCCGCGCCCCCTGAAGTACGACCACCCGTTCACGTACTGGGACTACCGCCAGCTCGCGTTCCCCAAGAACCGCGGCATGCGCATCGACCTGGTGTACGGCAACGCGCCGTTCGCGCAGGCCGTCAAGGACGCCTACGTCGACCGCGAGGAGCGCAAGGGCAAGGGCGCCTCGGACCACGCGCCGGTCGTGGTCGACCTCGACGTGTAGCCCGCACGGCAGGGCGAGATCCACGACAGCGGCCGGCGAGGCTAGGGACGGCGGGGGCGCGGGTCAACGCGCCATGCGTGTACGGCGCGGGAATTCGACCGGACGCGCCTGCCCGCGCGCCTGTGGTGCGCACGTCGGTGCGAATGACACGCTGGACGTATGAACATCCCTTTTCTGGGCAACAGGCGCAAGAAAACCGGTGAAGCGGTGATCGTTGCGGATCCCGAGGGGGTGGCCGAACTCCTCTCGGAGTGCGAGCTGCTGCGCTCGCAGGCGGCCCGGGCGGGAATCCGTCTGGACGACACCACGGCCTCCCTGGAGGCGCTCGACCAACTGCTGCCGCGCTGGCGGGACGACGCGGAGATCCTGCCGTGGCTCGGCAACGACGCCGGGCTCTATCTGGGCACGGTGATCGTGCGGACCGTGCGCGGCGCCGCGTGGGACTTCCGGCCGGACGGCCAGCCCGTCGTACGGCTGCTCTCCGGCCGGGAGTTCGACGTGGTGACGGCCGGTCAGGAGTGGGCCACGAGCGGCGTTCCCGAACTGTCGCAGCTCTACGGAGAGGTGGCGGAGACCTGATCACCGGCCGCTCGGGTGCCGGTTCGCGGACCGAAGGACTAGAGTGGGCCGTTCATCTCCCATGACCCGGGGCAGCGGTCACCGAGCCGTACCCGCCCGGCGACCGGCCGGAGATCACTGTTCGCGCAGCGGAACCGACACGTACGACGGGTCGTTCGCCGGCGAGGAGAAGGTCAACCGCGCGCCGGACGGGTTGTGCTCGATGTACAGCGGGTCGACCGTGTCGACGACCAGGGCGAGCCGATGCCCCGCCGGGACGTCGTAGGCCGTGGAGTACAGCTCCAGGTCGAGGCCGAACGGCTTTCCGGGCGTGCGCCCGTGGAAGGTGTACGGCGCGTGGGTGACCAGCTTGCCGAGGCCGAGCGGCCCCACGTCGTAGAGGTACGCGACGAGGGTGCCGCTCTCCTCGGTCGGGGTGACCGTGGTGTGCAACGCCGCCGTACCGCGCACCTGTTGGGCCGTGGTGTACCGCTCCGACTGCCATACGGCGGCCCAGGCGCGGGGGAGCAGCGGGATCGACGCCATCGGGGGCAGCCGGGCGATCTGGTCGAGGATGCTGGACAGGAACACGATGCCGCCGTCGGCGCCCGAGTTGACGTTCGCGTGGATCGTGGCGGTGTCCGCGAGGGCGATCCTGCGGCGGTCGGCGCTCACCGACTTCCAGTCCGGATAGCCCTCGTAGCCGCCCGCGGAACGGGACTTGAGCTGGACGGGCTGTTCGCGCTCGATGCCGTTGGCGGTGTCCTTGAGGTGGTGGTCGAGCCAGCGCCTGCTGTCGTTCCAGACGTCGTTGGGCATCCCGAACAGGCCGGTGAGTTCGGCGGTGGCGTGGTCGCCGGGCCGCAGTTCGAGGCGTTTGGGGCCGGTCAGCTTCTCGTAGAGGGCGACGGACTGGTTCGGCGGGAAGATCGCGTCGCCCCAGCCGCCGGCCAGCAGCACCGCGGTGCCGTTGCGGTTGAGCCGGTCCGCGTACGCCTCGGGGGAACGTTTCTGCCCCCAGGCGAGGATCTCCTTCTCCTTGGACAGGTCCGAGGAGTAGAACGCGGAGAACACCTCCTTGGTCTCCGGGCTCTGCCGCCCGGCGACCCGGCCCACGGTGTCGAGCAGCGCGGCCGCCTGGAGGTGCTGGGTGCGTCCGGAGTAGATGGAGTCGATCAGGTCGCCCCAGCCGCTGAGCGCGGCGACAGCCCTGACGCGCGGGTCGTGCGCGGCCGCCAGCAGGCTGATCCCGGCGCCGTAGGAGACGCCCGCCATGCCGACGCGGTCCGGGTCGGCGGGGGTGTGGGCGAGGGCCCAGTCGAGCACCGTGCGGGCGTCGGCGACGTCGAGCGGGCCGGCCACGTCGATCCCGCCGCCGGACTGCCAGAACCCGCGGACGTTGTAGCTGAGCACCACATAGCCGGACGCGGCGAGTTCCTTCGCCTGCGCCAGGTACTCGATCTGCGGGAAGCCCCAGCTCGTCGGGAGCACGACCAGCGGGTGGCGGGTGCCGTCGGAGGCGCCGGGCGGGGCGATGACGTTGGCCTTGAGGACGGTGCCGTCGGCCGCGGTGATGTCGACCCAGCGGACGTCGAGGCCGACCCGGGCCGCGGCGGAAGCGGGGGCTCCGGCGGCGTGCGCGTCCGGGGTGAGGGCGAGGACGCCGCCGGCGATCAGCGAGGCCGAGAGGGCTCCGGCGGCGGTCGTACGCAGGGCGGTGCGGCGCGATCGTCCCACGGGGCACACTCCTAGGCGTGTCTCGTCGCAAAGTGACCCGACAGTAACCTTCGCGCCGCAACTGTGGTAACCCGTCGGTAAGTTACGAGGCGGTAACGTTTTCCGGTTCCGGTAGCGGAGCCTGTGCCGCGCGTGTCACGTCGGCCACCAGGTCGACCACATCCGGGCCGTACGCCGCGGAGTTGACGACCTTCAGCAGCAGCACGAAGGAGTTGTTGCCGTGCTTGCGCGCCAACCGCTCGTGATGGCGCACCAGATAGCGGGTCGCGGCCTGGTTGGTGATCGCCCGCTGGCCGCAGAACAGGAACACCGGCCGCCCGCCGCGCCGCCGCCCGGCCGTGAGCCGGGCCAGCAGCACGTACTCGGTGACCCCCGACTCCATCCGGTAGTGCTCGGCGCCGACCTGGAACGCCAGCTTGTCCGGGCCGGGTTCGGGATCGGTGTTGATCCGCACCCCGGGCAGCATGGCGTTGATGTGGGCCGCCATCCGCCGGTTCGAGCCGGGCCCGCCGACGCAGAACTCCGTCCGCTCCCCGAACCCCTGACGGGCCGCGTCCTGCGTGATCACCTCGGCGTTGGCCCCGCAGTCCTTGATGAGCGCGGACAGCTCCAGCAGCGCGAACACGTCATGGCGGTGCACCGCGAGATCGGCGCTGCCCGCGTCACGGTTGACCACGAGCAGGCACTCGGAGTTCTCCGGCAGCCCGAAGAACGCCTGCTTGCGCCGGAGTTTCCGGCGCCACAGATAGGTCCGGGCCACCCAGCCGAGCGCGGCACTGATGCCCGCCGCGACCACACCCAGGACGATGTTGCGCACGTCGTCGTTCATGGGCGCGCATGGTAGCGGTCCCTCATGCGATCGGCGTACCCGTGTTCGAGGTGTGGCAGTCGTATGACAGCGCGCGCAGGCACCCTGTCGGGGCCCCGGTGATGTGGTTACGCTGCGCGGACGGTCCCGGACTGGAGGTACGGATGCGTCGCCCTGCCGCGCGGAAACTGTCGGTCCTGGCGGTCTGCGCCGCCACGGTGTCGGTGGGGGCGGCCGCGCCACCCGCCGCCGGCGGCAGACCCGCAGACCCCGTCGCCAAGGTGCCCGTCGCCGTCGGCTACGGCGGCGCCGTGGCCAGCGTCGACGCGGACGCCTCCGCCGCGGGCATCGAGGTGCTGCGCAAGGGCGGCAACGCCGTCGACGCGGCCGTCGCCACCGCCGCCGCCCTCGGCGTCACCGAGCCCTACTCGGCAGGCATCGGCGGAGGCGGCTACTTCGTCCACTACGACGCCACGTCCCGTACGGTGCACACCATCGACGGCCGCGAGACCGCGCCGCTCACCGCCGACTCCGGCCTCTTCCTGGAGAACGGCAAGCCGCTCGCCTTCGCCGACGCCGTCAGCAGCGGCCTCGGCGTCGGCACCCCGGGCACGCCCGCCACCTGGGCGACCGCGCTCGACCGCTGGGGCAGCCGGCCGCTCGGCACGCTGCTCAAGCCCGCCGAACGCCTGGCCCGCAAGGGCTTCACCGTCGACGACACCTTCCGCTCCCAGACCGCCGCCAACGAGACCCGCTTCCGCTACTTCCCCGACACCGCCGAGCTGTTCCTGCCCGGCGGTCAACTCCCCGTCGTCGGCTCCACGTTCAAGAACCCCGACCTCGCCGCGACCTACGCCGAACTGGGCCGCAAGGGCGTGCGCGCCCTGTACCGGGGCGCCCTCGGCCAGGACGTCGTCGACACCGTCAACCACCCGCCCGTGGACCCGGCTTCGCAGTGGAACGCGCGCCCCGGCCGGCTCACCACCCGCGATCTCGCCGCCTACCGCGCCAAGGTGCAGGCGCCCACCCGGACGGCCTACCGCGGCCTCGGCGTCTACTCCATCGCGCCCTCCTCCTCCGGCGGCACCACCGTCGGCGAGGCCCTCAACATCCTGGAGAACACGGACCTTTCGAAGGCCGGCCAGGCGCAGTACCTGCACCGGTTCATCGAGGCCAGCAGGATCGCCTTCGCCGACCGCGGCCGCTGGGTCGGCGACCCCGCCTTCGAGAACGTCCCCACCGGGCACCTGCTGTCGCAGAAGTACGCCGACTCCCGCGCCTGCCTCATCAGCGACGACGCGGTCCTCACCAGCCCGCTCGCCCCGGGCGACCCACGCCGCCCGGCCGCCTGCGCCGCCGGCGGCACGGCCGCCCCGACGACCTACGAGGGCGAGAACACCACGCACCTCACGGTCGCCGACAAGTGGGGCAACGTCGTCTCCTACACGCTGACCATCGAGCAGACCGGCGGCAGCGGCATCACCGTCCCCGGCCGCGGCTTCCTCCTCAACAACGAACTGACCGACTTCTCCTTCGCCCCGGCCAACCCGGCCGTCCACGACCCGAATCTGCCCGGCCCCGGCAAGCGGCCGCGGTCCTCGATCGCCCCCACGATCGTCCTCGACAAGCACAACAAGCCCGTGGTGGCGCTCGGTTCGCCCGGCGGCGCGACCATCATCACCACCGTCCTCCAGACCCTCACCGGCTTCCTCGACCGCGGTCTGCCGCTCGTCGACGCGATCGCCGCACCCCGCGCCAGCCAGCGCAACGCGGCCCAGACCGAACTCGAACCCGGCCTCTACGACAGCCCCGTACGGGGGCAGTTGGAGGCGATCGGGCACTCCTTCCGGCTCAACCCCGAGATCGGCGCCGCCACCGGTGTGCAGCGGCTGCCGGACGGCAGATGGCTGGCCGCCGCCGAGACCGTCCGCCGCGGCGGCGGCTCCGCCCAGGTGGTGCACCCGGCGCCGTAGAACACGTCAGGGTTCTCACGGGTCTTGCGGGTCTTGCGGCTCTGCTGTGGGGGCGGGCGGCGGCAGCGTACGGAACGCCAGCCGCCCGTCCTCCACCTCCACGCGCACCCGCTCGCCCTCCTTGACCCGGCCGTCGAGCAGCAGCCGGGAGAGCCGGTTGTCCACCTCGCGCTGGATCGTCCGGCGCAACGGCCGTGCCCCGTACTCCGGTTGGTGGCCGCGCTCGGCCAGCCAGTCGACGGCCTCGTCCGCGAACTCCACCTGGATGTCCTGGGCGCGCAGCAGCCGCCGGGTCTGCTCCAGCAACAGGTCGGTGATCCGACGCAGTTGGGCGTCGGTCAGCCGGTCGAAGACCACGATCTCGTCGATCCGGTTGAGGAACTCGGGACGGAAGTGGTCGCGCAGCGGCCGCAGGATCCGCTCCCGCCGCGCCTCCTCGTCCGCCTCCGCGCCGCCCGACCCGAAGCCGATGCCGGACCCCTGCTTGCTGATCGCGTCCGAGCCCAGGTTGCTGGTCATCACGATCACCGTGTTGGTGAAGTCGACCGTGCGGCCCTGGGAGTCGGTGAGCCGGCCGTCGTCCAGGACCTGGAGCAGGACGTTGAAGACGTCCGGGTGCGCCTTCTCGACCTCGTCGAGCAGCAGCAGCGAGTACGGGTGCCGGCGCACCACCTCGGTGAGCTGCCCGGCCTCCTCGTGGCCCACATAGCCGGGTGGAGCGCCCACCAGCCGGCTCACCGTGTGCCGTTCCTGGTACTCGCTCATGTCGAGCCGGACCATCCGCTCCTCGCTGCCGAACAGCGCCTCCGCGAGCGCCCGGGCCAGCTCGGTCTTGCCGACGCCCGTCGGGCCGAGGAAGAGGAAGCTGCCGATCGGCCGGTCCGGGCTGGCCAGCCCGGCGCGCGAGCGCAGCACGGCGTCCGCCACCACGCGGACGGCCTCCTCCTGGCCGACGACCCGCTCGTGGAGATGCTCCTCCAGGCCCAGCAGGCGGTCCTTCTCCTCCTGGGTGAGCCGGGCGACCGGGATGCCCGTCTGCCGGGACACCACCTCGGCGATCGCCTCGGCCGTGACCTCCAGGTCCAGCCCCTCGTCGGCCGCGTCCTCGCCGCTCTCCTCGGCGATCCGCTCCTTCAGCTCGCCGATCCGGTCCCGCAGCCGGGTGGCCTGCTCGTACTGCTCGTCCGCGACCGCCTGGTCCTTGTCCAGGAGCAGCCGCTCCATCTCGCGCTCCAGCGCGCGCACGTCGGTGCCCTTGGTGCGGGCGCCCAGCCGCACCCGGGCGCCCGCCTGGTCGATCAGGTCGATCGCCTTGTCGGGCAGCCTGCGGTCGGTGAGATAGCGGTCGGACAGCTCCACGGCCGCGACCAGCGCCTCGTCGGTGTAACGGACCTGGTGATGGGCCTCGTAACGGTCGCGCAGCCCGCGCAGGATCTCGATGGCGTCCGCCACCGACGGCTCGGGGACCAGGATCGGCTGGAAGCGGCGGGCCAGCGCCGCGTCCTTCTCGATCCTGCGGTACTCCTCCAGCGTCGTCGCGCCCACGATGTGCAGCTCGCCGCGGGCCAGCGCCGGCTTGAGGATGTTCCCGGCGTCCATCGCGCCACCCTCACCGCCGCCGCCCGCGCCGACGACGGTGTGCAGCTCGTCGATGAACACGATCAGCGCGTCGGAGTGGGCGCGGATCTCGCCGACGATCGCGTTGAGCCGCTCCTCGAAGTCGCCGCGGAAGCGGGTGCCGGCCACCACGGCCGTCAGGTCCAGGGCGACCACGCGGCGGCCGTCGAGGACGTCCGGCACGTCGCCGTCCACGATGCGCTGCGCGAGGCCCTCCACGATGGCCGTCTTGCCGACGCCCGCGTCACCGATCAGCACCGGGTTGTTCTTGCCGCGCCGGGAGAGCACCTCGATGGTCTGCTCGATCTCGTCGTCGCGTCCGATCACCGGGTCGATACGGCCCTGGGCGGCCAGGCCGGTGAGGTCACGGCCGTACTTGTCCAGGGTGGGGGTGTCGGTGGGCCGCTGCCGTTCGGGATGGACCTGCGTGGTCTCGGCGCTCTCGGGCGGCAGGGACGGCGCCGCGAACCGGGCCGCGTTCAGGATGTGCCCGGCCGCGGAGTCCGGGTTCGCGGCCAGCGCGCTGAGCACGTGCTCGGGGCCGATGTGACCGGCGCCGCGCGACCTCGCCAGGTCGTGGGCGTCCAGCAGGGCGCGCTTGGCGGCGGGGGTGAGGGACAGCGACGTCGGCGGCGGCACCTCGCCCGGCGGGTGCTGGACCGGGCCCGAGCGTTCGTCGATCTGCGAGGCGAGCGAGTCCGGGTCGGCGCCGGCCCGGCTGAGCAGCCCCCGGGTCGGCTCCGCGGACAGGGCCGCGCGCAGCAGGTGCTCGGTGTCCAGGTCGCGGCTGCCGTGCTCGGCGGCGTACTGGGCGGCGCCGCGGACGAGGTCCCGGGCGGGGCGGCTCAGGAGCTGCCCGATGTTGATCTGGCGGGGGCCGGGGCGGGGCCCGCCGAAGAAGCGGGCCAGGAACTCACCGAAGGGGTCGCCGTAGCCCTCCGGGCTGGGGTAGCCGCTGGTCATGGCGTTCCGATCGATCGACGCGTACGGGTGTCCGTGCCGGGCTACACCACGATTGCACGTTCACCTGGGACCGGCATGTGCGGCAGGGTGTGCGGTCCCGGGGTTTTCGGCTGCGGGTGCGTGGGGGTTGATCGCGCAGTTCCCCGCGCCCCTGGGTGGGGGCTCCGGCCGTCGGGAGTGAGTGCGGGTGCATTGGGGCTGGTCGCGCAGTTCCCCGCGCCCCTAGGGGGTTGCAGTTGCCCGGCGGGAACGAGGCGGCGCTGGTTTCCGACGGCCAGACGTCCCACCCAGGGGCGCGGGGAACTGCGCGCCTGGCCCCCACGCACCCGCACTCGAAAACCCGGCCCAGCCCACTTCCCTGGGGGCGCGGGGAACTGCGCGATCAGCCCCCACCTACCCGCACCCGCACCCGCACCCGAAAACCGCTCACCGCACCGTCAGTACCCGCGGCCCCCCGTCCAAGATGGCCACCGTGTGTTCCGCGTGGGCCGCTCGGGAGCCGTCGTTCGTGACGAGGGTCCAGCCGTCGGACGCCGCGTGGTACCCGTCCGTCCCGCCCGCGATCACCATCGGCTCGATCGCGAGGACCATCCCGTGCCGCAGCCGCATCCCCCGCCCGGCCCGCCCCTCGTTCGGCACCCCCGGGTCCTCGTGCATCCGGCGCCCGATCCCGTGCCCCCCGAAGCCGTCCGGGATCCCGTAGCCCGCCGCACGGCACACCGTGCCGATCGCGTGCGCGATGTCCCCGATGCGGTTGCCGACCACCGCCGCCCCGATCCCCGCCGCCAGCGCCCGCTCGGCCGTCTCGATCAGCCGGGTGTCCTCCGGGCGGGCGGTCCCCACGGTGACGCTGAGCGCCGAGTCGCCCACCCACCCGTCGAGCTGCGCGCCGAAGTCGATCGAGAGCAGATCGCCGTCCCGCAGCCGGTACCCGGTGGGGACCCCGTGCACGATCGCGTCGTTCACCGAGGTACAGAGCACCGCCGGGAACGGCACCGGCGCGAAGGACGGCCGGTACCCGAGGAACGGCGACGTCGCCCCCGCCTCCCGCAGCACACCGCGCGCCACCTCGTCCAGCTCCAGCAGGGAAACGCCCACGTCGGCGGCGTCGCGCACGGCCGTCAGGGCACGTGCGACGACCTGGCCCGCCGCGTACATGGCGTCGATCGACGCGTCTGTCTTCAGTTCCACCATGCCAATTACTATACCGGTATTAGAATGGCGCCATGGTGCGCACCCCGTTGACCCCAGAAGAGCGCGAGCGCGGCGAACGGCTCGGCCGGCTGCTCCGCGAGTCCCGCGGCGGCCGGAGCATGGCCGAGATCGCCGCGGCCGCCGGCATCTCCGCCGAGACCCTCCGCAAGATCGAGACCGGCCGGGCCCCGACCCCGGCCTTCTTCACCGTCGCCGCGCTGGCCGGCGCGCTCGGACTGTCCATGGACGCACTGGCCGGAGCGTGCGCGCACGCCGAGGCGGAGGCGCCCGCCGTGGCCTGAGCCGTCCCGCGACCGGGTGGTCGCTTTTCGGTCGATGTATCGCCCGGCGCCCGTCGCGTCCCGGTTGAAAACCCGCTGTAGCCGCGCTGTAACACAGATGGTGTTTTCTTGCGGATCGGAGTGTTCCGGTCGGGCGGGAGTTGGGCGATGACTGTGGATCAACTCCCGGGCCGAGTGCGGGAGTTCGCAAGCTACCTGAACGGACTGCTGGTGCGCCTCGACCAGGGTTCCGGATGGTGCGCGGTGTTCTGGCGGCGCGACCCGGACGGCATGCGGGCCTGTGCCGAGGGACGCGAGGTGCCTCCCTGGGACGTGGTGGAGGCCCTGCTCCAGGACCTCGCAACCGACTACGGCGCCCCGGCCGCCGCCCAGGAGGCGTACCGCGTACGGCCGTTGCACATCGCGGCCCTCGCCGCCCACGACGCCCGGCCCGGCGGCCGTGACGCCCTCGCCGACCGCCTCGACGTCATGCTCCGCGAACAGCGCTACGCCGCCGAGCGCCAGGCCGAGTTGGGGCGCAGGCTCGCCGCCGCGGCCACCCGCGAGGAGGCCGACGCGCTCCGGGTCGACCTCGCCTGGGCCCAGGACGACCACGCCCGTGCCACCGCCCGCTGCGCCGAACTCCGGCACCGCATCGCCGAGTTCGACCGCCGCACGGCGAACGCCCTGCGCACGGGCGGCGGGCAGGCAAGGGGAAGCGCGGGGCGCTACGCCGCACCCGCCCCGTACGGGCCCTACAACACGTATGGCACACCCGGTCCGCACGAGACCGAGGCACCGCGAGCCCAGGCCGAGGCAGGGTCCGTGGCCGGATCCGAACCCCACCGCCCGGCCCCCGCCGAGACCGCACCCGAACCCGAGCCGGCCGCCTCCACCGCCCCGACCACCCCCGCCGCTCCCGCGAGTCCCCCCGCTCCCCCCACCCCCACCCCCACTCCCACCGTCCCCAAACAGCGCAAGCGCCGCCGCGGCAGCGCCCGTTTCGCCGGGATGGACTTCGCCGAGGCCGACGCGGAGGAGGCCGCCCCCGTCGTCGTACCGCCGAGCGCGGCACCGCCCGCCGCGGACCCGGCGGCCGTACCGCCCGAGGCCGTCTCCGCCGACGCCGCCCCCACCGCCGCTCCCGCCGCGCGCCGTTCGCCGCGCGGGGCCCGGTTCGCCGGTGCGGACGCCGAGGCGGACGCGTCGCGGGACGAGCCACGCCGCGAACCGCTGGACGCGGCGGCCCGGCAGGAGACCGTCGCGGCGGTGGAGCGGCTGGTCGCGCTGCGCGCCCAGGGCCTCAGCGGCGAGGCGCACGCCCTGCTCGCGGAGTGCGCCCACTGGCCCGCCGCCCGGATGCCGCTGCTCGCCGCCGAACTCCGGCGGGCCGGGCTCTCCGCGGACTGGACGACCCTGCTGTGGGAGGCCGCCTCCCTGCCCGCCGACCGGCTGGTCGCCGCCGCGGACGCCCTGGTCGCCGTAGGGCGCACGGCCGACGGCGAGCAGATCCTGCGCCAGGGCGTCGCCCGCCCGGCCGCCGAGATCGGGCACGCCGTGCTGGTGCTGGCCGCGGAGGGGCGCCACCGCGAGATGTCGGCGCTGCTCGACGCGTACGTCCGGGTCCGCGCCCCCGAGGAGGCGGTCCGCAGTGTCGTCCCGGACCCGCACACCCTCGTCCCGCTGCTCCTGGAGGCCGCCCGGGGCGTCTCCGACGAGTGCCACTGGGACCTCGTGCACGCGCTGCGGGTCGCCGGCCTCACCGCCTGAGCGGTCCCGCGCGGCGGGCCGGGACGTAGGCCGTCCGGCGTGCGACTCACCCACCGGAGTGTGAAACGCGATCGACTCCGCGGGTTAACGACGATGGTCTTGGCAAGCCCCTCCTGGAGGCTTACGTTCGTCCCTCTACGACCTTCGTCTACGGGCGTAGAGGCTCTGACGTCCCGTCGAAGGAGCAGCTCATGGCCAACGTCGTACGCGCCGCACTGGTTCAGGCCACCTGGACCGGTGACACCGGGTCCATGGTGGCGAAACACGAGGAGCACGCCCGCGCGGCGGCCGGGCGGGGCGCGAAGGTCATCGGGTTCCAGGAGGTGTTCAACGCCCCCTACTTCTGCCAGGTCCAGGACCCCGAGCACTACCGCTGGGCCGAACCGGTCCCCGACGGGCCGACCGTGCGGCGGATGCGGGAGCTGGCGCGCGAGACGGGCATGGTGATCGTCGTCCCGGTGTTCGAGATCGAGCAGTCCGGCTTCTACTACAACACCGCCGCCGTGATCGACGCCGACGGCACCTACCTCGGCAAGTACCGCAAGCACCACATCCCGCAGGTCAAGGGCTTCTGGGAGAAGTACTACTTCAAGCCGGGCAACCTCGGCTGGCCGGTCTTCGACACGGCCGTCGGCAAGGTCGGCGTCTACATCTGCTACGACCGCCACTTCCCCGAGGGCTGGCGCCAACTCGGTCTCAACGGCGCCCAGTTGGTCTACAACCCCTCCGCCACCCACCGCGGCCTGTCCTCCTACCTCTGGCAGCTCGAACAGCCGGCCGCCGCCGTCGCCAACGAGTACTTCGTCGCGGCCATCAACCGGGTGGGCGTCGAGGAGTACGGGGACAACGACTTCTACGGCACCTCGTACTTCGTCGACCCGCGCGGGCAGTTCGTGGGTGACGTCGCCAGCGACCGCGACGAGGAACTCGTCGTCCGCGACCTCGACTTCGACCTGATCGACCAGGTGCGGCAGCAGTGGGCCTTCTACCGCGACCGCCGCCCCGACGCCTACGAAGGGCTGGTGAAGCCGTGAACGACCTGTACGCGCGGCACCGCCGCGTCCTGCCCGACTGGCTGGCGCTCTACTACGAACAGCCCCTGGAGATCACCCACGGCGAGGGCCGCCACGTCTGGGGCGCCGACGGCACCCGCTACCTCGACTTCTTCGGCGGCATCCTCACCACCATGACGGCGCACGCCCTGCCCGAGGTCACCAAGGCCGTCGCCGAACAGGCCGGACGGATCGTCCACTCCTCCACCCTGTACCTCAACCGGCCGATGGTCGACCTCGCCGAGCGGATCGCCCAGCTCAGCGGCATCCCGGACGCCCGCGTCTTCTTCACCACCTCCGGCACCGAGGCCAACGACACCGCGCTGCTGCTCGCCACCACCTACCGGCGCTCGAACACCGTCCTCGCGATGCGCAACAGCTACCACGGCCGCTCCTTCAGCGCCGTCGGCATCACCGGCAACCGCGGCTGGTCCCCGACCTCGCTCTCCCCGCTCCAGACGCTCTACGTGCACGGCGGGGTGCGCCGCCGCGGCCCCTTCGCCCACCTCGACGACGAGGCGTTCATCGCCGCCTGCGTCGACGACCTCAGGGACCTCCTCGGCCACACCCGCCCGCCCGCCGCCCTCATCGCCGAACCGGTGCAGGGCGTCGGCGGTTTCACCTCGCCCCCCGACGGCCTCTACGCCGCCTTCCGCGAAGTGCTGCACGAGCGGGGCGTCCTGTGGATCGCCGACGAGGTGCAGACCGGCTGGGGCCGCACCGGCGACCACTTCTGGGGCTGGCAGGCACACGCCCGCAACGGCCCGCCGGACATCGTCACCTTCGCCAAGGGCATCGGCAACGGCGCCTCCATCGGCGGGGTGATCGCCCGCGCCGAGATCATGAACTGCCTGGACGCCAACAGCATCTCCACCTTCGGCGGCACCCAGCTCACCATGGCGGCCGGCCTCGCCAACCTCACCTTCCTCCTCGAACACGACCTCCAGGGCAACGCCCGCCGGGTCGGCGGCCTGCTCATCGAACGGCTGCGCGCCGTCGCCGCCCAGGACCCGGGAGTGCGCGAGGTGCGCGGCCGGGGCCTGATGATCGGCGTCGAGCTGACGAGACCCGGCACCGACCGCGCCGACCCCGACCGGGCCACCGCCGTGCTGGAGGCGGCCCGCGCCGGCGGCCTGCTGATCGGCAAGGGCGGCGGACACGACACCAGCGCCCTGCGGATCGCCCCGCCGCTGTCCCTGACCGTCGCCGAGGCCGAGGAGGGCGCCGCGATCCTCGAAAGCGCCCTGAGGAGCACCCAGTAGCACCACCCCGGCCCCCCGACCACCGAAGGAGCACCCCGGCACCCCGAACGCCGGTCGAGCAAGGGAACACCGCCATGACCACCACCCTGGAGACCTGGGGCCCCGTCGACCCCCTGGAACCCGCCCTGTCGGTCCGCCGGGTCCTCACCCTGGAACGGGTCCTCGCCGGGGAACCCGAGGTGGTGGCCGGCGCCGCCCAGCTCGACCGGCCGGTGCGCTGGGTGCATGTCGCCGAGGCCGCCGACGTCGGCGTCATGCTCACCGGCGGCGAGATGGTCCTCACCACCGGCGTCCTCCTCGCCGGCGACGACAACGCCCAGGCCGAGTACATCCGTTCGCTGCACCGCGCCGAGGCCGCCGCCGTCGTCCTCGGCCTGGGGCGCGCCTTCCCGACCACCCCGGACGTCATGCGGCGCGCCGCCGAGCGGTGCGGGCTGCCCATGGTCGTCCTGCACCGGCCCTTCCCGTTCGCCGAACTGACCGAGGAGGTCCAATCACGGCTGGTGCGGCGCAAGTTCGCCGCCGTCAGCCTCTCCGAGGCCGTACGCACCGCCCTGACCGGGCTGATCACCGCCGGGGCGCCGCTGCAACGGCTCCTGGACGAGATCGCCCATCACACCGGCTGCCCCGTCGTCGTCACCAACCTCGCCCACCGGGTCCTTGCCACCGCCGGGGAGCGGTCCGCGGTGGACGACGTGCTGCGCGACTGGGAGCGCATCGCCCGGCAGGCCGGAGGCAGCGAGGGCGACGGCTGGATCCGCGCCGAACTCGGCGGCCGCGGCGAACGCTGGGGGCAGATCATGCTCTGCGGCTACCGCGGCGACACCGCCGGCGGGAAGCTGCTCGCCGACCGCGCCGCCGAGGCCCTGGTGCTGCACCGCATGCTCGGCGGGAACGCCGCCCACAGTTGGGAGGAGCAGTCCGCGCAGAGCCTGCTCACCGACCTGCTCTCCGGTGTCGTACCGGCACGCCAACTGCTGCCGCGCGCCCGCGCCGCCGGACTCCCCGTCAACCGGCGGACGTTCGTCCCGCTGGTCGTCCCGGACGGCGAGCCCGCCCAACTGGAGCGGATGCTCAGGCTGTTGGGCCTGTCCGGCCTGGTGGCCGAGTGCACGCACGGCGCCACCGCCGTCCTGCTCAGCCTCGCCCGCGACCAGGACGCGACCGCGCTCGCCGCGCACTTCGCCGCCCGGCTGCGCACCGAGTCGGGGGAGCGGCACACCGTGGTCGCCGCCGCCGACCCGCGCACCGCCTGGGACGACGTCCCCGCCGGACTGCGTGAGGCCCAGCACGTCGCCGACGCCGTCGCCGACTCCTCCGCAGCCCTCGACCTGCCCGCCGTCGTCCGCCTCAAGGACGTCCATCTGCGCGGCCTGGTCCGCCTGTTGCGGGACGACCCGCATGTGCAGTCCTTCGCCGAGCGGGAGTTGGACGGACTGCTGTGCGCGACGGCCGCCGACGACCTCCTCGCCGTGCTGCGCACCTATCTCGCCACCGGCCGCAACAAGTCGCGCACCGCCCAGCTCCACCACGTCTCCCGGCCCGCCCTGTACCGCCGTCTGGAGGCGATAGAGGCGCGGCTCGGGGTCGACCTGGACGACTTCGAACAGGCCGCCTCCGTGCACATCGCGCTCCTCGCGCACGACGCGCAACAGGGCTGAAACCTGCCACGACCTGGGAAAACGGCGGTGAAACATGAGTCGGGAAAGACGTGACACGGTGACACGCCGCACTCCCGCAGACGTGACACGGTGCAACTCAAATGGGTCTTCAGGTCTTCCTAGGCTCCTCGCACACCGAGCGACCGGAGGTCCCGATGAGCCCAGTGATCCGTGCCGCCGTCTTCCAGACGGCCTGGACCGGCGACAAGGAATCGATGATCCAGGTCCACGAGCAGGCGGTCCGCGACGCGGCCGCGCAGGGCGCTCAGGTCCTGTGCTTCCAGGAGCTGTTCTACGGACCGTACTTCTGCCAGGTCCAGGACCCCGCGTTCTACGAGTACGCCGAGCGGATCCCCGACGGCCCGATCGTCCAGCGCTTCCAGGCGCTCGCCCGGGAACTGAACATCGTCCTCGTGCTGCCGATGTACGAGGAGGAGCAGCCCGGCGTCCTCTACAACACGGCCGCCGTGATCGACGCCGACGGCAGCTACCTCGGCAAGTACCGCAAGCACCACATCCCGCAGGTCAAGGGCTTCTGGGAGAAGTTCTACTTCAGGCCCGGCAACGTGGGCTGGCCGGTCTTCGACACGGCCGTCGGCAAGGTCGGCGTCTACATCTGCTACGACCGCCACTTCCCCGAGGGCTGGCGTGCGCTCGGCCTCGCGGGCGCCGAGATCGTCTTCAACCCGTCGGCCACCTCGCGCGGTCTGTCCGCCTATCTGTGGCAACTGGAGCAGCCGGCGGCGGCCGTCGCCAACGAGTACTTCGTCGGTGCGATCAACCGGGTCGGCACCGAGGAACTCGGCGACAACGACTTCTACGGGACCTCGTACTTCGTGGACCCGGAGGCCCAGTTCGTCGGCGAGGTGGCGAGCGACAAGGAGAACGAACTCGTCGTCCGCGACCTGGACATGGCCAAGCTGCGCGAGGTCCGCGACCGCTGGCAGTTCTACCGCGACCGCCGCCCGGAGGCGTACGGCCCGCTGACCGCGCCGTGACCGACGCGGTTCCCCGCACCCCGCGCACCCCGCGTACCAGGGGGCGCGGGGAGCCGCCCGCCCGACCGGGCATCCACCCGCCAAGGACCAACTACCGCTCCGGAGACGGAATATGAGCAGCCGTAAAATCATCCGCGGCGGACTCGTCATCACCGCGTCCGACGAGATCCACGCCGACGTCCTGATCGAGGACGGCCGTATCGCCGCCCTCGCCGCCTCCGGCACCCCGGCCGCGGACGCCTGGACCGCCGATCAGGTCATCGACGCCACCGGGAAGTACGTGATCCCGGGCGGGGTCGACGTCCACACCCACATGGAGCTGCCGTTCGGCGGCACCTTCGCCTCCGACACCTTCGAGACCGGCACCCGCGCGGCCGCCTGGGGCGGCACCACCACCATCGTCGACTTCGCCGTGCAGAGCGTCGGCCACACCCTCCGCGAGGGCCTGGACGCCTGGCACGCCAAGGCCGAGGGCAACTGCGCGATCGACTACGGCTTCCACATGATCGTCTCCGATGTGAACCAGGAGACGCTCAAGGAGATGGACCTGCTCGTGGAGGAAGGCGTCACCTCCTTCAAGCAGTTCATGGCCTACCCGGGCGTCTTCTACTCCGACGACGGCCAGATCCTGCGCGCCATGCAGCGCTCCGCCGAGAACGGGGGCCTGATCATGATGCACGCCGAGAACGGCATCGCCATCGACGTCCTCGTGGAACAGGCCCTGGCCCGCGGCGAGACCGACCCCCGCCACCACGGCGAGGTCCGCAAGGCGCTCCTGGAGGCCGAGGCCACCCACCGCGCCATCAAGCTCGCGCAGGTCGCAGGCGCGCCCCTGTACGTCGTGCACGTCTCGGCGGCGGAGGCGGTCGCCGAACTCGCCAGGGCCCGCGACGACGGACTCAACGTCTTCGGCGAGACCTGCCCCCAGTACCTGTTCCTGTCCACCGACAACCTCGCCGAACCCGGCTTCGAGGGCGCCAAGTACGTGTGCAGCACCCCGCTGCGGCCCAAGGAGCACCAGGCCAAGCTCTGGCAGGGCCTGCGCACCAACGACCTCCAGGTGGTCTCCACCGACCACTGCCCCTTCTGCTTCGTCGGCCAGAAGGAGCTGGGCCGCGGCGACTTCTCCAAGATCCCCAACGGGCTGCCGGGCGTCGAGAACCGGATGGACCTGCTCCACCAGGCCGTCGTCGACGGGCACATCTCCCGCCGCCGCTGGATCGAGATCGCCTGCGCCACCCCGGCCCGGATGTTCGGCATGTACCCGAAGAAGGGCACGATCGCCCCCGGCGCCGACGCCGACGTGGTGATCTACGACCCGCACGCCGAGCAGACCGTCTCCGCCGAGACCCACCACATGAACGTCGACTACTCGGCGTACGAGGGCAAGCGCCTCACCGGCCGCGTCGAGACGGTCCTCTCGCGGGGCGAACCGGTCATCACCGAGCGGGAGTACACCGGACACGCCGGTCACGGCGTCTACACCCCGCGCTCCACCTGTCAGTACCTCAACTAGGAGTGGCGCTCATGGACTTCGGACTCGTCCTACAGACCGACCCGCCGGCCTCGAAGGTCGTCGAGCTGATGCGGCGTGCCGAGCGGAACGGCTTCACCTACGGCTGGACCTTCGACTCCGCCGTGCTCTGGCAGGAACCGTTCGTGATCTACAGTCAGATCCTGGCCAACACCGACACGTTGACCGTCGGCCCGATGGTCACCAACCCGGGCACCCGCACCTGGGAGGTCACCGCCTCCACCTTCGCCACCCTCAACGACATGTTCGGCAACCGCACCGTGTGCGGCATCGGCCGCGGCGACTCCGCGATGCGCGTCGCGGGCCGCACCCCCAACACCCTCGCCCGGATCAGCGCCGCCATGAAGGTCATCCGGGCGCTCGGCTCCGGCCAGGAGGCCGACCTCGGCGGCACCGTCGTCCGCTTCCCCTGGATCAAGGAAGACGCGCGACTCCCCGTCTGGATGGCCGCCTACGGCCCCAAGGCGCTGAAGATGACCGGCGAGGAGGCCGACGGCTTCATCCTCCAGCTCGCCGACCTCTACCTCACCGAATACATGGTCAAGGCCGTCAAGGACGCGGCCGTCGCCGCCGGCCGCGACCCCTCCGAGGTGAAGATCTGCGTCGCCGCCCCGGCGTACGTCACCGACGACGACTCGCCCGAGGCGCTCGCCCACGCCCGCGAGCAGTGCCGGTGGTTCGGCGGGATGGTCGGCAACCATGTCGCCGACCTGGTGTCCAAGTACGGCGCCCACTCCGCCGCCGTCCCCGAGGAACTCACCGACTACATCAAGGCACGCGAGGGCTACGACTACTCCCACCACGGGCGCGCCGACAACCCCGACACCGCGTTCGTGCCCGACGAGATCGTCGACCGGTTCTGCCTCATCGGCCCCGTGGAACGGCACATCGAGAAGCTGAACGCCCTGCGCGAGCTGGGCGTCGACCAGTTCGCCGTCTACGACATGCACGACGCGCGCGAGAAGGTCATCGACGCGTACGGCACGACGGTCATCCCCGCCGTCAACGGCTGACCCGCCAGGTCGGCCGCCGACCCGCCCGTTCTACGGCTCACCCGCCCGGGTTCGTCGATTTCCCAGCCCCCCACTCCTGTTCCCCCCTCCCCGCGGACCGCGCGGGGAGGGGACCGCCGGAGACCCGCACGGCCTTTCCGGATCCACCTCTCGCTCGATTGGCCTGCCCATGACCGACACCGCTCCCACGGCGATACCGCCGACCTCCCAAGTCACCCTCGCCGACGGCAGGGTGGAGATCGCCCCTGGTTCGCCGCAGCCCAGCGGCCCCTACGCCAACGAGGACCTGCTGCCGGTCCCGGTGGAGAAGCGCACCTGGACCACGTACAACTTCTCCGCGCTGTGGGTCGGCATGGCCCACAACACGGCGTCCTGGACGCTCGCTTCCGGTCTCATCGCCGTCGGCATGGACTGGAAGCAGGCGGTGTTCACCATCGCGCTGGCCAATGTGATCGTGCTGGTCCCGATGCTCCTCACCGGGCACGCCGGACCCAAGTACGGCATCCCGTTCCCGGTGTTCGCCCGCGCCTCCTTCGGCATCCGCGGCGCCAACCTCCCCGCCGTCGTACGGGCGTTGGTGGCCTGCGGCTGGTTCGGCATCCAGACCTGGATCGGCGGCGAGGCGATCTACTTCCTCGCCGGGAAGCTGATCGGCAACGGCTGGAGCGACGCCGGGAAGATCGGCGGCTACCCCTGGACCATGTGGCTGTCGTTCGCCATCTTCTGGGCGATCCAGGTGGCCATCATCTACCGGGGCATGGAGACGATCCGCCGCTTCGAGAACTGGGCCGCGCCCTTCGTGCTCGTCGGCGCGTTCGTGATGCTGATCTGGATGAGCAACAAGGCCGGCGGCTTCGGCCCGCTGCTCGACCAGCCCTCCCAGCTCGGCTGGGGCGCCGACTTCTGGAAGCTGTTCTGGCCCTCCCTGATGGGCATGATCGGCTTCTGGTCGACCCTGTCGCTGAACATCCCGGACTTCACCCGCTACGGCAAGTCCCAGAGAGCCCAGACCTGGGGACAGGCGCTCGGACTTCCCACCACCATGACGCTCTTCGCGCTGCTGTCCGTCATGGTCACCTCGGGAAGCCAGGCCGTGTACGGCGAGACGATCTGGGACCCGGTCCAGCTCGCCGCAAAGACGGACAACGTCGTCGGTCTGCTCTTCGCCCTGGTCACCGTGCTGGTGGCGACCCTGTCGGTGAACATCGCCGCCAACCTGGTCTCCCCGGCCTTCGACTTCTCCAACATCGCGCCCAGGAAGCTGAGTTTCCGCACCGGCGCGCTCGCCACCTGTGTCCTCGGCGTGCTGATCTTCCCCTGGAAGCTGTACTCCGACCCGCAGGGCTACATCTTCACCTGGCTCGGCCTGGTCGGCGGGCTGCTCGGCACCGTCGCCGGCATCCTGATCGCCGACTACTGGATCCTGCGCCGCGGCAAGCTCGACCTGACCGACCTGTACCGGGTCGGCGGCCGCTACTGGTACGAGGGCGGCTGGAACTGGCGGGCCGTGGTGGCCTTCGTGACCGGCGGTGTCCTCGCCATCGGCGGCGCCACCTTCAAACCGCTCATCGACGGCCGGCCCATCCCGGCCCTGGAACCCCTCGCCGACTACGGCTGGGCGGTCGGCCTCGGCACCTCGATGGCCGTCTATCTGGCCCTGATGCTGCTGCGCGGACGGCAGCGGGAAGGCGCCGACGCCTGACACGCGCGGCGACCGGGCGGCCGGGGGAGTGTGCGCTGCTCCTCCGGTCAGCCGCCCTGCTTCTGGAGCGCGGCGACGGCGTCCTTCGCCGCCTTGATGGCCCCCTTGTTGATCACGTCCGTGGCGGGAGCCTTCTTCGACTCGAAGTCGCTGCCGTTGTACGTCACGATGACCAGCGCGTTGCCCACCCGGGCGAGCACGACACCCTCGCGGGTCTGCTGCTTGTCCTCGGTGGTGAGGTTCACGACCGAGTAGCCCGCGTCGCCGAGCCCCGGCACGGCCCCGCCACCGCTCTTGTCCGACACCCGCGAGGTGTACGACTTCTCGGCCGCGTCGTCCGACTCGGTGATCTCGAAGGAGACGTCGAGCCAGCGGTAGTCGTACTCCTTGAGCGCGTTCCAGGAGCAGGTGCGGCGCACGTCGGTGTCCGTGGACGGGATCTCCTTGCCGGCCTTCTTGGCACCCGGCACCAGCGCGGTGATCGTCTTCGTCGTGACACTGGTGCAGGGGGCGGGCGCGGCCGCGTACGTCTTCTTCGGCGCGGACGCCTCGGACTCGCCCGACGCCGACTGCTCGGACTGGGTCTGCGTCGTGGTGTCCTTGGCCGCCGGGTCTTGCGTGTCGGAGGCCGCGGGGGTGGTCAGCGCCCAGCCCGCGCAGGCCAGCACGGCCACCGGGGACAGACGCGCGGTGAGGGCGAGCGGCAGAGGCAGTGAACGCACGGCGCACTTTCGTGGGGGTCGGTGCGGACGGAAGTCCGCGATGCGGACAAGGACGCCAGTGTCACACGACTCCCTGTGGGGTGGATAGGGAAAACTCGCTCCGTGGTGGCGCGGTGACGAAGGGGTGCGAAGCCGCCCGAGACATCGTCGGGCGATTACTAACAAAAGGGACAAATGGTGCTCGCCGTGGCCCGTGTCGGCGTCGCACGGTGTTCATCCCTTTTCCACCCGGAGTGCACCGGCGAAGAAGGGATTGTCAGTGGGGCGTGCTCTCATGGAGGCATGATCGAAGACATGGAAACCATCGACGAGTTTCTCGCCCGGCACGCCGACGACGTGGAGGAGGCCCTCCGCAAGGCCGCCGCCACCGAGATCCTGCCCCGCTTCCGGCAGCTCGCCGCGCACGAGATCGACCAGAAGAGCGGCCCCCACGACCTGGTGACCGACGCAGACCGCAAGGCCGAGCTGTTCCTCACCGAGGCGCTCGGCGCGTTGCTGCCGGGCTCGGTCGTCGTCGGCGAGGAGGCGGTGCACGCCGACCCGCTGACGTACGAGGCGATACGGGGCGACGCACCCGTGTGGATCATCGACCCGGTCGACGGCACACGGCAGTTCGTGCACGGCGAGGACGGCTTCTGCACGCTGGTCGCGCTGGCCCACCGCGGTGTCCTGCTCGCCTCCTGGACCTACGCCCCGGTGCGCGACCAACTGGCCACGGCCGTCAGGGGCGGCGGCGCCTTCCTCGACGGGGAGCGGCTGTTCGCGGGCCCGCCCGAGGCCGGCCGCGATCTGCGGGTGGCGACCTCCCACCCCGACTACACCGCCGACGAGCAGAAGCGCGCCCTGCTGGCCCTGCGGACGGACGGCGTCGCGCCGCGCCCCTGCGGATCGGCGGGGCTGGAGTATCTGGCCGTCGCCCGCGGCGAGTCGGACGCCACGGCCTTCTCCTGGGAGGCGGCCTGGGACCACGCGGCCGGGCTGCTGCTGGTCGAGGAGGCGGGCGGCGCGCATCTGACGCTCACCGGTGAACCGTTCCGGATCACCGGCGGCAACACCCTGCCGTTCACGGCCGCCCGGGACGCGGCGACCGCCCGGCGGATCGCAAGCCTGCTGTCCGGGGCGTGAGCCGTGGACGCGCGGGCAGGTGACGGTGGACGACCCCGCGCCCGTGGCGCTGTCGTACCCCCGGCATATCCTGGCCCCGGAGGCCACCGGTCTACGGCGGCTTCCGGCTGACGAAGGGGTCGGATGTGCCGTCGATGCTCGATGCGGTCGTGGTGGGAGCGGGGCCCAACGGGCTGACCGCCGCGGTGGAACTGGCCCGGCGCGGTTTCTCGGTGGCGCTCTTCGAGGCCAAGGGGACCGTGGGCGGCGGATCCCGCACCGAGGAGCTGACCCTCCCCGGCTTCCGGCACGACCCCTGCGCCGCCGCGCACCCGCTCGGCATCAACTCGCCCGCGTTCCGCGCCCTGCCCCTGGAGCGGTACGGCCTGGAGTGGCTGCACGCCGAACTCCCCATGGCCCACCCGTTCCTCGACGGCAGCGCGGCCGTGCTCTCCCGGTCGGTCGCCGAGACCGCCGCCTCCTTCGGACCGCGGGACGCGGGCGCGTACCGGCGGCTCGTCGAGCCGTTCCTGCCCAAGTGGGACACGCTGGTACGGGACTTCATGTCCCTGCCGCGCACCGCCCTGCCGCGCGATCCGGTCACCCTCGCCCGGTTCGGGCTCGCCGGACTGCCCCCCTCCACCTGGCTGACCCGCCGGTTCCGCGACGAACCCGCCAAGACACTCTTCGCGGGGCTCGTCGGCCATGTCATGGCCCCCTTGAACGGCCTCGGCACCGGTGCCGTCGGCCTGGTCTTCGCACTCGCCGCCCACGCCCGCGGCTGGCCCGTCGCCCGCGGCGGCTCCCAGGCCGTCTCCGACGCGCTCGCCGCCTACCTCAAGGATCTCGGCGGCGCCGTCCACACCGACTACGAGGTCAAGCGCCTCGACGACCTGCCGCCCGCCCGCGCCTACGTCTTCGACACCTCGCCCACCGCCCTCGCCCGCATCGCGGGACTCGGCAACTACTACGAGGGGTTCCGGTACGGCGCGGCCGCCTTCAAGATCGACTACGCCCTGGACGGGCCCGTCCCGTGGACGGCACCGGAGGCGCGGGTCGCCGGCACCGTGCAGATCGGCGCCGACAGCGCGGAGATCGGGGCCGCGCTGCGCGCCGCGTCCCGCGAGGGCAGGGCGCCCGAGCGGCCCTTCCTGATCACCGTGCAGCCCGGTGTCGTCGACCCCGGCCGCGCCCCGGCCGGACAGCAGGTCTTCTGGGCGTACGGCCATGTGCCCAACGGCTGGACGGGCGACCTCACGGACGTCATCGAACGCCAACTGGAGCGCTTCGCGCCCGGCTTCCGCGACCGCGTCCTGGCCCGCGCGATCGCCGGCCCCGCCGAACTCGCCGCCCGCAACGCCAACTACGTCGGCGGCGACATCGCCACCGGCGCGGCTTCCGGACTCCAGCTCCTGCTGCGCCCCCGGTTGTCCCTCTCCCCGTACTCCACCCCGCACCCGGCGGTCTACCTCTGCTCCTCCGCCACCCCGCCGGGCCCCGGCGTCCACGGCATGTCCGGCCACAACGCGGCGAAGGCCGTCTGGCGGAACCTGCGCGGACGCGACTGACCGCCCTGCTATACACACGCCCATGACCACGATCACGATCAAGCTCGTCCAGGGAGACATCACCGACCAGTCCGTGGACGCCATCGTCAACGCGGCCAACTCCTCGCTGCTCGGCGGCGGCGGTGTCGACGGCGCCATCCACCGCCGGGGCGGCCCCGCGATCCTCGACGACTGCCGCCGTCTGCGCGCCTCCCACTACGGCAAGGGCCTCCCCACCGGCCGCGCGGTCGCGACGACGGCCGGCGCGCTGGACGCCCACTGGGTCATCCACACCGTCGGCCCGGTCTACAGCCCGACGGAGGACCGCTCCGCCCTCCTCGCCTCCTGCTACCGCGAGTCCCTCCGCGTCGCCGACGAACTCGGCGCCCGCACGATCGCCTTCCCCGCCGTCTCGGCCGGCATCTACGGCTGGCCCGTCGCCGACGCGGCCCGCATCGCCCTCCACACGGTCCGCACGACACCGACGAACGTCGAGGAGGCCAGATTCGTCCTCTTCGACCAGCACACGTACGACACCTTCGAAACCCAGCTCCGCTGACCGAACAGCGCCCGGGCGCGCTCAGGCCGCGTGGGGTTGCCAGGCTTCCTGGAAGCGGCGGCGGGCTCGGTAGAGGCGGGAGCGGACGGTGCCCACGGGGAGGGAGAGGGTGGCGGCCATCTCGTCCTCGTTGAGGCCGTAGAAGCGCAGGGTGAGGACCTGGCGGTGAGGGGCGGAGAGGCGGTCCAGGACGTCGTTGATGTGGACCGCGTCCAAGGGGTTCGCCGGGTGGCCGGAGTCCAGTTCCGTGCCCGTGGCCTCCGCCTTCAGGCGTTTGGCCGTGCGGATCGCCTCCCGGACGGTCACGGAGCGGACCCAGCCGTAGAAGGCGGCGGGTTCCCGTAGCGTGCCGAGTCCCCGGTAGATGGCCAGCAGGGCTTCCTGGACGGCGTCCGAGGCGTTGTCGCGGGCGATCGGGAAGCAGACGTGGGCGACGTACGGGGTGATCTCGGTGAGCAGGTCGTTCATGGCCTGGGCGTCGCCGGCCCGCGCCCGGGACAGCAGGTCGGCGACGGGGGTGGGGGGTTCGTGCTCGGTCTTCATCTCGGAGGGTCGCTCCTTGGGAAGGGGAAGCCGGGAGGGAGGGAAGGCCGGGAGGGAGGGAAGGCCGGGAGGGAGGGAAGGCCGGCCCCGTCAGGCCGTGACCGTCTGTTCGGGGTCTCGGGGTGAGCCGGCCTCAGCGGTCAGGTTCAGCAGCGTCGCGCCGACCTCGTCCCGCAGCGCGGCCATGAAGTCCGTGCTGAAGCACGCCGTGTGGTGCGGGAACTCGATGGCGAGGCGGCCGTCGAAGGTGGTCACGCAGGCCATCAGGGGGCTGCGGCCGGCCTGCGGGAAGTAGTGCTCGCGGGCCGGGACGAGCCGTACGTCCGTCACCCGCAGGCCGTCCGGGAGGCGGGGGCCGGACACCGCGCCCATGTTGGTGTTGATCACGGTGCCCATCTGGAGGGCCGGATGGCGCGGGACGTCCGGCATGATCCGCATCTCCCGGAAGTGGTCGCCGCGTTCGATGTGGTCGCCCAACGCGGTGCCCAACTCCCGGGCCAGGTCGTGCGGTGAGCTGTCCGGGCGCACCTCCAGCGTGTGCAGATGCGCGGTGACGGCGGCCACCATGACCTCGGCCGACAGCGGCGGGGTGAGGCGGGAGCGGACGTCCACGGGGGACATGCAGGCCAGGACACGCGGGCCCGTGCCGTCCATGCGCCGGCGCACCGCGAGCAGCAGGGCGGCGCCGATCACGCCGTGCACGGAGAGGCCGGCCGTGCGGGCGGCGGTGCGCAGCCGGAGAGTCTCGTCGGGGTTCAGCCGTAGCCGTGCCACCTCGATGCGGTGGTCCGGTCCGCCTCCGGAAGGGACGTCATAGGGGAGGAGCTGTACCGGGCGGAGCTGCGTGTCCTCGACGCGGCGCTTCAAGTACGCGGCCGTGTCTGCCTCGTCGGCCGGAGGGAGCAGCGTGCTGACCGGGGCCGGCCAGGCCGGCGGGCGGGGCTCGGCATCGTTGTCGGAGCCGGCGGCGAGCCGCTCCCCGTACCGGTCCCAGAGGCGGTTCAGCAGGGTGATGGCGCTGTGTCCGTCGGTGATCACATGGTCCACGGTCAGCACGAACGTGTGCGTGTGCCCGCCCGGTTCGCCGATCAGGACGGCCCGTGCCAGTGGACCGCCCACGGTCAGCGGGGTGTTCAGCTCCTCGGCGTAGGCGTCCTCGCCCGGCGGCCGCGTGGTCAGCCGGGGGCGTTCGGGCTCCGGCAGTGGTTCGAGGGCGTGGCCGCCGCCCTCCACCGGGACGATCCGGGTGCGCAGGGTGGGCTGTTCGGCGGTCACGGCGTCGAACGCCGCCGCCAGCGCCGCCGTGTCGACGGGGCCGTCCAGGGTGCAGGACAGGACCGCCCGGCTCCGCTGGGGGACGTACAGGGTCTCCACCGGACACAGTTCGCGTCGCATGCGTTCAGCCTTTCTTCCCGTCGGATTCACGTCCGACGGATGTGCTTTCCATCCAATGGAAACCAGGGGAAAGGGGAAGGGTGTCCACGCTTTCCACTCAGTGGAAAGGGCATGCTGTCGAATCCCTCGTGAGTGCGGACACTCGACCAAGGTATCCGCCGACAACCTCAAGAACAGCTCAAGTTGACTGATTCACAACCTGGATCAAGCCTTCCTTCGGGGTGTGGAAGCGGTGCCGGGCGGAGCGATTTCGGTCCGACAGCTCAGTCGTTGCAGGTCAGAGGTTTGATTCAGGGGGTGTTCACCGAGAGGCTCGGAAGGATGTCCTAAATCAATTCCCGGGGCCGGGAAACACCGGCGGCGCGTCCGAAAAAACCTCGCGCACGATATCCCGTGCGTCATTCCGCACGTATCGAGGCGCCTTGACGGTCCGACGGCCGGTCGTGCAGAGTGATGCGTCGGCAGATGATCGTTCCCCGACCAGACGATTCCCGCGCCGTCGGGCGCATCCGTTTCCTTACGCCATTCACGGCCACCGTGCCGCTATTTCGGCCACCGTGCCGCCTTTCCGCCACCGAGTTCACCGCGCGCCGCCCCGGCGCGTCGGTCCGGTGCGCGGGCGGCCGGTGGTGCCGCGTACGCCTGTTCCGGCTTCACCCGCCCCCGGCCGCCCGCCGGACGGGCGGGCGGGGCGCGTGAACACCCGCTCGCCAGTTGAGGGTTGGTGCCATGTCAGTCCACGAGCACGAACGTCGACCGCTGTCGGGAGCCCAGGAGGGACTGTGGTTCGCCGGGCGGCTCGCGCAGCACGCCGCCGCGTACAACACCGGTGAGTACGTGGAGATCCACGGGCCGGTCGACCCGGAGCTGTTCGAGACCGCGCTGCGGCGGACCGTGGCGGAGGCCGACACCTTCGCGCTGCGCTTCGCCGACACCCCGGACGGGCCGCGCGCCGAACGGGCCGAGGATCCCGGTGACTGGCCGCTGCACCGTGTCGACGTCAGCGCCGAACCCGACCCCGGGGCCGCCGCCGAGGACTGGATCCGGCGCGATCTCGCCATCCCCTGCGACCTGGTGACCGGGCCGCTGTTCTCGCACGCGCTGATCACCGTCGCCCCCGACCGCCATCTGTGGTTCCTGAGAGCCCATCACATCCTG
Organism: Streptomyces sp. CAI-85; assembly: GCF_013363615.1. Taxonomy (NCBI): domain Bacteria; kingdom Bacillati; phylum Actinomycetota; class Actinomycetes; order Kitasatosporales; family Streptomycetaceae; genus Streptomyces; species Streptomyces sp. CAI-85. The sequence continues at coordinate 47,035 of NZ_JAANNX010000004.1, read as the reverse complement.
CTCGACGGCTACAGCTACAAGCTCGTCGCCCGCCGGCTCGCCGACACCTACAGCGCCCTGGCCGCCGGGGAGGAACCGCCGCCGTCCCGCTTCGAGTCGGTCACCCGGCTGCGGGACGAGGAGGAGTCCTACCTCGCCTCCCCGCGCCACACCCGCGACCGCGACCACTGGGCCGCCCGGCTCGCCGGACTGCCCGCCCCCGTACGGCTCACCGAGCACACCGCGCCCCCCACCGCCCCCTTCCTGCGCGCCACATGCGACCTCACCCCCGCCGAGGCCGCCCAACTGGCGCTCACCGCAGGCGCGTCGGAGGTCTCCCGCACGGACCTCGTCGTCGCGGCCGTCGCCGCCTATCTGCACCGCATGACCGGCGCCGACGACCTGGTGCTGGGCCTCGCCACCATGAGCCGGCCGGGCTCGGCCGCGCTGCGCACCCCCGGCACCGCCTCCGACATCCTGCCGCTGCGGATCCGCACCGAACCCCTCGCCCCGGTCGGCGACCTGCTCCGGCACGTGGCCGCCGAACTGCGCGCGTTACGCGCCCACCAGCAGTACCGGGGCGAGTCCGTCCGCCGCGACCTCGGCCTGCTGGGCGCCGGAAACCGGGTGCACGGCCCGGTCGTGAACATCGTGCCCTTCTCCGAGGACCTGGTCTTCGCCGGGCACCCCTCGACCTCCCACCACCTGTCCGGCGGCGCCGTCGAGGACCTCCAGATCTCCGTCCGTCCCGGCGCCGAACCCGGCGGCCTGTGGATCGCCTTCGACGCCAACCCGGCCGTCTACGAACAGGCCGAACTCGACCTGCACCTACGGCGGTTCCTGCACCTCCTGCGCCAACTCACCGCCGCCGACGCCCAGTCGCCGGTGGCCGACCTCACGCTGCTGCTGCCGGGGGAGGAGCCCGCCACCCGGCCCGCACGCTCCTACCCGGTCACCACCACCCTCACCGCCCGCTTCGAGGAACAGGCCGCCCGGACACCCGACGCGCCCGCCCTCACCTACGACGGCGAGACCCTCGGCTACGCCGCGCTCAACGCCGAGGCCAACCGCCTCGCCCGGCTGCTCACCGGCCACGGCGCCGGACCCGGCCGCGTCGTGGCGCTCGCGCTGCCCCGCTCCACCCGTCTGGTCGTCGCCCTGCTCGCCGTCCTGAAGACCGGCGCCGCCTATCTGCCCCTGGACACCGGGCACCCCGCCGAACGGCTGCGCCTGGTCACCGAGGACGTCCCGCCCGCCGTCCTCGTCACCGACACCGGCACCGCCCCCACGCTCCCGCCGGTCCCCGCGCCCACCGTCGTGCTCGGCACCCCGGAGACGGACGACGACCTCGCCGGCCGCCCGGCCGGGAACCTCACCGACGCCGAACGCACCGGCGCCACCGGCCCCGACGACATCGCCTACATCATCCACACCTCGGGCTCCACCGGCCGCCCCAAGGGCGTACCGATCCCGCACGCGCACGTCCTGCGGCTCTTCGCGGCCGCCGCCGAGCACTTCGACTTCGGCGCCGACGACGTGTGGACGCTGTTCCACTCGTACGCCTTCGACTTCTCCGTCTGGGAGATCTGGGGGCCGCTGCTGCACGGCGGACGGCTCGTCGTGGTGCCGTACGACGTCAGCCGCTCGCCGCGCGACTTCCTGCGGCTGCTGCGCGCCGAGCGCGTCACCGTCCTCAACCAGACGCCGTCCGCCTTCGAGCAGTTGATCCGCGCCGACCTCGACGAACCCGGCGACCCCTGCGCCGGTCTGCGGTACGTCGTCTTCGGCGGCGAGGCGCTGCGCCCCGAGCGGCTGCGGCCCTGGACCGAGCGGTACGGGCTCGACGGGCCCGCGCTGGTCAACATGTACGGCATCACGGAGACGACCGTCCATGTCACCCACCACCGGCTCACCCCCGCCGACCTGGACGACCGGCAGCGGAACGGCGTGATCGGCGTGCCGCTCGCCGACCTCTGCGTCCACCTCCTCGACACGGCCGGGAAGCCCGTCCCGCCGGGTGTCACCGGGGAGATGTACGTGTCCGGGGCCGGCGTCGCCCCCGGCTACCTCGACCGGCCCGAGCTGACCGCCGAACGCTTCCTGCCCGACCCGTACGGGCCGCCCGGCGCGCTGATGTACCGCACCGGCGACCTCGCCCGCCGCACCGCCGACGGCCTGCTCCGCTACGCCGGGCGCGCCGACCAGCAGGTGAAGATCCGCGGGTTCCGCGTCGAGCCCGGCGAGATCGAGGCCGTCCTCACCGCCCACCCCGCCGTCGCCGCCGCGGCCGTCGTACCCCGGCCCGCCGAGGACGGGGAGACCCGGCTCGTCGCCTACGCCGTCCCGGACACGGGGGACGGCGCCGAACCGCCCGAACCGGCCGTCCTGCGCGCCCACTTGGTCGAACGGCTGCCCGCCCACATGGTCCCGGCCGCGACCGTCCTGCTCGACGCGCTGCCGCTGACCGCGAACGGCAAGCTCGACGTCCGCGCCCTGCCCGACCCGCAGTTCACCCCGGCACCCGCCGCGCAGCGGCCCAGCACCCCCGAACAGGCCCTCGTCGGCGCCCTGTTCGCCGAGGTGCTGCGGCTGCCCGCCGACTCCGTCGGGGTGGACGACAGCTTCTTCGAACTCGGCGGCCACTCCCTGCTCGCCGTACGCCTGCTGGCCCGGCTGCGGGTCGAGGCGGGCCGCGAGATCCCGCTGGCCGTCCTCTTCGACACCCCCACCCCGGCCGCGCTCGCCGCCCGCCTCGCCGCGGACGCCACGACCGCGCCCCCGCTGCCCGCACTGGAACCGGGCCCGCGCCCCGAGCGCGTACCGCTCTCCTACGCCCAGGAACGCATGTGGGTCCTCGACCGCCTCGACGGCGCCGCCGCGACCTACAACATCCCGCTGGTCGTGCCCCTGCACGACACGCTGGACGACAACGCGCTGCGCGCGGCCCTGGCCGACGTCGTGGACCGGCACGAGAGTCTGCGGACGGTCATCGCCGACGGCGACCGTCCCGACGGGCAGCCGTACCAGCGGATCCTGCCGCCCGGTGCGCTGCGGCCCGAGGTGCGGGTCGTGGACTGTCCGGGCGAGGAGGTCGGGGCGCATGTCGCCGCCGCCGCGCGGCGCCGGTTCGACCTCACCCGTGAAAGCGCCCTGTGGGCAGGGGTGTTCGGCAGCGGTGACACCCGCACCCTGCTGATCGTGCTCCACCACAGCGCCGCCGACGGCTGGTCGCTGCGTCCCTTCGCCGACGATCTGAGCGCCGCCTACGAGGCCCGCCGCGAGGGCCGCGCACCGCACGGCAAACCGCTGCCCGTGCAGTACGCCGACCACGCCCTGTGGCAACGCCGGGTGCTGGACCCCGGCCCCGGGGGACCGGGCCGCGCCGCGCACCTCACCGCGTTCTGGCGGGAAGCCCTGGCCGGGCTGCCCGAGGAGAGCACCCTGCCCGCCGGCCGGCCCCGCCCCGCCACCGCCCGGGGGCACGGCGCGAGCGTCTCCGCCACCGTGGACCCCGCCCTGCACCGGGCGCTGCTGCGGCTGGCCGAGACCGAGGACACCAGCCTCTTCATGGTGCTGCACACCGTCCTCGGCGCCCTGCTCTCCCGCTGGGGCGCCGGCCCCGACGTGGCGATCGGCACCCCGGTCGCCGGACGCTCGGAACCCGCCCTGGACGATGTGATCGGCCTGCTCACCAACACCCTCGTGCTGCGCACCGACACCGCGGGCGACCCGGCCTTCCGGGACCTCCTCGCCCGTACGACCCGCGCCGACCTCGCCGCCCTCGACCACCAGGACCTGCCGTTCGACCTGCTGGTGGACGCGCTCAACCCGCGCCGCCACCCGGCCCGTCACCCCCTCTTCCAGGTGATGCTGGCCCTCCAGAACAACGAACCGGCCGTGCTCCGGCTCGGCGACCGGCGCACCCCGCTGCGGCCCACGGCGACCGGCACCGCCAAGTTCGACCTGTTCGTGGACGTCCTCGAACGGCACGACGCGCACGGCACGCCCGACGGCCTGGACCTGCACGTCGAGTACGCCACCGACCTGTACGCCGCCGACACGGTCACCCGCTTCACCGAGGCGCTGACGGCCGCGCTCACGGCGGTCTGCGCCGACCCCGGCCTGCCCGTCGGCGCCCTCCCGGCCCCGCCGGCCGCCACCGGCAGCAGCCCCGCCCCCATGGACTCGGCGGCCGAACTCGCCGCGGCCGCACGGACCGTGGCGGGCGTCCGGGACGCCGTCGCCCTGCCGCCCGAGGACGCGCCGGGCCCGCCTTCGCTGTACGTCGTGCCCGGCCGGGCGGGCGCCGCTGCCCAGGTCGAGCAACTCCTCGACGACAACTCCGGTGCCACGCCCCGGATCACCGCCGTCAACATCCTGCCGCGCACCCCCGACGGCGGCCTCGACACCGCCGCCCTGCGCGCGCTGCCCGCCGTCGACCGCACCGCCGCCACCGCGTGGGCGGACCTCCTCGCCCGCGTCCCCGGCGTCCACACCGCCGAAGCCGAGGTGGAGGACCTCGCCGAGGACCTGGGCCGCGTCCACACCGGACCGCCCCGCACCGCGACGGCCGCGCCGGGCAACGCCCCCGACACGGACGCCGTACGGCGGGAGCGGGTACCGGCGCTCAGCGAGGGCGGGCCGCTGCCCGAACCGTCCGTGTCCGGCTGGTCCGAGGCGCTCACCCGGGCCGCCGAACGGGCGCACGGCGAGATCGTGCACGTCCGCGCCGACGGCTCCGAGACCCGCCGCGACTACGCCTCCCTCGTCACGGAAGCCTCCCGCGTCCTCGCCGGACTGCGCGCGCACGGCCTGCGCCCCGGCGACAAGGTCGTCCTCCAGTGCTCCGACACCGAGGACTTCGTCGCCGTGCTCTGGGGGTGCGTCCTCGGCGGGTTCGTCGCCGTCCCGCTGACCGTGCCCGCCTCCTACGAGACCTCCTCGGCCGCCCTGACCAAACTGGAGGGCATCTGGCGGATGCTGGACCGGCCGTGGATCGTCGCCTCGCCCGCCGAGGAGCCCGGACTGCGGCAACTCGCCGACCGGGGACCGCTGTCCGGCGTCCGGCTGACCACGGCCGACGCGCTGCGCCGGGCGCCCGAGGACCGCGACTGGCACCCCGCCGCCCCCGACGACCTCCTGCTGATGCTGATGACCTCCGGCAGCACCGGCCTGCCCAAGGCCGTCCGCGTCACCCACCGCGGTGTGCTCACCCGCTCCGCCGCCACCGAGGCGACGAACGGCCTCGGCGCGCACGACGTCAGCCTCAACTGGATCCCGATGGACCATGTGACCGGCGTCGTCATGTTCCATCTGCGGGACGTCTACCTCGGCTGCCGTCAGATCCACGCGCCCACCTCCTGGATCCTGGAGGACCCGACGCGCTGGATGGACCTCGCCGACCGGCACCGGGTCAGCGTCACCTGGGCGCCCAACTTCGCGTTCGGACTGCTCGCCGCGCAGGCGGACCGGTTCGCGGACCGCGCCTGGGACCTGTCGCCGATGCGGCTGGTGATGAACGCCGGTGAGGTCGTCGTCGCCTCCGCCGCCCGCGCCTTCCTGCACACCCTGCGCCCGTTCGGCCTGCCGCAGGACGTCATGCACCCCGGCTGGGGCATGTCCGAGACCTGCTCCGTCGTCACCGACGCCGTCCTGCCCGCCGAACCCCCGGACCACGACGAGGCGTTCGTGAGCTGCGGACTGCCCTACCCCGGGTTCGCCATGCGGGTCGTCGACGACCACGACACCGTGCTCGCCGAGGGCGAGGCCGGGCGCTTCCAGGTCTGCGGCACCTCCGTCACCCCCGGCTACCACGACAACGCCCGTGCCAACGCGGAGGCGTTCACCGACGACGGCTGGTTCGACACCGGCGACCTGGCGTTCCTGCGCGACGGCGAGCTGTACATCACCGGCCGGGTGAAGGACGTCATCATCGTCAACGGCGTCAACCACTACAGCCACGAGATCGAGTCCTGCGTCGAGCAACTCCCGCACGTGGTGCGGAGCTTCACCGCGGCCGTCGCCGTGCGCAGCGACCCCGACGCCACCACCGACGAACTCGCCCTGTTCTTCCACCTCGCCCCCGGCCAGGACGAGGCCGCCGCACTGCGCGAGATCGCCGGCACCGTGACCCGGGAGATCGGCGTCAGCCCCGCCCACCTCCTGCCGGTCGCCCCGGAGGACATCCCCAAGACGGAGATCGGCAAGATCCAGCGCACCAAGCTCCGCAAGGGCTTCGAGGCGGGCGACTTCGACGAGCGGGCCCGCGCCTCCCAGATACTGCTCGGCACCGCCGCCACCCTGCCCGACTGGTTCCTGCGGCCGGTGTGGCAGCGCGCCGGACTGCTGCACCCGCCTGTGCCTTTGGCCGGACGCCACACGCTGGTCCTCGCCGGGAACGGCACCCGGGCCGCCGCGCTGGCCGCGTCCGTCGCCGCCCGGCTGCGCGCCGAGGGCGGACTGTGCACCGTCGTGGCGGACGGTCCCGCGTACGAGCGTCTGGACGCCGCCCGTTACCGGGTGCGCGCCGCCGACGTGGACGACCACGGCAGGCTCCTGGACGCCCTCGCGGCCGACGGGCGAGGCGTGGACGCCGTACTGCACCTGGGCGCGCTGGACACCACCACCACCGTCCTTCCCGAACCGGACGACGATCCCGCACTGTCCCTGTTGGCGCTCACCCGCGCGCTGACGGACCGTCACGATCAGGGCCGGGACACACCGTTGCCCCTGCTCCTCGTGACGAGTGGCGCGCAGGCCGTGCTGCCCGACGACCCGGCACCGGCCTGCGCCCACGCCCCGGCGGTGGGCCTGCTCAAGTCGCTGCGGGAGGAACACCCCTGGCTGCGGGGCGTGCATGTCGACCTTCCGGACGGAGACGCCGGTGATGCGACCGCCTTCCTGCTCGCCGAGGCGGCGGCCCCGCCCGTCGACTCCGAGATCGCCTACCGTGACGGCCATCGCCATGTGCGCCGACTGGCCCCGCTCGCCGACCCCGTGCCACGCACCGCGCCCCCGTCCACCGAGGGGTTCCACCTGGTCAGCGGCGGGCTGGGGGGCGTCGGTGCCGAGGTCGCCGCGCATCTGCTCGGCACCACGCCCGGCACTCGGGTGCTGCTCATCGGCCGCGGGGAGGCGGGCGGCGCTCCGGAAGGGCAGGCCAGGGCCGATCTCCTGAACCGTCTGGGCCGGCTCGGCGAGGTGCGTCACGCCCGCGCCGACGTCACCGACCCCGGCCAGGTCCGGGCCGTCGTACGCGAGGCCGCCGAGGCGTGGGGCGTACCGCTCACCTCGATCCTGCATCTCGCCGGAGCCTTCGCCGAGCGGCCCGCCCGCGACCTGGACGCCGGTACTTGGCGGGCCGCGCTGGACGCCAAGGTGCGCGGCGCCCTGACCCTGCACCGGATCGCCGCCGAACACCCCGTCGAGTCCTTCGTCACCTTCTCCTCCGTCAACGGATGGTTCGGCGGCTCGATGAACTCCGCCTACGCGGCGGCCAACGCCTTCCTCGACGCCCTCGCCGTGCACCGCCGCCGTTCCGGGCTGCCCGCGCAGAGCCTCGCGTGGAGCATGTGGCGCGAGACCGGCATGAGCCGCGGCTACGGCCTCACCTCGCTCACCGAGGCCCGCGGCTACCGGGTGCTCGACACCGCCGCCGCGCTGCGCTCGTTCGACTTCGCCCGCTCCCTGGACGAACCCCATCTGCTGATCGGCGCCGACCGCACCGCCCCCTGGGTCCGCAGCCATGTCGTGGGCCCGGTACGGCAGGTGCGGCGGGCCGTCGCCCGCGTCGGACTGGACGACGGAACCGACCTCGGCGCGCTGTACACCGCCGCGGCCCGGGGCGCCGAACACCTCGCGGGGGCATGGGCGTTGCGCTCGACCGGCACCGCGCGGCCGGCCTCCGACCCGGGCGCCGAGGAGGAACTGCGGCGGCTGGAGGCGCGCTTGGCGGAGATCTGGTGCCGGGTGCTGGACCGCGACCGGGTGGGCCGCGACGACAACTTCTTCGACCTGGGCGGCAATTCGCTGCTCCTGGTCGGAGCCCGGTCGGCGGTCAACGAGGCGTTCGGCTGCGAACTGGGGGTGGTCGACCTCTTCGCCCGCCCGACGGTACGGGACCTGGCGCGGCACTTGTCCGGCATGACGGGCGGGACGGCAGCCCCGGCACCGCAAGAGACCCCGAACCCGAACCCGGCATCCGCCACCCCGTCGACCCCGCTCGACCAGGCCCGTGCCCAGGCGCAACGGCAACGCGCGGCCCGTGGCGCCCGCCGCGCGGACCGCACCGCACGCGAACGAAAGGACCGGCGCGATGGCTGACCCCGTGTCTGACCCCGTGTCTGACTCCATGGCGGACCACTTCACCGGGCAGGACGACGACGCCCCGCCCGCCGTGGCCGTGATCGGCATGGCGGCCCGCTTCCCGGGCGCCGACGACATCGACACGTTCTGGGAGAACCTCGCCGCCGGACGGGACGCCGTACGGCCCGTCACCGACGAGGAGTTCCTCGCGGCGGGCGGCGACCCCCGCGACCTGGACGACCCGAACCTCGTCCGGATGGCGTCCGTCATCGACGGCATCGACCGCTTCGACGCGGAGTTCTTCGGCTACAGCCCCGCCGAGGCGGCGGTGGTCGATCCGCAGCAGCGGCTCCTGCTGGAGACCGCCTACCACGCTCTGGAGGACGCGGGCTGTCTGCGCGCGGCGCGGGACGGCACGACCGGGGTCTACGCGGGCGCGGGCGACAGCCGTTACTACCCCAGCCATCTGCACCCCCGCTACGCCGGGCAGCCCGGCTCGGTGGCGCTGGTCCACGCGGCCACGGCCAACTCCCTGGGCACACTGGCCACTCGGATCTCCTACGAACTGGGCCTGACCGGGCCCAGCCTGTCGCTCCAGACGGCCTGCTCGACCGCGCTGGTCGCCCTGCACACCGCCTGTCAGGACCTGCTCGACCACCGCTGCGACACCGCGCTCGCCGCCGCCGTCTCCCTCAACCCCTCGGCCCTGCTGGGCTATCGGCATGTACCCGGCGGGCCGTTCTCGCCGGACGGGCGCTGCCGTGCCTTCGCGGCGGACGCGGCCGGCACCTCCTCGGGCGACGGCGTCGGCGCGGTCGTCCTCAAGCGGCTTGAGGACGCCCTCGCCGACGGCGACCGCATCCGCGCGGTCGTCCGGGGCTCGGCGGTGAACAACGACGGCCGCCGCAAGGTCGGTTTCACCGCGCCGAGCGCCCCCGGCCAGACGGAGGTGGTCCTCGCCGCCCAGGCCGAGGCCGACGTCGACGCCGGCACCATCGGCCTGGTCGAGGCGCACGGCACCGCCACCCACATCGGCGACCCCATCGAAGTGGCGGCGCTGACCGAGGCGTTCCGGCAGAGTACCGACCGGCGCGGATTCTGCGCCCTGGGGTCGGTGAAGACGAACATCGGACACCTCGGCGCCGCCGCCGGGATCGCCGGATTCGTCAAGGCCGTCCTCGCCCTGGAGCACCGGCGGATCCCGCCCAGCCTCCACTTCGACCGGCCCAACCCGCTCATCGACTTCGCCTCCGGACCGTTCCGGGTGCCGACCACGCTGGAGGAGTGGCCGGCCGCCGATCACCCCCGGCGCGCGGCCATCAGTGCCTTCGGAGTCGGCGGCACCAACGCCCACGTGATCCTGGAGGAGGCCCCGGCCACCACCGAGACGCCGGCCCCGGCCCCGGCCGCGCCCGACGCACGCCGCCACGTCCTCCCCCTCTCCGCCCGCACCGCCGGAGCCCTCCCCGGGCAGGCCGAGGCCCTCGCCCGGCACCTGGAGCGGCATCCGGCGACCCGCCTGGACGACCTCGCCCGCGCCCTGCGCACCGACCGCCCGGCCCTGCGCCACCGTACGGCCGTCACCGCCACCACCGTCGCCGAGGCCGTGACCGCGTTGCGCACGCCCGCGCCGCCCCTGCCGCCGGTGCCGGACGATCCGCCGCGGGTGGCGTTCCTGCTGCCGGGCGGCGGCACCCAGTACGTGGGCATGGGCGCCGGCCTGTACCGCGACCACGCCGTCTACCGGGACACGGTGGACGACTGCGCGCGCATCCTGCGGCCGGTGACCGGCGACGACCTGCGCACCGCGCTGTTCGAGCGGGTCGAGCCGGGCAGCACCGACGCGTTCCTGGCCCTGGTCGTCACCGAGTACGCCGTCGCCCGCACGCTGATCGAGCAGGGGGTGCGCCCCGACGCGTTCATCGGTCACTCCCTCGGCGAGTACACCGCGGCCTGCCTGGCCGGTGTCATGGACCTCGAAGAGATGCTGCCCGTGGTCGCCGAACGCATCCGGCTCATCGCCGCCTGCGGCGGAGCCACCGTCGGTGTCGCGGCCCCGGCCGAGGACCTCGCCCCGCTGCTCGGCCCGGATCTGTCGCTGGCCGCCGTCAACGGCCCCGAAGCCTGTACGGTCGCGGGCCGCACCGAGGCCGTGGAGCGGCTGGAGGCCGAACTCGCCCGCAGGGGCGTGCCGTTCCGGCGGCTGCGGATGCCGGCCGCCGCCCACTCGCACGTCCTCGATCCCGTCCTCGGCACCTTCGCCGACCGACTGCGCACCCTGCGGCTCCGGCCGCCCGCCGTGCCCTACGTCACCAATGTCACCGGCACGTGGATCACCGACGCCCAGGCCACCGACGTCGGCCACTGGGTCGCCCACACCCGGCGCACGGTCCGGTTCGCGGACGGGATCACCGCTCTCTGGGAGCGCGACCGGCCCGTCCTGGTGGAGATCGGGCCCGGCGACGGCATGGTCAAACTGGCCCGCGCCCGTCTCGCGGACGAGGCACCGGTGACCGTGACGACCATGCGGCACGCCAAGGCCGAGGGCCCCGACGGCTTCGTCCTGGCACAGGCGCTGGGCCGGCTGTGGGCGGCGGGGGTGGACGCCGCGCTGCCCGATGTCACGGACGGCGCGCACCGCCGCCGCGTCCGGCTCCCCGGGTACGCCTTCGAGCGGCGCCGGCACTGGATCGACGCCCCCGGCGCCACCGCCCCCGCCCACGACGACGACCCCGCGCCCGCCCCCGAGGCGACCGGCGCCCGTGTCCCCCGCCCCCGGCTGACCACCGAGCACCTGGCGCCGCGCACGGCCGAGGAGCGCGCGGTCACCGACCTGTGGGAGGAGGCGCTCGGCGTCCACGGGATCGGCGTGCACGACAACTTCTTCGACCTCGGCGGCGACTCGATGCGGGCCGTGCTGCTGTCCGGACGGCTCCGCCAGACCGGGGTCCTCGACGTGCCCGCGGCCGCGCTGCTGGCCACCCCGACCGTCGCGGGACTGCTGACCGCCGCCCGGCGGGCACCCGGCCCCGACGCCCTGCGCCCGCTGCTCCCGCTGCGCGCCGAGGGCACCGGGACGCCCCTGTTCTGCCTCCACCCCGGTGCGGGCGTCTCCTGGCGGTACGCCGGACTCCTGCCCCATCTCGGCGCGGACCAGCGCGTGTTCGGCGTCCAGGCGTTCGGCCTCGACGGCACCCGGCCGCCCGCCCCGGACGCCACCGCCATGGTCGCCGGGTACGTGGACCTGGTCCGCGAGGTCCAACCGCAGGGACCGTACCGCCTGTTGGGCTGGTCCTACGGCGGGTTCGTGGCCCATGCGATGGCCTGTGCGCTCCAGGAGCAGGGCCAGGAGGTCGAGTTGCTCGCCCTGCTGGACGCGCCCCAGCCGCACGGCACCGCCCACGACCCCGCGCAGGCCGAGCGGCAGGTGGCGGCACTCCTGGCCCGCGTGGCGGGACTGGACCTCCAGGGCCCCGAGACCCTGGCCGCCGATGTCGACGCCGTGCTGAGCCGGATCCCCGAGGACCCGGCCGACGACCCGACGACGGCCGCCCCCGTGACCCGCGCCGAGGCCGCCGCCATCGCCGCCGTGATGCGCAACAACCTGCGGATCGCACCGCAGTTCACGCCCAAGGTGTTCCACGGCGACGTGCTGTTCTTCAGCGCGACCCAGGACGCCCCCGGCACCGGCGACGACCTCTCGCTCGCGCCCGGCAAGGCCGACAGGTGGCGCCCCTATGTCGACGGCTCGCTGGACGACCACGCCGTTCCCTGCGGCCACTACGAGATGACCGAGCCCGCCCCGATGGCCCTGATCGGCGCGGCGGTCGCCAAGGCGCTCCGCCGCACCGCCGGTTGACCGCCGCCCGCCCCGAACCTCCCACCGCAGCACCGGACCGACGCTCAGGAGACTGCCCGTGACCAAGGACCTGTACGAACTCGGCGACGCCCCCGAACTCGGTACGGCACCCCGGCGGATGTACGCCTCGCTCATCCGCCAGGAGCGCTACGGCGAGCCGATCGGCGCCTTCCGCACCGAGGTGGTGGACGTGCCGCCGCTGCTGCCCGGTCAGGTCCTGATCAAGGTGATGGCGGCCGGCGTCAACTACAACAACGTGTGGGCGGCGCTGGGTTCACCGCTCGACGTGATCGGCGCGCGGCAGAAGCAGGGCGCCACGGAGGACTTCCACATCGGCGGCTCCGACCTGTCCGGCATCGTCTGGGCCGTCGGGGAGGGCGCGCGCGGTGTGCGTCTCGGGGACGAGGTGACCGTCCTCGCCTGTCGCTGGGACGAGTCGGCCGAGGACATCCGGCTCGGCGCCGACCCGGTGACCTCCTCCTCGCTGCGGGTGTGGGGCTACGAGGAGAACTACGGCTCCTTCGCCCAGTTCGCGGTCGTGGACGACTACATGGTGCATCCCAAGCCCGCCCGGCTGAACTGGGCGGAGGCCGCCTGCTTCATGGCGACGGCGGCCACCGCGCACCGGCAGTTGTTCGGCTGGCAGCCGCACACCGTACGGCCCGGCGACCCCGTGCTCATCTGGGGCGGCGCCGGCGGTCTGGGCAGCATCGCCATCCAGCTCGTGAAGCACGCGGGCGGCATCCCCGTCGCGGTCGTCTCCAGCGAGGAGCGCGGCGAGTTCTGCATGCGGCTCGGCGCCAAGGGGTGGATCGACCGGCGGGAGTTCGACCACTGGGGCCGGCTGCCGCACACCGACGACGAGGCCGCGATGAGCGCCTGGCTGTCCGGCGCCCGCGCCTTCGGCCGCCGCTACTGGGAGGTGCTCGGCGAGCGGCGGGCGCCGCGCATCGTGCTGGAGCACTCCGGCGCCGACACCATCCCCACCTCGATCTACATGGCCGACAACGCGGGCATGGTCGTCATCTGCGGCGGCACCACCGGCTACAACGGCGATGTCGACCTGCGGTTCCTGTGGATGCGGCAGAAGCGGCTCCAGGGTTCGCACGTCGCCAGCCGGCGCGAGGCACGTGAGGTGACCCGGCTGATCGACCAGGGCGCGATCGACCCGTGCCTGTCACGGACGTTCGCCTTCGAGGAGATCGGCCTCGCCCACCAGCTCCTGCACGAGAACCGGCACCCGGCGGGCAACATGGCCGTCCTGGTCAACGCGGAGGCGTGAACGACGTCGGCGTGGCCGTGTGAACGACGGGAGGGGCCGGCGACACCCGGTCGCCGGCCCCTCCCGATCTCCATCCGATCCCGTTCGCGGGACTCAGTTCCCGTCCCGCAGCAGCTTCTTGATGATCTTCCCGGCGGGATTGCGCGGCACCTGCTCGATGAACTCCACGCTCCGGGGCCGCTTGTAGGGCGCGAGGTTCTCCCCGAGATGGGCGAGCAGCGTACGCGCCTCGGTGCCCTCCTCGGCCACCACGTACGCGAGCGGCACCTCCCCGAAGTCCTCGTCCGGGATGCCGACGACCGCCGCGTCCCGGACCGCCGGATGGGTCAGCAGGGCCCGTTCGATCTCCGACGGGTAGACGTTCTGCCCGGCCCGGATGATCAGGTCCTTGCTGCGGTCGACCAGATGGATCCGCCCCGCCTCGTCCACGAACCCGAGGTCCCCGGTGCGCACCCAGCCGTCGACGGTCACCTCCTCGGTGGCCGCCGGGTCGTTCCAGTACCCGCGCATCAGCCCCGGGCCGCGCACCACGATCTCGCCGACCTCGCCCCGGCCGACCTCCCGGCCGTCCTTGCCGAGGGAGCGCGCGGACATGCCCGGGATCACCCGGCCGCACGGGATCCGGGCGCCCGCGTCCCCGGGCGCCGGATGCTCCTCCGGGCCCAGGGTGACGAACGGGCCGCCGACCTCCGTCATGCCGTAGACCTGCCGGAAGCCGCAGCCGAGCCGGTCCACGGCGTCGGCGTACACGTCGAGCGGCATCGGCGCCGCGCCGTAGAGGACCTCGCGCAGCGAGGACAGGTCCGTGTTGTGCGACGCCTTGGCCTGGAGCAGGAAGCGCAGCATCTGCGGCACCAGCCAGATGTGCGTGGCCCGGTGCCGTTCGACGGCGGCCAGCGCCCGCTGCGGGGTGAAGCCGGGCATCAGCACCACCGTGGCCCCGGCCGCGAGATAGGTCAGGGAGACGACCATGCTGCCGTGGTACAGCGGGCAGCAGTTGACGAGCACCATGTCGTCGGAGGGCCGGGCGACGGCCAGCCAGCCGAGCGCGATGGCCCGGAACGACGCCTCGTCCACGGTGACGCCCTTGGCCTGACCGGTGGTCGCCGAGGTGTGCAGCACGGCGACCGGATCCGTGTCCGGGATCACCGGCAGCGCGGTGTCCGCCGCGACCGTGCCGAGCGCGGCGAAGACCGGCTTGTCGAGCGCCACCCGGATCCTTACGCAGGCGGGCAGTTCGGTGTGCCGGTCGAGGAGCGCCGACTCGCCGAGCACCGCGACCGCGCCGACCCGCTCGATGATCCCGGCCACCTCCGGCACCGCGAGGCTGTGGTTGAGCGGCACGAACACCGCGCCGAGCCGCGCCAGCGCGAAGTAGCTCTCCAGCACCTCGATCCGGTCCAGGGAGAGCACCGCGACCCGGTCACCGCGTTCGATGCCCAGCTCGCCGAAACCCCGGGCGAGTTCGGCGGTACGGGCGTCGAACTCGGCCCAGGTGAGCGAGCGGTGTTCGTCCACGAGGGCCAACCGGTCCGGAAAGCACTGCCGGTTGCGCTCCAGGAGCTGGGTCAGCCACATCACGCGCCGCCCGACACACCGCCGGCGGCGCGCTCGGAGACGAACCGCTCGTAGTCGCCGATCGTCCGGAGCTTCTCCATGTCCTCGGCGGTGATCTCCACCCCCGTGCGCTGTTCGACCAGCAGCACCAGCCGCACCAGGTCACCGGAGTCGATCCCGCTGCCCGCCAGGTCGACGTCGTCGCCGATGGTCTCCGCGTACTCGACCGTGCCGGTGAGTTCGACCAGCAACTCCCTGATGGAGCTCATGACTTCCCCTTCGATTCGGCTTGTTCCGCGCGTCCTGCTCGGCCGTGCGTGTCATCAGGGGAAGAGGAGCCGCCCGCGCCCCGCACTCCCCGGCACCCCGGGTGACATGTGTCACGCGGACTTGCCAGGGGCGGCCGGGATAGCGGGACCGGTCCACCGCCTCTTCTATCGGTGAGAGCCCCCGGGGGAGGTCCGCAGGAGCACGGACCGTCCGCCCCGGGGACGGCCCGAGGCGAAGGAGTGACGGTGGACACGGCCGAGACGATCATGGACTCCGAAGCGGCGCTCACCGCGCGCTTCGAGGCGCTCCTGGAGGCCGGCGAGACCGTCGAGCCGCGCGACTGGATGCCCGACGGCTACCGCCGCATGCTGCTGCGGCAGATCGCCCAGCACGCCCACTCCGAGATCATCGGCATGCAGCCGGAGGGCTCCTGGCTCACCCGGGCCCCCTCCCTGCACCGCAAGTCCGTACTCCTCGCCAAGGTCCAGGACGAGGCCGGCCACGGCCTCTACCTCTACGCCGCCGCCGAGACCCTCGGCGCCGACCGCGCCGACCTGCTCGACGCCCTGCACCAGGGCCGCCAGCGCTACGCCGCCACCTTCAACCACCCGGCGCTGACCTGGGCCGACACCGGCGCCATCGCCTGGCTCACGGACGGCGCCGCCGTCGTCAACCAGGCGCCGCTGACCCGGACGTCGTACGGCCCCTACGCGCGGGCGATGCGCCGGGTCTGCCAGGAGGAGGCGTTCCACGTCCGGCAGGGCTACGACCTGATGAAGGCCCTGTGCGAGGGCACCCCCGCCCAGCGGGAGATGGCCCAGGACGCCGTGGACCGCTGGTGGCTGCCCGCCGTGGCGCTGATGTTCGGGCCGCCCGACACGCTCGCCGGCGGCGCCGACGCCCGCACGGCCGCGCTCGGCGCCCAGGTGTCCCGGCAGGCCATCGCCTGGGGCATCAAACGGCACACCAACGACGAACTCCGCCAGCGTTTCGTCGACCACTGCGTGCCCCAGGCGCATGGCCTCGGACTGACCCTCCCCGACCCCGGCATCCGCTGGAACGAGGAGCGCGGCCACTACGACTTCGGGCCCGTCGACTGGGACACCTACCGCGGCGCCCTCGCCGACGACTCCCACACCGCCCGCCGGCGCGTCGCGCACCGGGTCGCCGCGCACGAGGACGGCGCCTGGGTGCGCGAGGCCGCCGCCGCGTACGCGGCCCGCGCCGGGGAGACGGCGGAGGCCGCGCTGTGAGCGGCGGCAGGGAGCGGGAGACGGAGAGGGAAGGCGTGGCACCGTCCTGGGAGGTGTTCCTGCGGCCCCGCCGCGGCCTCTCCCACCAGCACGTGGGCGCGGTCCGGGCGGGCGACGCCGACATGGCCCTGGAACACGCCCGCGACCTGTACACCCGGCGCGGCGACCCGCTGTCCCTGTGGGTGGTGCGCTCCGCCGACGTGCACGCCGCGTCCCCCGCCGAACGCGACCCCTTCTTCAGCAACGCCCGCCACAAGCCGTACCGCTACCCAGAGCACTTCGCGCCGATGACCGGGGGAGACGACAAGGACGATGACGGTCACGATGCCGACGACTGAGACCCGCGAGGACCACGACCTCGCCCTCCTCGCCCTCCGCCTCGGCGACGACGCCCTCGTCCTCGGCCAGCGCCTGTGCGGGTGGATCACCCGGGCGCCGACGATCGAGGAAGACCTCGCCCTGTCCAACATCGCCCTCGACCTGATCGGCCACGCCCGCGCCCTGCTCACCCTGAGCGGCACCCTGGACGGCACCGGCCGCACCGAGGACGACCTCGCCTACGACCGCCCCGACCGGGAGTTCCGCAACACGCTCCTCACCGCGCTCCCCAACGGCGACTTCGCGATGACCGTCGCCCGCCAACTCGCCTACAGCCACTACGCCGTGCTCTTCTACGAGGCGCTCTCCGACAGCACCGAACCGGGGCTCGCGGCCTGTGCCGCCCGGGCCGCCAAGGAGGTCGGCTACCACCGGCGGCACGCCGACGGCTGGACCGTACGCCTGGGCCTCGGCACCGCCGAGAGCGCCCGGCGGATGCGGGCCGGACTGGACGCCGTGTGGCCGTACACCGCCGAGCTGTTCGACGAGGACGACCTGACGCTACGGCTGTCCGCCGCCGGGTCCGCCGTGTCGCCCCGGACGCTGCACCCGGTGTGGCGCGAGCGGGTGGGCGCGGTGATCGAGCGCGCCGGACTGACCGTGCCCGCCCCGCGCTGGGAGGCGCGCGGCGGCCGACAGGGGTTGCACGGGGAGGAGTTCGGACCACTGATAACGGAACTCCAGTCGGTGCGAAGGCAGTTCCCGGGAGGCACCTGGTGACCGGCCGACGACCGCTCGCCGTGGACGAGGTGCGTGCCCGGATCGACGCCGTCCCCGATCCCGAGCTGCCCTTCGTCACCCTCGGCCAACTCGGTGTCGTCCACGCCGTGTCCATGGCGCCGGACGGCCGGATGGAGGTCGAGTTCACGCCCACCTTCCTCGGCTGTCCCGCCCTGTCCGAGATCGCCGCCGCCCTCGCGGAGACGCTCGCGGAGTGCGGGCACCCGGACGGCAGGGTCCGCCAGGTGCTGACCCCGGCGTGGAGCACGGACCGCATCACCTCCGACGGGCGGCGCGCGCTCGCCCAGCACGGCATCGCCCCGCCCGGCCCGACCTCCGCCCCGGCATCCGTCCGCATTGGTCTCGGCGCGCCCTGCCCGAACTGCGGCAGCCGGGCCACCCGCCCGCACTCGCCGTTCGGGCCGACCCGCTGTCAGTCGGTCCTGGTGTGCGCGTCCTGCCGCGAGACGTTCCCGTACCTGGCCACGGTGTGAGGCGCCCCTCCATGAACACGACCACCACCCTGGACACCGAGCCGCGCCGCACCGGCTGGTACCCGCTCACCGTCATCCGCAAGGAGCCGCTGACCGAGGACGCCGTGGCCGTCACCCTGGACGTGCCCCCGGACCTCGCCGCCACCTTCGCGGCCGTCCCGGGCCGGCATGTCGTCGTACGGCACCGTCGGCCCGGCCGGGAACTGCGCCGCGCCTACTCGGTGTGCCCGCCGCCCGGCGCACCCGGTGCCCTGCGCCTGGTGATCCAGCGCGCCACCCCCGACGGCTTCGGCACCCACGCCCGCACCGCCCTCGCCGTCGGCGACACCCTCGAACTCACGCCGCCCACCGGGACGTTCGGGCTCCCGCGGATCCCCGGCGCCCACCATGTGCTGATCGCCGGCGGCAGCGGCATCACCCCGCTGGCCGCCATGGCCGCGGGCGCCCTGCGCGACGACCCCGGGTGCCGGGTCTCCCTGGTGCACGCCGCCCGTACGGCGGGCACGGCCCTGCTGGCGGACGAACTCGCCGAGCTGAAGGACGCGTTCGTCGACCGCTTCACCGCGCTGTACGTCCTCTCGCGCGAGCGCCGGGAGAGCGATCTGTTCTCCGGGCGGATCGACGCGGACCGGCTGCGCCGGCTGCTCACCCTGCTCGACGCCCGACCCGGCCGCACCACCACGTTCAGCCTGTGCGGGCCGTGGGGCCTGGTCGAGACCGCGCGCACCACCCTCACCGACTGGGGCGCACCCGCGGGGACCGTCCGCCGGGAACTCTTCTCCGCCGACGGCGCGCCCGGCGACCTCCCCGGCCCCGCCGACGACCACGGCCCCGCCGCGCCCACCCCCGGAACCTCCCGGATCCGCGCGGTGATCGGCGGACGGACCACCGCCGTGACGATGGCCCCCGGCGACCGTGTGGTGCTGGACCCCGTGCTCCGGGCCCGCCCCGAGGTGCCGTACGCCTGCCGGGACGGCGTCTGCGGAGGCTGCCGTGCCCTCGTCGTCTCCGGCGAGGTGACGCTCGGCCGTCAGCACGCCCTCGACCCGCGGGACCTCGCGGCCGGCTACACCCTGGCCTGCCGCGCCCGCCCCGCCACCGCCGACCTCACGCTCGACTTCGACGCCTGACACCCGACAGCTAAGGACACGCACTTGACCACCACCACGGGACGACACCAGGACAGGACCGCCCTGGTCACCGGAGGCAGCCGCGGGATCGGCCGGGCCGTGGCCGGGCGCCTGGCCCGCGAGGGCGCGCTCGTCGCCGTGCACTACGGGCACGACCACGGCGCCGCCGAGCGCACGGTGAAGGAGATCGAGGCGGCCGGCGGCCGCGCCTTCCCGGTCCACACCGAACTGGGCGTCCCCGGCGACGCCGCCGCCCTGTGGGACGCCTTCGACCGCGCCCTGGCCGCGCGCGGCGAGGAGCCCGGGGTGGACATCGTCGTCAACAACGCGGGCATCACCCTGCCCAAGCCCATCGAGCACGTCACCGAGGAGGAGTACGACCGCGTCTTCGCCGTCAACACCAAGGCGCCGTACTTCATCCTCCAGCGGGCCCTGGGCCGGCTCCGGGACGGCGGCCGGATCATCACCGTCTCCTCCGGCGCCACCCGGATCGCCTACCCGGCGATCGCCACCTACTCGATGACCAAGGCCGCCCTCGACAGCCTCACCCTCTCCCTCGCCCTCCAGCTCGGCCCCCGGGGGATCACGGTGAACACGGTCGCGCCCGGCTTCACCGACACCGAGATCAACCCCACCCTCCAGAACCCGCAGATCCGTCAGGCGCTGGCGTCGGCCTCCGTCTTCGGCCGGCTCGGCACGCCCGCGGACATCGCCGACGTGGTGTCCTTCGTCGCGAGCGACGAGGCCCGCTGGGTGACCGGCCAGTGGATCGACGCCACCGGAGGCGTCCACCTCGGCCTCTGACCCGCCGGCCGGTCACCCCCCGCCCTCACCCTCTTCCGAGCGGAAGCCCCAAGGAGCCATCGATGAACGACGGCACGTCCGCGCTCGCGGACCTGTCACCGGACGACCCGCTGGTCCAGCCGTTCTCCGGCGCGAGCCCCTACGACGACTATGTGCACGCCTCGGTCCTCAACTCCCTCCAGCAGCCGCTGACCGAGGCCGCCGACGAGATGGGCTTCCTGGTCACCACCCAGGTGATGGAACTCTGGTTCACCCTGATCGTCCACGAATGGCGCACCGCCCGGGACGCGTTCGCCAAGGACGACCTGGACGCCGCCACCGACGCCCTGGTGCGCAGCCGCCGCGCGGTCGGCGCCCTGGTGGACTCCTGGCAGCCCATCGCCGCCCTGACGCCCGCTCAGTTCAACGGCTTCCGGGCCGCGTTCGGCCAGGCGTCCGGCTTCCAGTCCGCGATGTACCGGCACATGGAGTTCCTGCTCGGCGAGAAGTCCGCCGCCCTGGTCCGCGCCCACCGCGGCGACCCGACGGTCCACGAGGCACTGCGCGAGGCCCACCGCGAACCCTCCCTCTACGACGAGGTGTTGGGCTATCTGCACCGCCAGGGCCTGCCCGTGCCCGAGCACGTCCGGGAGCGGGACGTCGCACAGCCCTACGCCTCCGACCCCGGCGTCGTCGCCGTCTGGCGGCAGGTGTACACCGGCCCGCAGCACCACCCGCTGCTCGCCCTCGGCGAACTCCTCACCGACATCGCCGAACGCGTCACCCGCTGGCGCTTCGACCACGTCATGGTGGTGCGCCGCGCGATGGGCACCAAGACCGGCAGCGCGGGCTCCTCCGGCGTCGACTTCCTGCGGGCACGCGCCGACCGCCTCGTCTTCCCCGAACTGTGGGCGGTGCGCGGTGACATCTAGGGAGATCTCGGCGTTCGCCGCCGAGGAGGAGACCCGGGTCCTGTCGCTGCGGCCGGTCCTGGCCCCCGTCCACGGCCGCTACGGCGACCATCCGCACCAGACCTACGACGCCTGGCCCGCCGAGGACCCCGCCGCGCCGCTGGTGATCCTGCTGCACGGCGGCTACTGGCGCTACGACCGGATGCACCTCACCCCGTTCGCCGCCTACCTGGGCCGGCAGGGCTTCTCCGTGCTGCTCCCCGGCTTCCGCAGATCGGGCGGCGCGGGCGGCTACCCCGAGACCTTCGACGACATCGCCCGGATCGTCGACACCCTCCCCGAGGGACGGCCGTACGTGCTGGCCGGGCACTGCTCGGGCGGTCATCTCGCGCTGTGGTGCGCCGCCCGCGCCCTGCTGCCGGCCGGGTCGCCCTGGCACAGCACACGCCTGCCCCCGGCGGTCCTCGCCCTGGCCCCGCTGACCGACCTGGACGCCACCCGCCGGGACCGGCTCAGCAACGACGCCGCGCTGCAACTCCTCGGCGGAGCTGAGGAGTTCGAGGCGCGGATGGCGTCCGTCGACCCGCTGACCCTGCTCAAGGGCGCCGGTACGACCGGCGTCCGTACGGTGCTGCTGCACGGCGAGGTGGACGAGGAGGTCCCGCTCACCCAGTTCACCGACTACGCGGCCGTGCACCGGGACCTGGAGACCGTCGTCCTGCCCGGCACCGGGCACTACACGCTGATCGAGCCGGGCGCCCCGGCCGCGCTCGCCGTCGCCGACACCCTGCGCCGGCTGTCCGCGCCCTGGACCGAGAGCGCCGCACCCCGGCCCGCACCGGAGGAGTCCCCGCACCCATGACCAGCGCGCCGCCGACACATCACCACGAACTCGCCCTCATGGCAAAGGAGTTGGACGCCAGCGCCCCGCTCGCCGGCATGCGGGACCGGTTCCTGCTCCCCGAGAACGTCGTCTACCTGGACGGCAATTCGCTCGGCCCGCTGCCCGCCGCCGTCCCGCCCGTCCTCGACGACGTCCTGCGCCGCCAGTGGGGCACCGACCTCATCGCCTCCTGGAACACCCACGGCTGGTGGGACGCGCCGCTGCGGGTCGGCGACACGGTGGGCCGGATCGTCGGCGCCGCCCCCGGGCAGACCCTCGTCGGCGACTCGACGAGCGTGCAGCTCTACAACGCCCTGGGCGCGGCAGCCGCGTTGCGCCCCGGACGGCCCCTGCTGGTCACCGACCCCGGTCACTTTCCCACCGACCGGTACATCACCGACTCGGTGGCCGCCCGGCAGGGCCTTCAGGCGCGCCGGGTGCGGCCCGCCGACCTGGGGGAGCTGCTCGCCGCCGAGGGCGACCGGGTCGCCGTGGTCGGCTACTCGCCCGTCGACTACCGCACCGGCGAACTGCACGACATGGCCGCCCTCACCCGGGCCGCGCACGACGCCGGGGCGCTCGTCCTGTGGGACCTGTGCCACGCGGCCGGCGCGATGCCGGTGCAACTCGACGCGCTGGGCGTGGACTTCGCCGTCGGCTGCGGCTACAAGTTCCTCAACGGCGGCCCCGGCGCCCCCGCCTTCCTCTACGTCGCCGCACGCCACCACGAGCACTGGAGTCCCGCCCTGACCGGCTGGACCGGGCACGCCGACCCGTTCGGACTGCACGACACCTACACCCCGGCCCCCGGGATCGCGCGGGGCCGCGTCGGCACGCCCCCGATGCTCTCCCTGCTCTGCCTGGAGGCCGCGCTCACCGTCTTCGACGGACTCGACCTGGACCAGGTGCGCGCCAGGAGCCTGTCCCTGACCGGCTTCCTGCTGCACTGCGCCGGCACCCTGCTGGACGGTCTCGGCTTCGAGCCGGTCACCCCGGCCGAGCCCGAACGCCGGGGCAGCCAGGTGTCGTTGCGTCATCCGCACGCCTACGGTCTGGTGCGGGCGCTCGCCGCCCGGGGGATCGTCGGCGACATGCGCGCCCCCGATCTGCTGCGCTTCGGCGTCAACGCGCTCCATCTCTCGCACACGGACCTGCTGCACGCGTTGACCTCCCTGCGGGAGATCGTGACGACGGGCGCCTACGACCCGGCGCCCGAGCGGAACGCCGTGACCTGAGCCGGGCCGGTCGGACCGGGTGGACCGGGTGGACCGGGTGGACCGGGTGGACCGGGTGGACCGGGCGGCACGGCGCCAACCGTGCCGCCCGGCAGACCCGTTCAGCCCTCGATACGGTGCGTCGTCCAGAACGACGTCAGGTCAGTCGTCGTGGCGGCCTGCGCGGCCGCCTTGAACTCGGCCGTGGTCGAGACGCCGTACCAGTGCGAAGTGGCGTAGTCCTTCAGCAGCTTGGCCATCGCGGTGTCGCCGATCAGCCGCCGCAGATCGTGCAGCGCGCACTTGCCGTAGCCGTAGACGACGGTGGAGTAGCGGGAGGAGTGCGTGTCCCAGTAGGCCATCGAGTTGGTGATCTTCTCGGCGGAGGACGCCCAGGACACGCTGTTCCAGCAGTTGGCGCCGGTCTTGCCGAGCGCCAGGTCGGTGGCGTAGTCGGTGAACGACTCGTCCAGCCAGGGGCTCGTGTACTCGTCGTCGCCGACGATGCCGTACCACCACTGGTGGCCGATCTCATGGGTGAGCGCGGTGGTGCTGACCAGGTCGAGGACGAACCCGGGGTACTCCATGCCGCCGAACCAGAAGTTGTTGTCGATGACGGCGTCCAGCTCGCCGTACGGGTAGGCGCCGAAGCGGGAGGCGTGGGCGTCGACGGCGGTGCGGGCGGTGGTCAGCATCGACTGGGCGCTGGCCGCGCTGATCCCGGTGACGGAGTAGACGTTGACCGGGGTTCCGGCGGCCGAGGTGCCGGAGATCCTGCTGAACGGCCCGGCCGCCCAGGCGAAGTCGCGCACCTGCGTGGCGGTCGCGGTGGTGACCGTGCGGCCGCTCGACCCCGGTGTGTCGACGGAGGTGCCGGTGGCCGGGACCAGCAGGGTGCTCGGATGGTCGAGGGTGACCCGGTAGTCGGCGGCCAGCGAGTAGAAGGACTCGCCGTTGTTGGTGTACGGGTCCAGATGCCAGCCCGCGCCGTCCTTCACCGCCAGCACGGGCAGCGCGTTGCCGATGAAGCTGAAGGCCCCGTCGTGGCCGAACCGGTCGGCGCCGCTGGGCACGGAGATGCCGAGGTCGAAGCCGATCGTGGCGCTCTGCCCCTGCGCGAGGGGCGTGGCCAGGGTGATCGGCAGCGCCGTGCAGGAGACCGAGAGCGCGCCCGCCGTGCCGCCGGTGACGCCCGTGACCGTGATCGGGGGCGCGGAGCAGGTGCCGTGGTAGTTGTCCCACAGCCGCAGATAGACCTCGCCGAGCGGGGTCGCGGAGGCGTTGGTGAAGGTCGCGCTCTGATGCCCGGTCCACACCGTGCCGGTGCTGTCGCTGCTCAGGGAGACGGTGTACGACGGTGCGATCGGCGTCCGGGTGCCGTCCGCGGGCGGGGTCGTGGTGTCCTCGGTGTCCAGGGCGATGTCGTCCAGGACGAAGTTGGTGCGGAGGCTGGAGTCCTCGGTGCCGGTGAGGGCGAGCGTGACGGTCTGACCGGCGAACGCCGACACGTCGAAGGACTTCCGCGTGTACCCGGTGTTCTTGTCGAGGTTGGAGTACGTCGCGAGGGTCGTCGAGCCGATCTTCGCCGTCAGCTTGTCGTACGCCGTGGAACTCGTCGTCTCGGCGGTGTCGACGTGCAGCCAGAAGGAGAGGGTGGCGCGGGCGCATCCCGAGGGCACGGTCACGCTCTGGGTGAGCGTGTCGGTGTGGGTGGAGCCGGTGCCGCCCAGCCAGGCGTATCCGGTGCCGCCGTGGGCGCTCTGCCCGGCGCGGGTGGTGATCAGGGACGACGAGGACGCGGTCCAGGAGGCGGCGCCGCTCTCGAAGCCGCCGTTGGCGACGGACTGGGTGGGCGTGCAGACGGCCTGCGGAGCGGCGGCCGCCTCGGACGGCGGGGCGGGGAGGGACAGGGCGGCCGTGGCGGCGAGCGTGAGCAGGGTCGCGGCGAGGGCCCTGCGGGGCGTGGGTCTCACGTGGCTCCTTTCCGGCGGCCGGGATGCCGGCCGCGCGGTGACTGTCCTGACGGTGGAGCGACGGCTGTCGGAAGCCTGACAGCTTTGACGAGGTCATGCCATCCAGGGATGGCAAAGGACTCACACCCGCCCACCTGCCGCTGTGCGGGGCGCTTAACCCCCGACGGCCGGTCCGGGAGACACCTGCGTAATGCACACTTCGTACGGTCACAGTGGCTCTCATCAGGCCGATCACCGAAACGAAGTCACACGAACGAAGTCGGACGAACGAAGTCGGACGAACGACGTCAGAACGAAGGGGAGTCGCCCGTGGCCCAGGTGCGCACGGTCTGCTCGTACTGCGGTGTCGGCTGCGGCATGCTCCTCGACATCGGCAGCGGACCCGACGGACGCCGTACGGTCCTGAAGGCGTCCGGGGACAAGGCGCACCCCGCGAACCGCGGCCGGCTCTGCACCAAGGGCGCCACCACCGCCGACATGCTCGCCGCGCCCGGCCGCCTCACCACCGCCCTCGTGCGCGCGGACCGGGGCGAGGAACCGGAGCCCGCCCCGCTGGACGCGGCCGTCGCCGAGACGGCCCGGCGGCTGCGGGCGATCGTGGACGAGCACGGCCCCGACGCCGTCGCCCTCTACGTCTCGGGCCAGATGAGCCTGGAGGCGCAGTACCTGGCGAACAAGCTGACCAAGGGCTATCTGCGCACCAACCAGATCGAGTCGAACTCCCGGCTGTGCATGGCCAGCGCGGGCACCGGCTACAAGCTGTCGCTCGGCGCCGACGGACCGCCCGGCTCGTACGAGGACCTCGACCGGGCCGACGTCTTCCTCGTCATCGGCTCCAACATGGCCGACTGCCACCCGATCCTCTTCCTGCGGATGATGGACCGGGTCAAGGCGGGCGCGAAGCTCATCGTCGTCGACCCGCGCCGCACCGCCACCGCCGCCAAGGCCGATCTGTTCCTCCAGCTCGCGCCCGGCACCGACCTCGCCCTCCTGAACGGCCTGCTGCACCTGCTGCACGAGAACGGCCACACCGGCCCCGGCTTCATCGCCGCGTACACCGAGGGCTGGGAGGCGATGCCCGACCTGCTCGCCGACCACCCGCCCGCCACCGTCGCCGCGATCACCGGCGTCCCCGAGGCCGACCTGCGCGAGGCCGCCCGGCTGATCGGCGAGGCGGGGGAGTGGACGAGCTGCTGGACCATGGGCCTCAACCAGTCCACCCACGGCACCTGGAACACCAACGCCCTGATCAACCTGCACCTCGCCACGGGCAAGATCTGCCGCCCCGGCAGCGGCCCCTTCTCCCTCACCGGCCAGCCCAACGCCATGGGCGGCCGCGAGATGGGCTATATGGGCCCCGGCCTGCCCGGCCAGCGCTCGGTGCTGGCCGACGCCGACCGCGCCCTCACCGAGGAGATCTGGGGACTCGAACCCGGCACCATCCGCGCCGACGGTGTCGGCAAGGGCACCGTCGAGATGTTCCGGAAGATGGCCGACGGCGAGATCAGGGCGTGCTGGATCATCTGCACCAACCCGGTCGCCTCCGTCGCCAACCGCAGGACCGTCATCGAGGGACTGGAGGCCGCCGAGTTCGTCGTCGCCCAGGACGTCTTCGCCGACACCGAGACCAACGCCTACGCCGACGTCGTCCTGCCCGCCGCCCTGTGGACCGAGACCGAGGGCGTCCTGATCAACAGCGAGCGCAACCTCACCCTGGCCCGCCCCGCCGTCGACCCGCCCGGCGAGGCCACCGCCGACTGGCGTCTGATCGCCGCCGTCGCCCGCGCGATGGGCTTCGAGGACGGCTTCTCCTACGACAGCGCGGAGCAGATCTTCGAGGAGATCAAGCGGTTCCACAATCCGCAGACCGGCTACGACCTGCGCGGAGTCAGCTACGAACGGCTCCGTGAGACCCCCGTCCAGTGGCCCGCCGCCACCGCCGAGGGACCCGACCGCAACCCGATCCGGTATGTGAACCCGGACGGCACGCTCACCTTCGCCACCCCGTCCGGCCGGGCCGTCTTCCACGCCCGCCCGCATCTGGACCCCGCCGAGATGCCGGACGACGACTACCCGTTCGTCCTGAACACCGGCCGGCTCCAGCACCAGTGGCACACCCTGACCAAGACCGGCCGGGTCGCCAAGCTCAACAAGCTCGACCCCGGCCCGTTCGTCGAGATCCACCCCGGGGACGCGGCCGCGCTCGGCGTCACCGACGGCGACTCGGTCGAGGTCGCCTCACGGCGCGGGCGCGCGGTGCTGCCCGCCGTGGTCACCGACCGGGTGCTGCCCGGCTGCTGCTTCGCGCCGTTCCACTGGAACGACCTGTTCGGCGAGTACCTCAGCGTCAACGCCGTGACCAGCGACGCCGTCGACCCGCTCTCCTTCCAGCCCGAGCTGAAGGTGTGCGCGGTGTCGCTGACGAAGGTGTCCACGCCGGTCGCCGTGCAGCCGACGGTGCCCGTCACGGCGGTCACCCCGACCGCCCTGGAGACCGCCGCCGTCCAGCCCGCCGCCGCGTCAGCCGCCGCCTCCGTCTTCGGGCTGGCCCCCGCCCCGCCGCCGGTGCTCACCGAACCCGAGCGCCAGTACCTCGTCGGCTTCCTCGCGGGCATCCCGGCCGGCGCCCCCGGCGTCCCCGTCCTGCCCCCGGACGCGCCCTTCAGCCCCGAGCACGCCCTGTGGGTCAACGGCACCCTCGCCGGCATGTACTCCCGCACCGGCCCGGCCCCCGTACCGGCGGCGTCCGAACGGGCCCCCGGCCGCAGCGTGGTGATCCTGTGGGCCTCGCAGACCGGCAACGCCGAGGAGTTCGCCGCCACCACCGCCGCCCGGCTCACCGCGGGCGGCCACGCGGCCTCCCTGGTCGCCATGGACGAGGCCGACCCCGCCGCCCTGCCCGCCGGCGCCGACCTGCTGCTGATCACCAGCACCTTCGGCGACGGCGACGCCCCCGACAACGGCAGCGGCTTCTGGGACGGCCTCGCCGCCCTCGACACCGGCCGCCTGACCGGCCGTCGGTACGCCGTCCTGGCCTTCGGCGACTCCTCCTACGACGACTTCTGCGGGCACGGACGGCGTCTGGACGACCGTATGGACGCCCTCGGCGCGGTCCGGCTGGCGCCCCGCACCGACTGCGAACCGGACTACGAGCCGCAGGCCGAGGCATGGCTCGACCAGGTGCTCACCGCCCTCAAGGACGGCACGGACCACCAGGCCCCGGCACCGGCCCCGGCACTGGCCTCGGCACCGGCCCCGGTCACGACCCCGACCCTTGCCCCTTCCCGCCCCAAGCGCCCCGCCCCCGTCACCGCCCGTCTCACCGGCAACCGGCTGCTGAGCCTCCCCGGTTCCGGCAAGGAGGTCCGGCGCTTCACCTTCGACACCCGCGACAGCGACACCCCGCTGGAGTACGAGGCGGGCGACGCCCTCGGCGTACGGCCGCTCAACTCCCCGGACCTGGTGGCGGAGTGGCTGGCCGTCACCGGACTCGACGCGCGCACCCCGGTGCCGGCCGGCGCCGCCGGCGAGGTGCCCTTCGGCGAGGCACTGCTGCGGCACCTCGACATCACCCGGGTCACCCCGGCCCTGCTGCGCTTCACCGCCGACCGCACCCGCGACCCGCGCGAGCTGCGCAAACTGCTGCGCCCCGACAACAAGGGGGAGCTGGCGAAATGGTCCTGGGGGCGGCAGGCGGTCGACGTGGCCGCCGAGTTCGGGATCCGGGCCGCCGCCGAGGAGTGGGCCGAGGTGCTCGGCCGGCTCCAGCCCCGGCTGTACTCCATATCCTCCAGCCCGCTGACCGACCCCCACCTCGTCTCCCTCACCGTCTCCGTGGTGCGCTACGAGAACCTGGCCGGCCGGCCCCGTCAGGGCGTCTGCTCGCCGTTCCTCGCGGACGCCGCCCCGGACACCGAGGTGCCCGTGCACGTCCAGCGCGCCCCGCACTTCCGGCCGCCCGCCGACCCCGCCACCCCGATGGTGATGGTCGGCCCCGGCACCGGAGTGGCGCCCTTCGTCGGCTTCCTGGAGGAGCGCCGGGCCCGCGGCCACCGGGCGCCCAACTGGCTGTTCTTCGGCGAACAGCGCCGGGCCACCGACCACTACTACGAGCGGGAACTCGCCGAACTGGGCGCCGACGGCACCCTGACCCGGCTCGACACCGCGTTCTCCCGCGACCAGCGCGCCAAGGTCTACGTCCAGGACCGGATGCGCGAGCACGGCTCCCAGCTCTGGTCCTGGCTCCGGGACGGCGCCCACTTCTACGTCTGCGGCGACGCCTCCCGCATGGCCAAGGACGTCGACCGGGCGCTGCGGGAGGTCGCCGTCGTGCACGGCGGCCTCGCCGAGCCGGAGGCGGCGGCCTACGTCAAACAGCTCGCGGCCGACAAGCGGTACGTGCGGGACGTGTACTGAGCACAGGGGCAGGCGGGGGGCCGCCAAGTCGCGTTCCGCCGAAGTGAGTTGAATTTTGGCCATCGCGGCGCGCCACTGTTCGGTTTATCAACACTATCCGACAAGATCTGACGCACCCTCCGTCCGTGCAGCCGCACGGTTCCCCCCGAGGAAGGTCGTGGTCATGTCGCACCCGCACGTGTCGCCCATGGACCGGCCGGACCGCCCCCAGCGGGTGGTCGTCAGCCGCCGTCGTCTCCTCGAAGGATCCACCGCCGTCCTCGGCGCGCTCGCCCTGTCCGGCGCCGCCGGCACCCGGCCGGCCGCCGCGGCCGACGGCACCCCCGAGTGGAACGGCCGGCTCGACGTCTTCCGCCTCGGCACCGAGCCCGCGCACACCACCCTGATGCCGTACGGCACCCTCGGCCAGGCCCTCGCCGCCGACCGCACCCGCTCCCCGTACCGGCTCGACCTCGACGGCACCTGGAAGTTCGCGTACGCCGACCGCCCCGACGACCGGGACGCCGACTTCCACCGCACCGACCTCGACGACAGCGGCTGGGACACCATCCCGGTGCCGTCCGTCTGGCAGCTCCACGGACACGACCGGCCGATCTACATCAACATCACCTACCCCTGGTGGGGCGCCAACGGCCTCGGCGAGGAGGCCCGCCCGCCGGCCGCCCCGACCCGCTACAACCCCGTCGGCCAGTACCGGCGCACCTTCACCGTCCCGCGCGACTGGGCCGGCCGGCGGACCTTCCTGCACTTCGAAGGCGTCAAATCGGCCCACTACGTGTGGATCAACGGCCGGTTGGCCGGCTACCACGAGGATTCGTACGACCCGGCCGAGTACGACATCACCCCGCACCTCAGGGAGGGCACCAACCAGATCGCGGTGGAGGTCTACCGCTACTCGGACGGCGACTGGCTGGAGGACCAGGACATGATCCGGCTGAGCGGCATCTTCCGCTCGGTCTATCTGTTCTCCACCCCCGCCGTCCACCTGCGGGACTTCCGGCTGGAGACCCCGCTCAGCGACGACCACACGGAGGCCGAGCTGGCGGTCACCGCGAGCGTGCGGGACTACGGCGGCCGGGGCGCCGGCCGGTACACCGTGGAGACCCAGCTCCACGACGCCGACGGGCATCCGGTGTGGCCCAGACCCCTCGTCCAGACGGTCACGCTCGGCGCCGGCGAGGAGAAGACCGTACGGGCCGCGAAGGCCGTGCCCCGGCCCCGGCTGTGGTCGGCCGAACACCCGAACCTCTACACCGCCGTCCTCCGGCTGCGCGACCCGGCGGGGAAGGTGACCGAGACCCTCTCCCACCGGGTCGGCCTGCGCTCCTTCGCACTGCGCGACGGCCTCATGCGCGTCAACGGCCGGCCCGTCTCGCTGCGCGGCACCAACCGGCACGAGATGCACCCGGTGCGCGGCACCGCGCTCACGCACGCCGACATGGTCGAGGACATCACGCTCATCAAGCGGCTGAACATCAACACCGTCCGCACCTCGCACTACCCCAACAACCCGCGGTGGCTCGAACTCGCCGACGAGTACGGCCTGTACCTCGTCGACGAGACCAACCTCGAGACCCACGGCATCCGCTCCGAGTACCCCGGCGACCACCCCGAGTGGACCGCCGCCTGCGTGGCCCGCGCCCAGAACATGGTCCACCGCGACAAGAACCACGCCTCGGTCGTCATCTGGTCCCTCGGCAACGAGGCGGGCGGCGGCAGCACCTTCACCGCCATGCACGACTGGATCCGCTCCTACGACACCACCCGCGTCATCCAGTACGAGGGCGACGACCGCCCCGGGATCAGCGACATCCGCTCCGAGATGTACGACACCCCGGCCCGGGTCGAGGCCCGGGCGAAGGACACCGCCGACACCCGGCCGTACGTGATGATCGAGTACTCGCACGGCATGGGCAACTCCAACGGCAACTTCAAGAAGTACTGGGACCTGGTCCGCCGGTACGACGTCCTCCAGGGCGGCTGGATCTGGGACTTCGCCGACCAGGCCCTGCGCTGGCCGGCCCCGCCCCGCCGGCTGTTCACCGAGACCGGGCCCGCCGCGCTGACCGGCGAGACCGTCGCGCCCGCCGGCACCTTCAGCCGCTCCGAGGGCCTGCACGGCGGCACCGTCTTCGCCCGCGACCCCCGCCTCGACCTCACCGGCTCGCTCACCCTGGAGGCGTGGGTCACCCCGGGCCCGGCCGGCTACCACCAGCCGATCGTCGCCAAGGGCGACACCCAGTACGCCCTCAAGCAGTCCGGCCGCACCCTGGAGTTCTTCGTCCACGGCGGCGGCCAGTGGTACAGCGCCGGCTGGCCGCTCCCGGACGACTGGACCGGCCGCGAACACCAGGTCGCCGGCGTCTTCGACGCGGACACGGGCACCGTCACCCTGTACGTCGACGGCACGGTCCGGGCCACCAGGACCGGCGCCCGGCGCCCCGACCACACCACCGCAGCGCTCTCCCTCGCCACCGACGCCGACCACCCGACCCGCGAGTTCAGCGGCACGATCCGCCGCGCCCGGGTCTACGCCCGCGCCCTGACCGCCGCCGAACTGGCCTCCGAGCGCAGGGGCCCCGACGACGACGGCGTCCGCTTCTGGTTCGACGCCGCCACCGTCGCCGTCACCGAGAAGCGGCCCCGGGACGAGACGTTCCTCGCCTACGGCGGCGACTGGGACGACAACCCCAACGACGGCGCCTTCTCCGGCGACGGCATCGTCACCGCCGACCGCACCCCCACCGGCAAATCCGCCGAGGTCAAACGGATCTACCAGGCCGTCGACGCCACCCCCGCCGACGGGGAGCGGGTGGCGCGGGGCGGCGCCGTCACGCTCACCAACGAGTACCTCTTCACCGACCTGCGCGAGTTCGACGGCCACTGGGCGCTCGTCGCCGACGGAAGGACCGTCCAGCGCGGCCGGCTCAGCCGCGCCCAGCTCGACGTGGCCCCGCTGTCGAGCAAGGACATCACCGTGCCCTTCCGGCTGCCGGACACCCCCGCACCGGGCGCCGAGTACTTCCTCGAACTCACCTTCACCACCCGCGAGAGCACGCGGTGGGCGAAGGCAGGCTTCGAGATCGCCAGGACACAGCTCCCGGTCGCCTCCGGCAGCCCCGCCGTCACCCCCCGCCCGCTGGACGGCGTCCCCGCGCTCACCCACACCGACACCGGCACCACGATCACCGTCACCGGCCGCGACTTCACGCTCACCGTCGACCGGAGGACCGGCCTCATCACCTCCTACCGGTCCCGCGGCGCCGACCTGATCTCCTCCGGACCGGTCCCCAACTTCTGGCGCGCCCCCACCGACAACGACCTCGGCAACGGCCAGCACACCCGCAACCAGACCTGGCGTGACGCCGGCGCCCGCCGCGAGGTGCGCTCCGTGACCGTGCGCGCGCTGCGCGACCGCGCCGTCGAGATCGAGGTCACCGGCACCCTGCCCACGACCACGGCATCGGCGTACACCACCACCTACACCGTGTTCGGCAACGGCGAGATCAAGGTCGACAACACCCTGCGCCCGGGCGCCCCCTCCCTGCCGTACATCCCCGAGGTCGGCACCCTGCTGACCCTGCCCGGACGGCTGGAGAACCTGCGCTACTACGGCCGCGGCCCCGAGGAGAACCACTGGGACCGCAACAACGCCACCGATGTCGGCCTGTACTCCGGCACCGTCACCGGACAGGGCACGCCCTATCTGCGCCCGCAGGAGAACGGCAACAGGACCGACATCCGCTGGATCGCGCTCACCGGCCCCGACGGCAGCGGACTGCTCGTCTCGGGCGAACCGCTCCTGGAGGTCAACGCCTCGCACCACACCCCCGAGGACCTCTCCGTGGGCGCCCGCCACGCCTACCAGCTCACCCCCCGCCCCGAGGTCGTGCTGCGCGTCAACCACCGGCAGATGGGCGTCGGCGGCGACAACAGTTGGGGCGCGCACACCCACGACGAGTACAAGCTGTTCGCCGACCGCGACTACGCGTACACCTACCGGCTGCGCCCGCTCACGGACGCCGGCGAGGCCATGCGGCTCTCCCGGCGGCCCACGGCCACCGACTAGGAAAGAATCGGCAGGGAACGAAGCACCACCGACAGCGCACTCCACGGACACAGCGCACTCCACGGAAAAGGAACCCTCCATGGTCGAGCAGGACGAACGCTTCGACGTCGTGGTCCTCGGCGCCGGACCCGGCGGCTACGTCGCCGCGGTCCGCGCCGCCCAGCTTGGCAAGAGCGTCGCGGTCGTCGAGGAGAAGTACTGGGGCGGGGTCTGTCTCAACGTGGGCTGCATCCCCACCAAGGCCCTGCTCCGCAACGCCGAGCTGGCGCACATCTTCACCCGCGAGGCGAAGACCTTCGGCATCAGGGCCGACGGCCAGGTCACCTTCGACTACGGCGAGGCGTACCGCCGCAGCCGCAAGGTCGCCGACGGACGCGTCAAGGGCGTCCACTACCTGATGAAGAAGAACAAGATCACCGAGCTGGACGGGCGCGGCACCTTCCTCGACGCGCACACCCTCCAGGTGCGCGACTACGACGGCAACACCCGCACCATCGGCTTCGACCACTGCGTCATCGCCACCGGCGCCACCCCCAAGCTGCTCCCCGGCACCAAGCGCAGCGCGCGCGTGGTCACCTACGAGGAGCAGATCCTCGCCGAGGACCTCCCGCAGTCCATCGTCATCGCGGGCGCCGGCGCCATCGGCATCGAGTTCGCCTACGTCCTGCACAACTACGGCGTCAAGGTCACCGTCGTCGAGTTCCTGGACCGGATGGCCCCGCTGGAGGACGCCGAGGTCTCCGCCGAACTCGCCCGCCAGTACCGCAAGCTGGGCATCGACGTGCTCACCTCCACCCGCGTCGACGCCATCGACGAGTCCGGCCCGCAGGTCCGCGTCACCGTCACCGGCAAGGACGGCGCCCAGCGGGTCCTGGAGGCCGACAAGGTCCTCCAGGCCATCGGCTTCGCCCCGAACGTCACCGGCTACGGCCTGGAGAACACCGGCGTCGAGGTCACCGACCGGGGCGCGATCGACGTCGACGGCCACTGCCGTACGTCCGTCCCGCACCTCTACGCCATCGGCGACGTCACCGCCAAGCTGATGCTCGCGCACACCGCCGAGGCCATGGGGGTGATCGCCGCCGAGACCCTCGCCGACGCCGAGACGATGGAACTCGACTACGCGATGATCCCGCGCGCCACCTACTGCCAGCCGCAGATCGCCAGCTTCGGCTACACCGAGGCCCAGGCCCGCGACCTCGGACACGACGTCAAGGTGGCGAAGTTCCCCTTCACCGCCAACGGCAAGGCGCACGGCCTCGGCGACACCACCGGCTTCGTCAAGCTCATCAGCGACGCCAAGTACGGCGAGTTGCTCGGCGGCCATCTCATCGGCCCCGACGTCACCGAACTCCTCCCGGAGCTGACCCTGGCCCAGCAGTGGGACCTCACCGTCCACGAGGTCGCCCGCAACGTCCACGCCCACCCGACCCTGGGCGAGGCCGTCAAGGAGGCGGTGCACGGACTGGCCGGCCACATGATCAACATGTGAGCCGACGGCGGGGCCGCTCACCCGGACGGCCCCGCCGCGCTCGCCGTCCCAAGGCGCCCGCGATGTCCTGGCAGCAGCCACAGGACGCGAGCGACGGACGAGGGAGCGCGCCATGCCGGACAGCGGTGCGCCCTCCGGCCCCGGGGACGCCGTCGACCCGGAGGAACTGCGGCTGCTGCGCGCCCGGGTCTCGGCGCTGGAGACGGACCTGGACACGGTCCGCGCCGCACTCCCCACCGCCGCCCCCACTGAGGGGCCCGCCCGGCACCGGGCGCGCTCCGTGCTCGCGGTGGTCCTCATCGTCCTCGGCTGTCTGCTGGCCCCGCTGAGCGTCGTCGCCGCCTGGAGCGCCGAACTGGTCGGGGACACCGGCCGCTATGTCGACACCGTCCGCCCCCTGGCCTCCGACCCGGACGTCCAGAACGCCGTCGCGGACGCCGTCTCCGACGCCGTCGTGGCCCGGCTCGACCTGCCGGTCCTGCTCCAGAGCGCGGCCCCGGACCGGCGGCCGCTGCTGGAACAGGCGCTCGGCGTGCTGGGGGAACCCCTTCAGGACGCGGTCCGCAGCTTCGTCCACGACAAGGCGCGGGCGGTCGTCGCCTCGGCCGCCTTCGAACGGATCTGGGCCGACGCCAACCGCCGCGTCCACGACACCCTGGACAAGGCGCTCACCGGCAGCGGGGACGGCGCCGTCAGACTGGAGAAGGACAGCGTCACGCTCGACCTCGCCCCGGTCGTCGAGGACGTCAAGGAGCGCCTCGCCGACGACGGCCTGACGGTCGCCCGCCGCATCCCCACCCTGCACACCGACTTCACCCTCGTCCGCTCCGACGACATCGGCCGGATCCGCACCTATGTGCGCCTTCTGAAGCTGGCCGGGCTCTGGCTGCCCGTCGTGGCGGTCCTGCTGGTCGCGGCGGGCGTCCTGCTCGCCGGCCGGCGCCGCCGCGCCCTGATCGTCTCCGCGCTCGCCTTCGCCGTCACCACCCTGCTGCTCGGCGTCGCGCTCAGCGTGTTCCGGGTCGTCTACCTCGACGCCCTCCCGGCCGGTGTCTCCCAGCCCGCCGCCGGGGCCGTCTACGACACGCTGACCCGCTTCCTGCGCACCAGCGTGCGGGTCGTGGTCGCGCTCGGGGTGACGGTGGCCGTGGCCGCCTGGCTCACCGGGCCCGGCCGGGCGGCCGGTCTGGTCCGGCATCTGTGGCACTCCGGCATCGCCGCGGTCCGCGCCGCTGCGGGACACGCGGGGCTGCGCACCGGTCCGGTCGGCCCGTTCGTCCGCCGCTTCCGGCCGTGGATCACCTGGACCCTGGTCGGGGCGACCGTCCTGACCTACCTCCTGTGGCCGTACCCGACCGGCTGGGTCGTCATCGGGCTGGCGCTCACCCTGCTGTTCGCGCTGAGCGCGGCCGACTTCCTGGCGGCGGACGACACGGTGACCGCCGGTCCGCCGGGCCACGCGTCCACGAAGGAGACCCCCGTATGACCCCACCCGGCGCCTCGCCGTCCGGCGACCCGCACCGCGCCCCGCAGGGCGACATCGGCAGCGCCTGGTCCGCCCCGCCCGGCGGCCCGCGCCGCGCCGCACCGGCCCCGCAGGACACCCGTCGGGCCCGGGACGCCCGGGTCGCCGGTGGTGTCGCCTTCGCCGGGACGCTGATGCTGTGCGGCGGCGTCCTCGCCGTCCTCCAGGGCATCCCCGCCCTGATGGCGAACGGCGGCGGCTACCCCCGGACCGGCTCCTCCGCCTACGACGTCGACCTGACCGCCTGGGGCTGGATCCACGTGGTCCTCGGCGTCCTCGCCGCCGGTGCCGGGGCGGGCCTCCTCAGGGACGCGGCCTGGGCCCGCTACCCGGCCCTCTTCGTGGCCGCCCTCAGCCTGGTCACCCAGTTCCTGTTCCTCCCGCACCGGCCTCTGTGGTCGGTCACCGTCATGGCGATCGACGCCTTCGTGATCTGCGCGCTGGTGGCCCGCCAGGAACCCCCGTGACCTGACGGGGGAGCGGTGCAGGCCGGCGGAGGTCGATGTCGGATTCCTGCCAGCGCCCACCCGGTCCGGTCCCCGATGCTGGACGCATGCAGAACGGGATGCACACCGACCGGGACCGCTGTGTGCGCGCCGTCCGCTCCAAGGACGCGCGGTTCGACGGCTGGTTCTTCACCGCGGTCACGACCACCGGCATCTACTGCCGGCCGAGCTGCCCGGTGGTACCGCCCAAGCCGGAGAACATGACCTTCCTGCCCAGCGCGGCCGCCTGCCAGCAGGCCGGGTTCCGCGCCTGCAAGCGCTGCCGCCCCGACACCAGCCCCGGGTCCCCCGAGTGGAACCTGCGCGCCGACCTCGTGGCCCGCGCGATGCGGCTGATCGCCGACGGGGTCGTGGACCGGGACGGCGTCACGGGCCTCGCCGTCCGCCTCGGCTACAGCACCCGCCAGATCGAACGCCAGCTCCTCGCCGAACTCGGCGCCGGACCCCTCGCGCTCGCCCGCGCCCAGCGCGCGCGGACGGCCCGGCTCCTCATCGAGACCACCGGACTGCCCATGGCGGACGTGGCGTTCGCCGCCGGCTTCGCCTCCGTCCGCGCCTTCAACGACACCGTGCGGGAGGTCTTCGCGCTCTCCCCGACCGACCTGCGCACCCGCGCCGGCGCGGGCCGGGCCACCCCCACCACCCCGGGCACCCTCGCCCTCCGGCTCCCCTTCCGCGCCCCGCTCAACCCCGACAACCTCTTCGGACATCTCGCGGCGACCGGCGTACCGGGCGTGGAGGAGTGGCGCGACGGCGCCTTCCGGCGCACCCTGCGCCTGCCCCACGGGCACGGTGTCGTGGCCCTCACCCCGCACCCCGACCACATCGGCTGCCGTCTCACCCTCACCGACCCGCGCGATCTCACCGTCGCCATCAGCCGCTGCCGGCGGATGCTCGACCTGGACGCCGATCCGGTCGCCGTGGACGACCAGTTGCGCACCGACCCGCTGCTCGCGCCGCTGGTCGACAAGGCCCCGGGACGCCGGGTGCCGCGCACGGTCGACGAGGCCGAGTTCGCCGTCCGCGCCGTCCTCGGCCAACAGGTCTCCACAGCGGCGGCCCGCACCCACGCGGCCCGCCTGGTCACGGCGTACGGCGACCCGGTGGACGACCCGGAGGGCGGCCTCACCCACCTCTTCCCCACCCCCGAGGCGCTGGCGGCGGTGGACCCGGAGTCCCTGCCGATGCCCCGCACCCGCCGCACGACCTTCACCACACTCGCCACACAACTCGCCTCGGGCGCCCTGCACTTGGACGTCGACAGCGACTGGGCGGAGACCCGCGCCCGGCTCCTCGCCCTCCCCGGCTTCGGCCCCTGGACCGTCGACGTCATCGCGATGCGCGCCCTCGGCGACCCCGACGCCTTCCTCCCCACCGACCTCGGAGTCCGGCGCGCCGCACGCGAGTTGGGCCTCCCCGCCACCCCGGCGGCCCTCACCGCCCGCGCGGCCGCCTGGCGCCCCTGGCGCGCCTACGCGGTCCAGTACCTGTGGGCCACCGACAGTCACCCCATCAACTTCCTTCCCGCGTAAGGAAATCGACGTGAGACACCACACCGTCATCGACAGCCCGTACGGCCCGCTCACCCTCGTCGCCGACGACGACGGCGTCCTGTGCGGCCTCTACATGACCGACCAGCGCCACCGCCCGCCCGAGGAGACCTTCGGCCCCCGCGACGACACCCTCTTCACCGAGACCGAGGACCAGCTCGCCGCCTACTTCGCCGCCGACCTCAAGGAGTTCACCGTCCCGCTGCGCCTGCACGGCACCCCCTTCCAGCAAAGGGTCTGGGCCGAACTCCGCAGGATCCCCTACGGCGAGACCCGCACCTACGGCGCCCTCGCCGCCACCCTCGGCACCCCGGGCGCCGCCCGCGCGGTGGGCCTCGCCAACGGCCGCAACCCCATCGGCATCATCGTCCCCTGCCACCGCGTCGTCGGCGCCGACGGCAACCTCACCGGCTACGGCGGCGGCCTCCCCCGCAAACGCCGCCTCCTGACCCACGAAACGGGCACGGCACTCTTCTAGTCCAGGACCCGGCGCCTAGAACACGAGCCCCCACCGCACGCCCGAGACCACGCCCAGCACGAGCGCCGGTGACACCCACCACCACGGCACGGCCCGGCGCACGGACGGCGCCGCCCATGCCACCACCACGGCACCGGCGGCCGCGATCGAGAGGGAACACGCCAGCACGATCCCCGCGTACGCGTTGTCGTCCCAGGCACCGGACGGCCGGACGGTCAGCGACACCCAGCAGAAGAAGCCGGCGACGAGCGTGAGCAGGCCGGCCGGCACGGCGAACACCCAGCGCGTTCCGGCCCGTTCGTCGTCCGCCCCGGGCTCCTCGCCGCGCACTACGCGCCCTCGCCGGCCAGCGCGCCCAGCACCCGGGGCAGGGCGACGCCGATCGGCTCGCGTACGACCTCGTCGGCGATGTCGTCGTACGGGGTCGGTTCGGCGTTCACGATGATCAGGCGGGCGCCGTGGTCGGCGGCGACC
Source organism: Streptomyces sp. CAI-85 (assembly GCF_013363615.1). Taxonomy (NCBI): domain Bacteria; kingdom Bacillati; phylum Actinomycetota; class Actinomycetes; order Kitasatosporales; family Streptomycetaceae; genus Streptomyces; species Streptomyces sp. CAI-85. The sequence continues at coordinate 7,535 of NZ_JAANNX010000004.1, read as the reverse complement.
TGGGTGAGGCCCGCCGCCGGATGGACCTGGAGGCTGGTGCCGACGGCGAGGAAGACCGTGCACGCCTTGGCGATGGCGGCGGCCTCGCCGAGCACGACGGGGTCGAGGTGCTGGCCGAACATGATCGTCGCGGGCTTGAGGACACCGCCGCACTCCAGGCACGGCGGATCCTCCTCGCCCGCGTCGAGCCGGGCGAGCGCGTCGGCCATGGGACCCCGGGCATGACACTTGACGCACACGAACTCCCGCGCCGTGCCGTGCAGTTCGAGCACCTTGCGGGCGGGCAGCCCGGCGAGCTGGTGAAGCCCGTCCACGTTCTGCGTGAGCACCCGCACCGGCACCCCGGACCGCTCCAGCTCCACGACGGCCCGGTGCGCGACGTTAGGCTCGGCCCCCAGCGCCCCGGTGTCACGCCGCATCCGCCAGGCCCGGCGCCGGATCTCGGGGTCCTTGACGTAGTACTCGTAGGTGACGAGCTTCTCGGCCTCCGGGTCCCTGCGCCACAGCCCGTCCGGGCCGCGGTAGTCGGGGATGCCGGAGTCGGTGGAGACACCGGCGCCGGTCAGGACGGCGACGAGGGGCTTGCTCATGGGGGCGAGGGTAGGTCGGCGGGGCCGTGGAGCGCGAACGGATATCCGGGGGCCCGCACCGGTGCTACCGTCCCGGCATGGCCAAGGTCACCGTCTCCCTCGATGCCGAACTCGTCGTCGAGGTCATGGTTCTCTCCGGTGTGGGCAGTCCGCAGGACGCCGTCGAGCTGGTCGTGCGCGACTACATCGAGCGCGGGCACCGCACCGAGTCCCGGACCGCCGTACGCGACGAGGCGCTGCGCGAGGTGGACGCCAAGCCCAGTGACACCCAGGGCTGAACGGCACGGGGAGACGGGGCGCTCAGAGCACCCGGCGGCCGTTCTCCAGCTCGGCCGTGTCCGCGCCCTCCGCCAGCACGTCGAGCGCGGCCAGCACCCGCAGGCCCAGCGAGCCCAGCAGATATTCGGTGATCTCCTCACGGGCGACCAGGCGCCAGGACAGCAGCTCCTCCTCCTGGAGCTTGATCTCCTTGAGGGCCAACTCGTCGAGCACGCCGCCGTCGTAGAGGTACGCCACCAGCGGCGGGCGGCCGGGCCCGGTCGACCAGTCCACCGCGAGCAGCCGGCCCAGCGGACGGTCGAGGCCGATCTCCTCCAGGGTCTCGCGGCGCGCGCCCTGACGCGGCGACTCGCCCTCGTCGGACTCGATCGTGCCGCCGGGCAGCGCCCAGCCGTCACGGTAGTTGGGCTCGACGAGCAGGACCCGGCCCTCGGCGTCCCGGAAGAGCGCCGCGGCACCGGCCAGGACACGGGGCAGGGAAGCGATGTACGCCGCGAAATCGGACGTGCTGGAAGTGGTCATTCACTAAGGGTAACCACCGAGCGGAGCCGCTCATCGGACTAGTCACGACCCCCGGCCCCGGGAACACCCTCCGTGTCCGCCACCCCCACGGCGTGAACAGCGGTCGTACGCTCATCAGTTCGCGGAGTGATCTTGTGGGTGCGGGTTGCCGCCAGCCGCACCGTCCGCTCCGCCAGCTCGCTGATCCGCACCCCGTCGAACCCGAACACCGCACTGCGCACGGTGTCCTCCAACGGTTCCGTCCAGCGCCCGGGAATCGCCGCCGCCCCGGTCAGGACACCGGCCACGGACCCGGCCGTCGCCCCGTTGGAGTCCGTGTCCAGACCGCCGCGGACGGTCAGCGCGACCGTGCGCGTGAAGTCCCCTTCCCCGTACAGCAGTCCGGCGGTCAGCACGGCCGCGTTGGGGACCGTGTGGATCCAGCCCAGCCCGGCCGTCTCCCGCTCCGCCGTCGCGAGCGTCTCCTCCCAGGCCAGCCCCGCGTCCCGCAGGGCGGCGACCCGGCGCACGGTCCGCGCGAGCCGGCTGCCCGCCGGAACGACGGTCAGCCCCTCCTCGACGGCGTGCCGGACGGTCGGCGCGGTGAACGCCGCCGAGACCGTCGCCGCCGCCCACATCGCGCCGTACACGCCGTTGCCGGTGTGCGACAGCACGGCGTCCCGGCGGGCCAGGGCGGCGGCCTCGCGCGGGGCGCCGGGACAGGTCCAGCCATAGATGTCGGCCCGGATCAGCGCGCCGATCCACTCCTGGTACGGGTTGTCGTACGTCGCGGTGAGCGGCGGCCGCAGCCCGGCGGCGAGATTGCGGTAGGCGGCCCGCTCCGCCGTGAACGTCTGCCGGTACGGCAGCCGCAGCAGCCACAGGTCGCCGACCTGCTCGGTGCTGAACCCGAAGCCGTGCGTCTCCAGCAGGTCGAGCCCGAGGACGGCGTAGTCCACGTCGTCGTCACGGCAGCTTCCGCGCACCCGCCCGCGGACACAGGCCCGCCACTCGGGCCGCAGCAGCGCCGCGTCGTCCGCGGTCGGCGGCTCCGGCAGATAGTCGGTGAGCGGCAGCGCGTCCGCGCGCCGCAGATAGCCGTCGATCCGCTCGCGGGTCCACACCTCGCCCTGCTCGACGGGTTTGCCGAGCATGTTGCCCGCGATGCGGCCCAGCCAGCCGCCGAGCACCCGGTCGGCGAACTCCGGGTCGCCGCCCACAGAGGTCATGGCTCCGGTGTACCCGATTTCCAGGGTTCGGGCACCGCATGACGGCGGCGGTGTCCGCCGGTTAAGGTCGCAGCGGCGCGACTGGCCCCGCCGTGCGCGGGGCCCGGAGAGCAAGGGGATGGATCGTGGCGGACGCCGGAGCGCACGGCACCCGACGGGTGCTCGTGGCCGCGGACAAGTTCAAGGGGTCGCTGACGGCCGTGGAGGTCGCCGAGCGGGTGACGGCCGGGCTGCGCCGGGTCGTACCGGAGGCCGAGGTGGAGGCCCTGCCGGTCGCCGACGGCGGCGACGGCACGGTGGACGCGGCGGTCGCCGCCGGGTTCGCCCGCCGGGAGGTCCCGGTCGCCGGGCCCCTCGGCCACGAGGTCACCGCCGCGTTCGCGCTGCGCGGGGACACCGCCGTCGTGGAGATGGCGGAGGCGAGCGGCCTCCAGCGGCTGCCGGCCGGGGTCTTCGCCCCGCTCACCGCGTCGACGTACGGCTCCGGCGAACTGCTGCGGGCCGCGCTGGACGCGGGCGCGCGGACGATCGTGTTCGGGGTCGGCGGCAGCGCCACCACCGACGGCGGCGCGGGCATGCTCTCCGCCCTGGGCGCCCGGTTCCTCGACGACGACGGCGAACCCGTGGCTCCGGGCGGCGGCGGACTCGCCCGGCTGGCCCGCGCGGACCTGTCGGGGCTCGACCCCCGGCTGTCCGCCGTCGACCTGGTCCTGGCGAGCGACGTCGACAACCCGCTGACCGGCCCGAAGGGCGCACCGGCGGTGTACGGGCCGCAGAAGGGCGCCTCCCCGGACGACGTCGATGCGCTGGACGCGGCGCTGACGCACTTCGCGAAGGTGCTGGAGGACGCCGTCGGCCCCGGGGCGGCGGAGCACGCGGCCGCGCCGGGCGCGGGCGCCGCGGGCGGCATCGGCTACGGCGCGCTGCTCCTCGGCGCCCGGTTCCGCCCCGGCATCGAGGTGATGCTCGACGTGCTGGGCTTCGCCCCGGCCCTGGAGCGGGCCGAGCTGGTGATCACCGGGGAGGGCTCGCTGGACGAGCAGACCCTGCACGGCAAGGCCCCGGCAGGGGTCGCCGCGGCGGCCCGCGCGGCCGGCAAGGAGGTCGTCGCCGTCTGCGGCCGCCTCGCCCTGCCCCCACAGGCCCTCGGCCGGGCCGGCATCCGCCGCGCCTACCCCCTGACGGAGATCGAACCGGACATCACCACATGCATCTCCGAAGCGGGCCCGATCCTGGAACGGGTGGCGGAACAGATCGCCCGAGACTTCCTGACCTGACAGCCGCCTGGGCACCGACTCCCCAGGGGCGCGGGGAACTGCGCGACCAGCCACAACGCGGCCGCACCCGAAAAGCACACGAGAAGGGCCCCGGGTCAACACCCGGGGCCCTTCTCACAACCTACGACCTGCTACGGCAACTGCGCGGCCCGCGCCTCCCGCCGATTGTCACGGAAGTTGTTCACCCGGCGAGCCGTGGCGAACAGCGGAATGACCGCACCCATGACGAGCTGGAGCGCGCAGCCCGTCTGGAGGAGGAGCTGTCCGCTCGGCGCGTCGAACGCCCACGCGGCCAGCAGACCCATCGACAGCACGATCCAGGACAGCATCGCGCCGGCGAGACGGCCCCGCGGCTTGGGGTACTCGACCCGGCTCACCATCAGCCAGGCGGTGCCCAGGATGGCGAGGAGCGTCGCCACGAAGGGCAGCTCCAGGAGCACGATCGAGACGACCGTCAGCGCGCCGAACGGCGAGGGCATGCCCTGGAAGGTGCCGTTGCGCGGAGTGACGCAGGAGAATCTCGCCAGCCGCAGCACGACCGCCAGCAGGACGACGATCGCGCCGACCGCCGCCACCCGCTGGTGGGCGTCGTCGGCGACCATGCCGTAGACCAGGACGAAGTACGCCGGGGCCAGGCCGAAGCTGATCAGGTCCGAGAGGTTGTCCAGCTCGGCGCCCATGGGGGAGGAGCGCAGCTTGCGCGCCACCAGCCCGTCGAAGAGGTCGAAGACCGCCGCGCAGAGCATGAGGATGACCGCCGTGGCCGCGCTGTGGCGGGCCATGCCGGATTCCTGGCTGCCGGTGAGGTGCGGGATCAGGATGCCGGTGGTGGTGAAGTACACCGCCATGAACCCGCACGTGGCGTTGCCGAGGGTGAGGGTGTCCGCTATCGACAGGCGGAGAGAGAGGGGCATCTCCTCCTCTTCGTCCACCTCGTCGGCGTCCGGCACCCAGCCGGCCTGGGTCTGTGGGTCAATCACGGTCAATGCGAGTCACCCCTGCCACGGTCTTCTGCCCGACCTCGACCGCGACCTCCACGCCCTCGGGCAGGTAGATGTCCACGCGGGAGCCGAAGCGGATCAGACCGATCCGGTCGCCCTGCTCCACCTTCGTGCCCTCGGGGATGTAGGGGACGATACGGCGGGCCACGGCACCGGCGATCTGGATCATCTCGATGTCACCGAGCTCGGTGTCGAAGTGCCAGACGACGCGCTCGTTGTTCTCGCTCTCCTTGTTGAAAGCCGGAACGAACCCGCCGGGGATGTGCTCGACCGACGTGACCGTGCCGGAGAGCGGCGCGCGGTTGACGTGGACGTTGAGCGGGCTCATGAAGATCGCGACCCGGGTGCGCCCGTCCTTCCACGGCATGATGCTCTGCACCACACCGTCGGCGGGGGAGATGACCCGCCCGGAGGCGATCTCGCGCTCGGGGTCACGGAAGAACCACAGCATGCCCGCCGCGAGAGCGGTGGCGGGCACGGCGACGGCCTTGGCGACGCCCGAGCGGCGGGCGCGGACCAGGCTGACGGCTGCGGTGGCGACGGTCGGCAGGAGCCACGGCGATGCTCCGCGCGCGAGGCGTGCGCCCACCAGGCTGTCGCGGTGTGCAGAGGTTTGGCTGTGGGGCATGGATGACCTTCGTAGCGGATGATGCCGCGCTTCGACGGGGGGACGGCGGCTTTCCGGCGATCGTAGCGGTTCGGGGCCACAACTGGGTAAGTCAGGAAGCCGAGTCGGTTGCCGGTGTGGGTCAAGGGGGTGTGATCTTCTTCTCGAAGAAAACACCCCCAACCCTGACAACTAGCCCTGGAACCGGTACTCCTCCAGCAGGCGGCGCCCGATGATCATTTTCTGGATCTCGGCGGTGCCTTCACCGATCAGCAACATCGGGGCCTCCCGGTAGAGGCGCTCGATCTCGTACTCCTTGGAGAAGCCGTATCCCCCGTGGATACGGAAGGCGTCCTCCACGACCTCCTTGCAGTACTCGGAGGCGAGGTACTTCGCCATCCCGGCCTCGAGGTCGTTTCGTTCGCCGGAGTCCTTTTTGCGTGCGGCGTTCACCATCATGGCATGGGCCGCCTCGACCTTGGTAGCCATCTCGGCCAGCTTGAACTGGATGGCCTGGTGCTGGGCGATCGGCTTGCCGAAAGTGTGACGCTGCTGGGCGTACTGGACACCGAGTTCGAACGCACGCTGAGCGACGCCGCAGCCACGCGCCGCCACGTTCACGCGGCCCACCTCGACGCCGTCCATCATTTGGTAAAAACCTCGGCCGGTGACGCCGCCGAGCACCCGGTCGGCGGGAATCCGCAGGCCATCCATGATGAGCTCGGTCGTGTCGACGCCCTTGTAGCCCATCTTGTCGATCTTGCCCGGGATGGTGAGGCCGGGGCGGACCTCTCCGAAGCCGGGCTCCTTCTCGATCAGGAAGGTCGTCATCGACTTGTGGGGCGCGGTGCCCTCGGGGTGTCCTTCGTCACTTCGCACCAGAACGGCCACGAGCGACGACGTTCCGCCGTTCGTCAGCCACATCTTCTGGCCGTTGAGGACGTACTCCTCGCCGTCCTTGACGGCTTTGGAGGTGATGGCCGACACGTCCGAGCCGAGGCCCGGCTCCGACATGGAGAACGCGCCCCGGATGTCGCCGGCCGCCATCCGCGGCAGGAAGTGGTCCTTCTGCTCCTGCGTGCCGTGCTGCTTGAGCATGTACGCCACGATGAAGTGCGTGTTGATGATGCCGGACACCGACATCCAGCCGCGGGCGATCTCCTCGACGCACAGCGCGTACGTCAGGAGCGACTCGCCCAGGCCGCCGTACTCCTCCGGGATCATCAGGCCGAACAGGCCGAGTTCCTTGAGGCCGTCGACGATCTGCTGCGGGTACTCGTCACGGTGCTCCAGCTCGGTCGCGACCGGGATGATCTCCTTGTCCACGAAGTCGCGGACGGTGGAGAGGATCTCCTGCTGGATGTCGGTCAGACCGGCGGTCTGGGCGAGTCGCGCCATGGCTACTTCTCCGTCTTTTCGGCGGGGGTGTTCAGCTCCGGGCGGCCGGGCTGCTCACCGCCGCGCTCCTTGATGTACGTCTCGGTCGGCACCATCACCTTGCGGCGGAACACGCAGACGAGCGTGCCGTCCTGCTTGTAGCCCTTGGTCTCGACGTACACGATGCCGCGGTCGTTCTTCGACTTCGACGGCCACTTGTCGAGCACGGTCGTCTCGCCGTAGACCGTGTCGCCGTGGAAGGTCGGCGCCACGTGCCGGAGCGACTCGATCTCCAGGTTGGCGATCGCCTTGCCGGAGACGTCCGGGACGGACATGCCGAGCAGCAGGGAGTAGATGTAGTTGCCCACCACGACGTTCTTGCCGAAGTCGGTCGTCTTCTCGGCGTAGTTGACGTCCATGTGGAGCGGGTGGTGGTTCATGGTGAGGAGACAGAAGAGGTGGTCGTCGTACTCGGTGACCGTCTTGCCGGGCCAGTGCTTGTAGACCGCGCCGACCTCGAACTCCTCGTAGGTGCGTCCGAACTGCATGGTGCTCAGCCCTCCGGGATCTCGAACTTGGAGGTGCGCTGCATGCCGGCGGCGCGGCCCTTGCCGGAGACGACCAGGGCCATCTTGCGGCTGGCCTCGTCGATCATCTCGTCGCCGAGCATCGCG